>SVEI01000057.1 GCA_015057445.1 Lachnospiraceae bacterium | reverse complement strand
AAAAACTTCTCAAGTCTTCCTAACTTATCGTAAATAGCTGACTTTAATCCTTCTGTAACCTCAATGTTTTTTCCGCTAATGATGTAATTCATAATGCCCCACTCCTTTTTGGTCAAACTAATATATCTCAGGAAAGATATATTATTGCGATTATATCATAAAACTGGTTTATTTTAAAGGTTTTTTTACATATTTCACAAAATTTTTGAATATTTTGAAAATTATTCGTCATAAATACTAATTCGCCATGACCACACTTCTCATGCTTTGCATGCTCAGTGTCGCGGCATTCGCCGTATACAGATGAATTCGAATCTGCCTGCCCGTGTGCAAGCACACAGCAGTCAGTTCGATTCATCTGTGCATGGCTCATTGCAACGCGCATAAAAGGAGTTGTCAATCACCGATTGACAACTCCTGAAACACACATTTAATAATAGAAGGTGTGTAGTGAACTAATTAATTATTCTAACCGCCTTACATGGTGGCTTATAATTTACATTACTTATAATAATACCTGTTGTGCTACTACTTGCATGAACAACCTGTCCATTACCAATGTACATAGCAACGTGCTTGATAGATCCTGTACCGTTATCATAGAATACTAAGTCTCCAGGTGCTAGTGCACTAAGTGAAACCTCTGTTCCTGCGGTACCCTGAACATCTGCAGTTCTAGGTATTGTATATCCATAATCTGCATATATTCTCATTACAAATCCAGAACAGTCAGCTCCATTTGTAAGAGATGTTCCACCATATACATAAGGATTACCTACAAACTGTAAAGCATAGTTAACGATTTCTTGTCCAAGATTAGATGATGGTGGTGTAGTAATACCACTTGACTCTGTAGTAGTACTCTCAGTTGTACTGCCAGTATTACCAGAGTTTGCTGGTGCGTCAGTAACCACATGAGCTACTGGTCCAGTGTAATCTAAGATTATGTAGTCATTTCTAACATAACCAGAGATTGAATCGTCTACGTGAATCTTGGTCCAACCTGAACCAATTTCTTCTATACCATATGCACTTCCCTCAGTTACAAGTGTAAGAGTTTCACTGTTCTCATTAGCTGCTGCTCTTACTCTAAGAGATGATGTATTGATACGTACAACCTTCTTTAGGTTACTTGCTGCATATGTAGCTGCGTCTCCGTCAAATGCAAGGAATTCATTCTTCATATATCCTGTTACATTTCCAGATGACACAAGAGACCACTCAGAACCTTTTTCCTTTACTGTAAGAATTCCGCCAGCATTAATATTTCCAACTCTAGGAGAGTCTACACTTCCTGACTTTCTTATATTAACCGATCCACTTGCTGTAACAACAGCTCTACCTGTCATATCAGGATCTGCTAATGCATATACAAATCCATCAGTTGATGTATTGTCAACATTACTAGCTGTCTCTGTAGTATTGCTCTCAGTAGTTTCTGCTACCTCATTATTATCTGTTGTCTCTGTTGTCTGCTGCTCATCAGTATCCTCTGATTCTTCACCTACAATGGAAATCTCTCCCGTTGCGTTATTAACCTTAACCGAACCTGATGACGACTCCGGTTTTTTAACCTCCTCTATGGTGGCGCTAGGGCCCTGAGAGTTAACCGTATCAGATGAAGCGCTCATAGAAAGTGACTCCTCTGAAACATCTGTAGGTTCCTCATATCCTTCTACTATATTAGCAACTGGATTATCGTTAGTAGCAATGTATCTGTCTACGGCAGATGTTATGCTTACGTTAGAATCATCGTATACAACTTCACTAGCATCTGCCATTTGTACTCCCGATACATATAACGAAATACTGGCTAATGCAGTTAAAGCCAACCACTTTTTAGATGGTTTCTTCATTCTTATTACCTCCAATAATTTTCCTTTCCGAAAACATGTTACAAATTTGTTACAACTCATCACAGTGTCATTATAGCAACACTCAACCCCCTTGTCAATAGAATTATTACAAAAATGTTACAACTTGTTACAAAGATAATCTTGGACGTCACAGTTTCTTTACATATAAAGGAAATCTTTGGTTTAAATCTGTTCCTTCAAAGAAACCCCATATATACTATATATCGGCATAATTACACAATAAATGTAACTATAACCACAATAGTTACATTTATTATATCACTTATATAGCAGCTTTCAACAGGAAACATTATGTAAACGAACTTTCCCTACAATAAAACATAAAAAATCCTAGAAAAGTTCAATTAATCATTGTATTTTCTAGGATTTACATATATAATCTATATAGAACAAACCATACTTAATAGAAGGATGTGAGTATATGAATATAACATCACTTAGTAGCACTAATATTTCATTATCAGGTACCAACAAGATGGATGTAATCGATATATCTATGCTTAAGAAAACTCTCAACTCTGTAGAAGCTAACGGAGATATGCTTACTCAGATGATGGAGCAATCTGTAAATCCATTTGTAGGAACCAACATCGATATTAAAATTTAATATGTTTCGCAAATAGCATCGGCAATGGCTGATGCTATTTTTTGTTGGTAAATCTGACTAGTTAACAACGCAGCTTCCTCTGGACAACTTAAAAATCCGCATTCAACTATTACCCCTGGGCAAATGCTTTTATTTAGTATGTAATAATCATCCCCACTTTTTGCTTCTCTGGCGTACTTGGGATTAATATTTTTAAGCTTATCCTGTAGAAGCTTAGCAAAGATTTCACTTTCGGAGGATGCACTATGGTAAAACACCTGCGGTCCTCTTACCGACGGGTCTGTGTAACTGTTTTGATGAATACTAATAAGCACGTCTGGGTTACTTTCATTTATAATAGCCGCTCTATTTTTCATATCTGATGACTTCTTATTAGTTGCTCCCTGAGTGGCTAAATTCATATCAGTTTCTCTAAGCATGACCACTTCTACTCCTCTTGCTTTTAATTCATCTCTAAGAGCAAATGATATCTCCAGATTAACATCCTTCTCTAATACGCCATCCCCACTTACCTTACCTGGATCGTTACCACCATGTCCTGGGTCTACAACCACAAGTACAGATTCCATTTTTTCTACATCCTGATAGGTAGCCACCTGACCATTAACAGTTTCCACAGAATGCCTACCAGATATATTTCTAATGGCTTGGGAACCTTCATAGGAATTGTCTATGATTAATATAGAGAAGAAAAATGCAAAGAAAAAGAGAATGGCACATCTACATACAGGGTGCAATTCTCTTTTCTCATTATTTTTAATATTTTTATTACTATAGTTATGCATGTTTATACCATCTTTTTTTATAATGGTATGCAACAATCATAAGTTTTATTACCTTTGTTTACGCCTGGAACTCTCCTGTCTCTATGAGATGATGACGTTCTTCCTTCATAGCTTCAAGAATAATATCCTTGGCCCATATGGCCTGTTCCTTTGTGGCTTCTGGGACACCTGCAAGTGGATATTCTTTACCCATCTTCTCATATTTTTCCACGCCCATATTATGATAAGGCAATACATCAAGTGCTTTTACCTGCTTAAATTTAGCAAGATATGTTCCAAGTTTCTTAAGGTATTCTTCATTTAGGGTAATGCCTGGAACTAACACATGTCTAATCCAGATTGTCTTCTCCTGTTCATCCATAAACTTAAGAAAATCCAAAATATTATCCTGTGGCTGACCAGTTAAAGCCTTATGCTGCTCTGGATCGATGTGCTTAATGTCAAGCATAATTAGGTCTGTTACCTTCATAAGTCTCTCGTATTTTGCAAGTATATCTGGTTTATTCCTTCTGAACTGAATACCAGATGTATCAAGGCAAGTGTGAATATCTCTCTTCTTTGCCTCCTCAAATAGTTCAATAAGGAAATCTATCTGAAGCAGTGGTTCTCCACCGGTAACAGTAAGCCCACCACCCTTAAGGAAAGGCTTATATCTCTCATAATCATCCAAAATCTCATTTACTGATTTTGTCTCTCCACCTTTCATAAGCCAAGTGTCCGGATTATGACAATATAGACATCTCATAGGACATCCCTTTACAAATACTACATATCTAATACCTGGTCCATCAACGGTACCGAAGGTTTCTATTGAGTGAATAATTCCATCCATAATACTGCTCCTAGATTACTGATTAATTTGATATTATTTTTTCTCTACATAAGCACTTGCATTAGCGGATACAACTCCCTGATGATTTCCAGGTGCTGCTCCTCCCTTTGGAACAAGAACTATCTGTATTCCTTCAAGTCTCTTTCCATATCCTGCTGTTCCTGCTGGGGCACCATTCTTTGCCCAGCCAAGCCAGCCGTAGGACTGTGCGTGTACTCTATAGTAAATGTCGTACTTTTTACTCATATCTCCTGTAAGATTGATGCAAATTGCTTCAAGGCGCTTTGCCTCGCCGGAAGTTCCGCTCATCTCACCATTCTTCTTCCAGGTAGACTGGTCACTAAGCTTACCCTGCCAGCCATATGACTGTACATGAGTTGTATATACTATACCGCCACTACAATCCTTGTTGCGAAGCTCTATATTAATACCTTCAAGTCTCTTTGCTTCACCAGAAGTTCCGCTCATCTGACCGTTATATTTCCAAGCCTGCCAGCCATAGGACTGTACGTGAGTTCTATATGCTACATTTACATTTTGGGCACCTGGTACAACAGGGTTTGTGTTGCTTGTAGGTGCATAGTTAACGATAGGTGACTCTCCTGCCTTAGCCACAAATGCCTCTGCGCGGGCAGAAGTAATTCCCTCCATCTTCTGATTGAAGCTTGCCCCCTTCTTAACCACCACTATCTGGATTCCTTCAAGGCGCTTTCCATAGCCTGCTGTTCCAGCTGGAGCTCCATTTTTAGCCCAACCAAGCCAGCCGTAAGACTGGGCATGCACTCGGTAGTACACGTCGTAAAGATTAGCATGCTCTCCTGTAAGCTGAATCTTAATTGCTTCAAGACGCTTAGCTTCCCCTTCAGTTCCGTTCATCTCTCCATTTGCAGACCATGGCAACCAACCATAGGACTGACAGTGAGTTGTGTACTGAATTCCAAGGTCTAACTTATCATCAGCAGTCTTAGGATTAACAACTATATTTATTCCTTCAAGTCTCTTAGCCTTACCTGAAGTTCCTGACATGGTACCATTTGACTTCCAAGTTTTTATGTCGCTAGCATTACCCTCCCAGCCAAATGTCTGAACGTGGGTACGGTAGTTTACGTTAATCTCTGGATAAGTGAATAAGTTTCCGTACTCATCGCAGGTATATGTCTTGCCATCAATATTTAACTTAACATCACTGTAGGAGAAGAAATCGATGGTATATGCCAATGTAACTGGCAAATCTGAATCCTCAGATATAAAGCCCTTTAATTCTACTTTGAATTTCTTTCCTTTAAATGAATCCACCGCAGGTGGCGCAAAATACATAGTATTATTGTTATATGTTACTTCAGGAGTGTACACTTTTCCAGTACTTGTATCTGTAATCTTAACAGAAGGATTTCCATCACATTTGTAAATATATAGATTTCCACCTACACTCCATATCATATCCTGTGATATTTCTTCCACAGGAAAATATCCAGCACTTGGCCACATAGCAATAGGGTAAGGACTTGTATTATAGTAACTATTACCCATAACTCCAAGACCAAAGCTATCACCAGTCACTCCACCTAAAACACGAGTTCCCTCTCTATATAAAATATAACCTTGATTATAGTTTGATTTTAACTTTTCCGAACCATCATTTTTGGTCACCATTGGATTTAACACTTCTCTGTAGCACGTAATCAAGTCTGCTTCTTTGTCTGCACCCACATCCTCGCTATTTCTTAATATTACCCCAAAGGCATTCCAGCATTTGTAATAGTATTCATCAGACATATCGCTAGGTTCACGTACGGGATTCCCGAATTTTCCTTCAAAATAACGATCAAGTAGTGGGCTTGCATAGGCAGAAGCCTCCCAACTATAATCCTCATCTGTAGATAACTTTAAATTTGATAAATGTGTCAAATATCTATAATAATTTGCTAATTTAAAAATACTATCCTGTGCACTTTCAGTTATAATACATGGCTTATATGGAGCATCTGACAAGCCTTCTTCTACGATAACTTTTGCATCACGATTATTAACTGCTTCCACAAATTTTTTGGTTATTTCTTCTTTAGTTCTGCTATAAACATTCATCTCTTTATCAAGGTCCAATGTACCTATTATGGCTTCAACACTATTTACATTGTCCTCTATAGAACCTTGAACTTCTTCCTGTGCATCCTGTGCACTTGCAACCTCCACTGAAGCATCCTGTGCAGTGGCAACTTCTTCTCCCCAATATTCTTCTGCATGTGCCGCTGGAATGTTACATCCCAAGCTTATCACCATAGCTACAGCGAGCACATATCCCCACAATTTTCTAACTACTTTTTTCAAATTTATGCATCCTCCTTATATGTAGTTTACCTAAGTAATATTACAATACTTTATGACAATTCGCAAGCAAACATTAAGTCATTATCATATTATGTCCTCCGTATTTATTCAAACAACAAAGACCGTATGTTTTTCCATACGGTCTTCGAATTTAAACACAAATTATATTATTTCTTATCTTTGTTTTTCTTAACAAGAATTATAATAAAGATTAGTATAGCAAGCAGAGCAAGTATTCCTATAATCCACCAGAAGTTAAACTGATTCTCGCTCTCAAGCTCGAATTCGTACTCTGCTGATGACACATTTCCAGCTTCATCAACAGCTTCCATATAAAGCTTGTACTCACCAATCTCTGTAACATCAAACGTTGCTGTATCTCCATTAATTGTTATTACCTCTCCATTTAATGTTACCTCTGTAAGAGTATCCTCGTCTAGCTGAAGTGACACAGATATATTGTATGGTTCAATTCTCTTTTCATCATCTTCAACACCTGTTACGATGAATACTGGAGCTTTAGTATCAAGTGTAAACTTTGCTTCCTTTTCAACCTTATGTCCTAATTCATCCTCAGCTGTTATAAGAAGAATATATGAACCATCTTCCACTGCATCTTCTCCATTATACTCCTGTCCATTCAAGTACATATGTACATCACACACTGTCAAATCAGATACAAGTTCATCAAGGTCCTTATTCCATTCAAAGGATGTAAGAATCTTACCATCAATATCTGATAAGTCGCCTATTATTGGTTTTGACTTATCAATAATAAAGTGTACCGACTTAGAATCAGAATTTCCAGCAACATCCACACATGAAATTGTTAAATCATATATACCATCTGCACTAAAGGTCTTGCTAATTGTTGTAGGGTTAGCATTTTGACTATAATCGTCAATTACAATCGGTGTTACCTTTCCGGTCTCATCAGTAACCGTTCCTGATATATTAATCTTTTTAGATGTATAGAAATCTTCAGTTATAACAGATTCAATAGTAACATTTTGGTCTGTCACATCAAAGTTTGACACTCCCGATAGGGTTACCTTAGGCGCTGTTGTATCTATAGTGAAGGTGTGTGTTATTGTATTCCAGTCTTGTTCAATTCCATCCCTTGCTCTAAATACGATACGGTAAACTCCCGACTCTCTAAATTCTTCTGTATTAACGGAAGTTCTTCCAGTCTTATTAAATGTAAATGGATCCCACTGTTGTGTACTACCATCTGCCTTTGTCACAGATATTTCCACCTGACATTCTGCTTCTCTCCAGAAAACATCCTGCATAGTTAGAGAGATAACAATTGGTGTAGATGAAGTTCCACCTGATGCAATACCACCGATGCTTATGTTAGGTGATGTTTTATCAATTTTAAAAGTTACAGTTTTTGTAGCACTTCTATTATTTGCCTTGTCTTCTGAGTAAACCTGCACTGTATATATTGCTTCATCAGTATATGTAAAGCTTCTAACTGATGTAGGTTTTGACTGACCTGTTACTGTACCATCATCAGGCACCTCTTTGGTTAACTGATAATAGAAGTGATCCTCACTCTTATTAAGCTCATTTTCGGTGAAAGCAAGAAGAGTATCTGTTCTAAATATTTCTTCGCCACCATTATATTGTGTACCTCTGTTAAATACAGCAGTAATCTCTGGTGCATCAGTGTCTCTAACAAAGTACACATTTGCTGGCTTTGCCTTGTTTTCTGGTCCGCAATCATATGCTTCTATAGTTATATTATGTGCTCCATCCTTAGATATTTCAAATGTACCAGTTACTTTTCCATCTTCTTCGGTCCAATGGATACTGTCCTTGCTTATCTCCACAGGAGCCCCATTATTTACAGAATCCTTTACTGTAATAACAGTATCTGACTTGTCCACACAGGTAAACTCAACCTTTACCTTTGGATCATTATAATATCCTGACACTTTACCTGATAATGGTGTTAATATCTTTGCATTCAACACTGGAGCTTTATCATCAACTATAAAACTTGCTATCATCTCCTGTGATGCAGTCTCAGTTTTATCATATGCTATAGCAACAATCTTATAATCTCCGTCTGCAAGCGTGTCTGTAGTATAGGCAAAGGTCTTAGTTACACTGTCTCCACCTTTATTAACCACATCACCCTTAGCATAAGTTTCTTCGTCCTCATCAACTAAAGTCTCAACACCATTTTGAACCTTATATATTTGAATAACAATCTTTGAAATACCCAAGTTGTCCTTGGCAGTTGCCTTAATTTCAACCTTCGGACCTACAGGCAATGTTCTATTCTTATCACCATTAATAGCAATGGATTCCATTGAAGGCTCTGTAGCATCAACTTTTCTAATAATAACGTTGTTATTTGTTATGCCATTCTCCGCTGTATCCTTGGCATTGACTGTTATTTTAGTTCCTGACGCATCCTTAGACTCTGGAATCTTCATCTTTATCTGTGCCTTTGTCTTCTCTCCATCAAAGCTAACATCATCCGAACTATCTGCCTTATTTGACTTTGAATTATCAATACTATATGTAACTGTATCTAGCTTTGACTCAACCGCCTGTGAGCCAGGAGTTACCTCAACCAAAGCCTCAATATATTTTTTGTCACCTTCTGGCTTATACCAAGTAACATCATCCACAAAAGGTGCACCCGCACCATCCACAGTTATCTCTGGCTCTGATGCATCATAGAGCAAATCTCCTAAGCCGGCATCTTTTGTACGGGAAGTTGTACCATTATCCACATCTACATAGTCATCAACAACATAAACCTTAACGTCTTCCAATAGCTCATTGCCAGTTACTGTATCCGGAATACTTATATCTATATTAAGTGTTTTTCTTCCATTAAGATTATTAGGTACGTTCTGACTTTTTAAGTTGGTTTTTTGTATAAATGTTGTCTCAACTCCATCTACAACCTTTGTCAGGTATACATCTGTAATGTAACATGGTGATGTAACCTTTAGTTTCAGTGTGTATTGGTTATTATAGTCATATGCCCCTTCAGAAATCTTTGTTATATCAACAGCCTTCTCAGTTCCACTATATGTAAGCATACCTTCCTCTATAATAAGCTCTTGGTTTACTGCAACTATTGTAGGTACTAATGTTTTACTTGCTGTTCGTTCAACGCCATCCTCTACATGTACGTATGCCGCTAGTACACCACCATTATCTGCCAATATCTTTTTCAAATTTGCATTAGTAATTTCAAGACTATAGGTACCGATAGAGTCAGTATTTTCAAGGTCACCTATCTTAACTGTCATAGTGTCATCAGTGTACGCTGTGACACTCTTTATTCCGCTTCCATTTTCTCCGTCTGATACTGTTACTTCAATCTTAAAGTCGCTAGTATTTGAATCAAGAAGCGTAAACCCGTCTGTGGTTTCATCCAACATATCAGTGGTTATTAGTGTCCACTCATCTTCAGCTATACTACCGAAGCTGTAATCAATACCTGTTTTAACCGCACTGCTTACCTTTGGATCATTTACATCAAAATAATAAGTTTTACTACACAAGTCTTCTGACTCTTCAGTTCCATCTTTTTCAGTTGCTTTAATCTTAATATTGTTATCGTACTTTACATCACTATAAGTGTTTGCTGGTAATGTATATGTATAATTGTATGTATAAATTCCACCTTTTGGTTGAAGTCCCTCTATACTTACGCTATTTATTTCTTTATCGGTATCATAGTATATTCCAACACTACCAAGTTCTTCACCTGAAGTGATAGTGGCATTAATTACCTGTTGAGTTTTACATGGAGATGCCAACTTTCCATTAACCACACCATCAATGTCATACTTGATTGTGAAAGTTTTATCTACAACACAAATCTTTGCGATTGATTTTTCTTCAGCAACAACATTCTGTGCCTTATCCGTAAGAACCACCTTTAACTCATATGTAGTTCCAACTGTAAGTTCTGAAATAATTGATTGGTTGAAATAGCTCTGTGCACCATTGCTATTTTCATCCAATGTGAATGTCTTAGTTTTAGATGCTTCAGTAGCCCCTTCCTCATAGCATTTTACAGTTAGTGAGTCTTCTGGGTTGGCATCCTGTGTGTAGAATGTTACTTTAAAGTTTTGTGACTTATCTAAGTAATAAACCCCGTCTTCAGCTTCCTGTGTTTTATTTTCACTGTAGTTATGTATAGTAGTTGATTTATTTGGATCCATTATAGGGTCAGTATCATCAACTATTACATAGCTGCCAGCAGACATATTACTTATATTAGTTCCGTCTGAATAGCTAACCCAGGCTATATATGTTTTACCTTCTGCAAATGAAGATGGAGTAGGAACACTTTCTGAATGCTCTGAAATCAACTTGTTACCATTTTTGTATACCCACATATCAGTCTGGTTTAGCTGATATTCAGCATATGAATAAAGTATATCTCCTAAATATATGTTACCTTCTGCTTCAACAGTTTCCTTTACTGTATTTGCATCTATAAAAGGACTCTGAGCAACATCTCCAGAAATCAGGGAAGTCTCTCCCTGTTTCCATATCTTACTGTCATTAATAAAGCTTGTATCCTTAACAACCTTATACAGCTTCTGAAGTGTCCATACGTTACCTGAACCTTCTTCAACCACAGCTACATTGTCTGTGTTTTTATACGTAAATGTGGAATTAACTTTTACATATACTGCATAATACTCATCAGCAGATGCACTATTGTCCCCAACTAAAGCATTAGTTGTATCTGTAATCTGAGTAGGTATATCTGCATTTTCACCATACTTTTTACCCATAACAGCAAAATTGCTGGATGCTATCTGATATTCTTTTGTCTCACTAGTATTTTCATCTATCACAGTGGTAACAGCATACACCGCACTTGAATTAGCAAGGGACGCAGAGAAATTAACAGCAGCTACATCATCACCATAGTAATGAACCTCTGTTGCCATACCTTTGTCTACATTATCGCCCTCAAAAGCAGATGGAACACTAAAGGAAAATGTAGTATCTCCATTATCTGTTTTCTTCAGATATTTTCCATCTACGCTAACCGAGATAGTTGGACAGCTCAAATAGGCTGTCGCCGCCTTTGTTGGATTCTTTAATCCGGAATGTTCATACAGCGGAGTAAGTGCCATTATGAACACTAGCCACATAGCTACAAATCTAGCTATACGATTGTCTTTTCTGAATAATCTTTTCATTGTTTTCCCCTTCTCTTTTTAGATTATGTATATATTAGTCTTCTGTATTTTTGTGTATCTAATTGATTTTTAACAATATATAATCCATTTTATATTACCTCCTATTTTTTCATTTGTATATACAAAATATTGATTTTTATGGAAAAATTTAGTAGAAAGGAGGTTGTGGGGTGTTATACCTTCGATTTTAAATAAATAATAAGGTTATTCTAAAATACGAAAAATCCATAAAATTCAAATTTCAATACGTATATTATGCATAAACAAAAATGAAGTAAACCGTAAGCGTATACTAGAAATAGGAGAGTAAAAAAATATGAAAAAGAAAATATTAATTCCCCTTGTTATTATATTACTGGTGATAGCCGCTATCGTACCAGTTATCGTAAAGGACATTAAAGAAAAAAATAGAATAGCATGTATTAAAGTGGAAAGAAAGTTAGACAACTATATGTATCCATTGAGAATTAGTGGTGAGTTTGATGTGAAAAAAGACAAGATTACCATAATAAGTATGGAACAAAATGAAGCAAGAGTAAAACATGAAGTAATCCTGTTTAATACATTTTATCCAGATTATGCTACTACATATGATGAACTGATGAATGAGTTTTATTCCTATTGTGATAATCCTAGAGAAATAGAGATTTTAGAGATATATAGAAAAGGAAGAGGAAATATTTATGATGAGATGTATGGTGTGTCCTATCATGATTATAAAGAAATGATTATTGCTTATTTAGAAGAAATAAATGTGGATTATGAGACTGCTACGGATGAACAAATCGAAGAAGCATGTAAAAAGGTTGCAGAGCAATTATTTGAAGAATACTGTGACTGGTATGAGAATTAGTTAATCAGTACAGGTGGTTTTTTGCTGAGAGTACAATAGGAGATTAATATTAGAATGATGAAAGTCAAACTTAATGTGGCACATGAAAAATGCTTAAATTGTGGGACGGAACGTATTTTGTATTTTACCCATAACTATGCATATGGTGAAAGAATTGTTTCCACTAAAAGTGGGAAGAAATGACCTAATTGTCTTGAGAAAAAAATGATAGAAGACAAAGCATTAGGCGAACAGTTAAAAGAGGTTGAAATCTGTGAGGTAACACATAATGAGTGGGAAAGGCTAGATAAAAAAGAGCGAAAAGAAATAGTTAACAATGAGTTGCTTAGACAAGGATATTTAATTGGAGGATTAAGATGAAAAAACAGTCTCAAATTAAAGATCAAATAATAATAACCATTACCCTTATAGCTATATTTGGCATACTAGTGCTCTCTGTAATATGGTTGACAAACAATGATCCCAAGCATGACCCAAGGCTAGATGCGGATGCAGAAGCTGATTACCATGAATCAGTCAGGCGTTATCAGCTAATGGATGATTATATGGAGATTCTTCATATCAAGGGAGAATATACTATTGAAGATGATGTAGTAACTTTCCAGGGCAGAGAGCAGGAAATGTGGAGACTGATAGAGGAAGTGTCATTATACAATGCTTTTTATCCAGAAGAGCCACTTACAGCAGAGGGACTTAATTATGAGTTTGAAATGTTCTGTCAAGATTGGACTGGCTCCGACAACATGCGAAAGCTTGAGAGGGGCCTAATAGAGATTGAAGGTAGACTTGAAAAGGTGGGAATAAACTTTGAGGATTACGGATACCATCTTAAAATAGCTAAACGACTGGATAATTATGGTACTAATATATATGACGCTACCACTGAACAGTGGTATAAAGCATCAGAATATACGGCAAATGCATTGTTTATAGAAGTAGAAAATAAAGAGTAATGCTAACGTTATATTATAATTTTATTATAAGTAGACAAAAAAATACCGAATCACAAGTAAACTTGCGCTCGGTATTTTTATTGTCTGCGACTGCTCTCAGTCCATTTCCTTACATCTTATTAATTGACTCATGGAATGTTCTTGAGATAACGTCGTTCTGCTGCTCCTCAGTTAACTTGATGAAGTTTACAGCGTATCCTGAAACACGGATAGTTAACTGTGGGTAGTTCTCTGGATGCTTCTGAGCATCAAGAAGAGTCTCTCTGTTGTATACGTTAACGTTAAGGTGGTGTCCGCCTTTTTCTACGTAACCATCTAACATACTTACTAAGTTATCGATCTGCTGTGTACTAGCCATTGTTATATCCTCCTATAATAATTAATATATAATGTTTAATCTTGATTCATATACTCGTCTATGCCTTCGTGAAGCGTTGGAATAGCACAGGCCAAATCACCCTTTGCACAATCTGTACATCCAAGTGTATCAACCTTCTTGCCAACTTGGTCAGGGTCAACGGACACATTAACGTGTCCGTGTCCCTTTGACATCATATCATCAAGCATAGCTACTATATCGTCAATATTGCTTAATCCATTATCCATATATTCAGTCCTTATTATTTGTTAAGGTCGATTTCGATGTCACCAGCGAATACCTGATCTTCCTTACCAAGTGCTCCAGGAATGATAGAGAATGTATTAGAAATACCATCCTGTGAATCCATGAATGGAAGCTTAGCAACTGATGAAAGTGAAGCTAAAGCTCCGCTCTTATCTCTACCATGAAGTGGGTTTGCACCAGGTGCAAGTGGCTGACCATGCTTTCTACCACATGGAGTATCACCAGTGTTCTTACCGTAAGTTACG
>SVEI01000056.1 GCA_015057445.1 Lachnospiraceae bacterium | reverse complement strand
CGGACATGCCATCTTCAACCACCCGAAGTACAGCTTCCAGTTTTTCCTCATAAGAATATTTTGACATAAAAAATGCACCTCCAAATGTTAGATTATATTTTGTCTAACATTTGGGGTGCACTTCAATCCCAACCTCTTTTTTATCATTCAAATATTAATATATATACACTTAAGCAAAAAAAACCTACACTTAACCAAAAACAATTTACTTTTTTTGTTCAAAAGTTATTATGAACTTGTCCGGACAATACATATAGTATATACGGAAAGGACAAGGATTTGCTTAGCGCATTATGGGAACTTTTCTTATATTTATATAAATAAGAAAAGGTAAAATAGGTGTATTTGTCTTCCGTAATTAGATGAAATTTGATATATTATTTATATAATATCTCAATTGATATGATATGGCAAAATAGTTTTGGCATCGATAAATGTTTCTTTGATGCATACTACAAGAACCAATACGAAGCTGTTGCATACAAACTTATCAATGTTGTAAAATTCAGAGGACTAAAAGAGTAAAAGACTATGGCATAAATGTGTCTCACAATCCTACCAATACATAGAAGGAGTCAAACCATGCTAACCACAACCCTAGGCGACATTACTAAAATTACAAACGTCCAAGCCATCGTCAATGCAGCTAACACCAGCCTTCTGGGCGGTGGAGGAGTAGACGGTGCCATTCATCGTGCAGCCGGCCCAGAGCTTCTGGCGGAGTGCAGAACTCTCCATGGATGCAAGACAGGCTGTGCTAAGATAACCAAGGCCTACAAGCTACCTTGTGATTATGTTATACACACTGTAGGACCTATTTGGTACGGTGGAAATGATAACGAGGAGGAACTGCTGGCTAACTGTTATCGCAATTCATTACAGCTTGCTGTGGATCATGGAATTCGTACTATTGCATTTCCATCCATTTCTACAGGGGTGTATAGCTTTCCAGTGGACAAGGCTGCAAAGATTGCAGTTGCCACTGTAAAGAAGTTCTTAGAGGATAATCCTGTAAAGATAGATTCGGTGCAGTGGGTATTGTTTGATGAGAGAACCTACGATGCATATAATGGTCAGATATAGTTATGTAAACCACCCTGGGTTCAGGGTGGTTTTTGTATGTTGTTTCTTTGAAAATACATCCCCAACTACCACATTAATCTATTCAATGCTCTAAAAGAAAAAGAATTCTCAAAATTCATAACGGATTCACAAATTGTATTCGATATGCTACAATACAAAATAATAAAAAGAAATTAAAACAATATATAAATGACAACAGACATTATTTTGATTAAGAATAATTTTATAACTATTTTATATAAAGTTAAGTAGATTGGTGCGATTTATTACAAAGAGTACAACCCTGTCGCAATATAAACTATCTGTAAGTTATTTGGGGAATAAAAATTATGAAACATAAACATCCAAAAGAAAAAACGCATAATACAAAGACAAAAAGAGATGCTAGAGCAGAAGCGAAAAGCAATTTTATTTGGTGGGGATTATTAATGCTGTTACTAATATTCTCGGATATCACAATGGGCTTTTTGGAAGCGAAACCAGAAGTATTTGTTGTATCTGTTGCAGTAACTGTTTTTTGGGGAGTTGTAGGCATTCATTTTATCAATGATTTTTTTAAGTGTTGCATCAAACCAGAAAATGCGGTTGAAAAGATGGTTGATAGTACCATGGAAGCACGTTTGGAAAAGATCAAAAAGAGAAAAAAAGGTAAAGATATATATGAGATTGTTGACCAATATCGCAGACAGTATTTTAGCAAGATGATTGTTGTTTTGATTATTTGTACATTTTTGATTATGGGAGCCCTTATTGTTAAAATGAATGAATATTCCAATGTAAACATTCCATATTACTGGGGGATTATAGTAGCCATTGCGATTGTGATTATAAGTGTTGCGGTGACTTACAAAGTCGAGTTTGCTTTTACCTCAAGTAAAGATTTGAGAGATGAGATACAAAAACATGGATATGATGAAACACGGGTTAATGCAGATATTATGTTAGCTGCGTATCATGATTTGTTCAAAGGATTTATGGCGATAGGCTTGAATTATTATATGGTGATTTTGCAGGAATGTTGTCGTGTGGGTAATATAAAGGATATTATCTTGATTGAAAATTATGTAGAGACGACAAAATATGACAAGACGGATATTATAAAATATTTCATTGGAATCCAGGAAAGCAAAGGGAAAGTTAACTACTTTAGGTGTGGTGATAAGATAGCGGCTGACCTAATTGCTCGTGAATTTATAATGTTAGGATTGGAAGTTAAGGATGTAGAAAATTCACAAATTTATAATTCCAAATAGAAAAATCCACCCCGCTCATTGCGAATAGGGTGGATTTTTCTCCTTTAAATAACCTCTATAATTCTATCCTTGCTTCCTTCTACGCTTCCCTGAATCATAAGCTTATTACCGCCGCATTTCGCTCCAAGCTCATTTCTAAGCTTCTGCGCTAGCTCACTACAATCCAAACTCTTACTTCCTGCCACGAATCTATAGGAACCAGATCCAACTCCGTTTCCACCGGCACCATCACCACCAGCCCCATCAGAGCCACCAAACACCGCACAATATCCACTATATCTTTCCATAAGTTCATTCACAGCATTTCTTATAGCCATATTATCAGTTATATCTGTAAATAACACCGCGTTTTCGCTTTCTTTTGGACTAGGAAGAGCTGCTAAGCTCATGTTAAGACACTTTGCCTGAAGCTCATTTACCCTTAACTTAAATGTCTGACATTCGTCCTTTAATCGCTGATAGCTTTCAACTACCTGCTCCTGTTTGGTGGACATATCCTGAGCTATTGCGCTGACGCTATCGAACTTTGCGTTATAATCTCTAAGAGCTCTCTCACCACATAATATGCTAAGTCGCACACCGCCCTTATAGCTTTGAACACTTACGATTTTGATTATGCCAATTTGGCCTGTGGTTGCTACGTGTGGTGCACAGCAGGCGCACATATCCACTCCAGGGATTGCGACGATTCTAACCTGACCATCTATTTCTATCTTGCTGCGGTATTCCATATTAGCTAGTTCTTCTGCACTAGGGTAAAGTATCTCCACGGGAAGGTTCTGGTACACAATTCTATTTGCCTCAAGCTCTATATCTCTGGCCTGTTCCCAGGTAAGAGTTCCATTAAAATCCATGGTCACTTCATTGTTGCTAAGGTGGAATCCTACATTGTTGTAACCGAATTTATTGTGTATAAGACCTGACAAAATATGCTCGCCGGAGTGCTGCTGCATAAAGTCGAAGCGCTGGTTCCAGTCTACCTGACTGGTTACAGTGGTACCTACTTCCATAGCATTTTCAACATAGTGGTAAATTAGGTCATCCTTAATCTGCACATCCATAACCCTTTGACCACCCAAGCTACCTATGTCAGCTGACTGTCCACCCTCCTCAGGGAAGAAAGCGGTGGCATCAAGTAACACCTTGTATAGCTTTCTTGCTTCGTCATATTCGCAGGCCATAACCTTTCCATCAAACTCTGTTATATTAATATCCTCATAAAATATTTTTCTCATAATGTGTCCTCGCTGTGTGATTTTGTATCAATGTATACTTAAAATATTTTATACTGTAATCACTTAATGAGCAAGATATTAATTGTAAATTTGCCAGCACAGCATTACCTGTTAGATAACCGGGAAATCTGCCGGATGATAGTAGTTATAGCTAATAGATTTATACAATTTTTGTGTAGGAATATTATAGTAAAAGTTTCGCTTGAATGCTTACATATATTCAGGATATTAGCAGAGGAAAATACCACTAACTTAGGCTTGTTGAAAAGCTTTATATACTGTAAAATTATAACTAGCTAATATTTACTAATAATTACTAAGGAGAAATATATGTACCTAGTTTTTGATGTTGGAGCTACCACAATTAAATACGCTCTCATGACTGATGAAGGAGATATTACCGAGAGGGGTAAGGTCAAAACCCCAGTGGCTGTTGGACAGGGAGTGGATGATTTCGTAGAAGCCATCGGAGCTATATATGACCTATATGCTAACCATAACCAGCCTGAATACGAAGCTGGTGAGAATAACACTAACCAGCCCGAAAAACCATTTCAGACTGATGCTATGGACCACACAGAATTCATCCACATAGAAGGCATCGCCATGGGACTCCCTGGTCAAATCGATGTGAAGCGAGGCATCGTCTACAACGGAGGCGGTATCAGATACCTTCATGAGGCTCATCTTCAGGAGCTGATTCAGGCGCGCTGCAACAACACACCTGTGTCCATGGAGAATGACGGCAAATGTGCTGCCTTAGCTGAAATCTGGAAGGGGAATGCTAAGGATGTTAAGGATGCCTGTGTGCTTGTATTTGGAACAGGAATCGGTGGTGGAATTATTCGTGGCAGAAAGGTAATTCATGGAAAGCATTTACTAGCCGGTGAGATGTCATTTATAATAAGTAATATGGAACGTTCTGATTTGGACAAGCTTCCAGAGGGGAATAATCTAATGGAGTCCATGAATGTACCAACTTTGGTGGACAGCCTTCCATATACCTGGACCACTCAGTGTTCGGCTATCAATATGTGTCACAATATAGCCAGGGCCAAGGGGATGCCTTACGGTTCAGTCACCGGTGAGATGGTTTATCAGTGGGTTAGAGAGGGCGATGAGCTAGTGACAAATATGCTTGAGGATGTGTATTTTAACATAGCTAAAATGTGCCTAAGTCTATTCGTTATTCTTGATCCTGAGATTATTCTAATCGGTGGTGGTATCAGTGCTGAGCCGGACTTTATTAAGGGTATTCAAAAATACGTGGACAAGCTAAAGCCTATATCAAATGTATTTACAAATGCTAAACTAGATACCTGCAAATTCTTAAATGATTCTAATTTGCTTGGCGCTTTATATAACTTTAAGCAAAGGTATGATTTACTATAGAAAGGAGACAAACTATGAGCTTAAGAAAAGATTTCCTATGGGGTGGCGCAGTGGCTGCCCATCAGATAGAAGGTGGCTGGCAGGAGGGTGGCAAAGGCATAAGCATTGCCGACGTTATGACTGCCGGTGACAATGTTACTAAGACACCTAGAAGAGTTACTGACGGGGTTCTCCCGGGAGAGAATTATCCGAACCATGAGGCATCAGATTTTTATCATCACTACAAGGAGGATATTGCCTTACTTGCAGAGATGGGCTTTAAGTGCTTCAGAACCTCTATTGCCTGGACCAGAATCTTCCCTAAGTGCGACGAGGCTGAGCCTAATGAAGAGGGCCTAAAGTTCTATGATGATCTATTTGATGAGTGCCTAAAATATGGCATAGAGCCTATCGTCACTCTGTCACATTTTGAGATGCCTTACTATATGGCCAAGGAATATGGTGGATTTACTAACAGGAAATGTATCGATTTCTTCGTAAAGTTTGCTACAGTTTGTTTTGAACGTTACAAGGATAAAGTTAAGTACTGGATGACATTTAATGAGATTAACAATCAGGCTAATCCAAATGAGCATCACCTTATTCAGGAAGGAGCCATTCTTCCAGAGTTTTTAGAAGGTAAGGATTTGGAAGAAGTAATGTATCAGGCTGCACATTACGAGCTGGTGGCCAGTGCCCTTGCTGTAAAGGCCGGTCATGAGATTAATCCTGATTTTATGATAGGCTGCATGATTGCTATGTGTCCGATTTATCCAGCAACATGCAAGCCTGAGGATGTACTGGCTGCGCAGAGATTTATGCAGGGCAAATATTGGTTTACTGATGTTCATGTAAAGGGTAAGTACCCAAGCTGGTTACCTAAGAAATTTGCTCGTAAGGGATACAATCTTGATATAACAGAAGAAGATCTTGTGATTCTTAAGGAAGGCACAGTTGACTACGTTGCATTTTCCTACTATATGTCCTATGCGGTGGAGGCTAAGGCAGACAATCCATACTTCGATTACCGTGAGGCAGATTTTGTTAGAAATACAAACCTTAAGGCTAGCGACTGGGGATGGCAGATAGACCCAACAGGACTCCGTTATGCTATGAACTGGTTTGCAGAACGTTTCGATGTGCCATTTATGATTGTGGAAAATGGATTCGGTGCTTACGATAAGATGGAGGCGGACGGAACTGTGGACGACAGCTACCGTATAGAGTATCTGGGCAACCACATCAAGGCTATGATGGATGCTGTAGAGTACGAGGGTATAGATTTACTCGGCTACACCATGTGGGCGCCTATCGATATTGTGTCAGCATCAACAGGTGAGATGGACAAGAGATATGGATTTGTGTACGTGGATAAGAATAATGCTGGTGAGGGAACATTGGCTAGAAGTAGAAAGAAGTCATTCTATTGGTATAAGGAAGTTATTAAGACTAATGGTGAGTGCTTAAAGTAGAAATATATATAGTAGAAAATATATAATGTAAAGGAGATTTTAACTTATGGAGAATTTTAATTTTTACAGCCCAACAGAATTCATTTTTGGTAAGGACAGAGAAAACGAGGTTGCAACCTATGTTGCTAAGCATGGTGGAACCAAGGTGCTTATTCACTATGGTTCGGGTTCAGTGGTTCGTTCAGGTCTTTTGGACAGAGTGAAAAAGTCCCTTGATGATGCAAATATACCATATGTGGAGCTTGGTGGTGTTAAGCCAAATCCTAGAGATACTAAGGTTTATGAAGGTATTGAGCTTTGTCGTAAGGAGGGAGTAGATTTCATCCTTTCTGTAGGTGGTGGCTCATGTATCGATAGTTCAAAGGCTATTGCAATAGGAGTGCCATATGAAGGAGATTTCTGGGACTTCTACCTGAAGAAAACACAGATAACAAAGGCTCTTCCTATAGGAACAGTTCTTACAATTGCTGCTGCAGGTAGCGAGGGTTCAGGTGGTTCAGTTATAACTAAGGAAGAGGGAATGTTAAAGAGAGATGCGGGCTCTGACCTTATTAGACCTAAGTTCTCTATCCTAAATCCAGCTCTTACCTGCACACTTCCAGCTTATCAGACCGCTTGCGGAGCAACTGATATTATGGCTCATGTATTTGAGAGATATTTTACTAATACAACTGAGGTTGAAATAACTGATAGACTCTGTGAGGCAGTTCTTCTTACTATGGTTAAGGAAACTCCACGAGTTATAGCAGACCCTAATAACTACGATGCTAGAGCAAATATTATGTGGGCAGGAATGGTAGCTCACAATGATATCGTAGGCGTGGGACGTTCTCAGGACTGGAACAGCCACAACATAGAGCATGAGCTTTCAGGACTTTACGACTGTGCCCACGGTGCAGGCCTTGCGGTGGTTATGCCATCTTGGATGGAATATGTTATGAACCATAATGTGATGAGATTTGCCCAAATGGCTGTAAGAGTATGGGGTTGTGAGATGAACTTTGAGAACCCTGAGGCAACTGCAAAGGAAGGAATCAATTGCTTCCGTAAGTTCTTAAAATCAATTGGAATGCCTATTAACTTTGCAGAGCTTGGTGCAAAGGAAGAGGATATTCCTTATCTTGTAGATACACTTGGTGTAGGAGATGGCGTCCGTGGCGGCTTTATGGAGCTTAGAGCCCAGGATGTGACAAATATCTTGAAGATAGCGGTAGACGCGAAGGTATATTAAGATTAACTAAGTCATACTTCTCGATTACACCGAAGTATTTGGGATGAGAGGGAAGCTATGTAACAAGCTTATATTTCGCCACTGTGTAAGAATTTGTCGACACAGGGTATGCGCGAGCTTGTCTCCGATGCACATACCCTGTGTCGACAAATTCGCAGGGAAGCCAGTCGGCAAGAGTGGCTGTGCCAAAAACTTTATTCCGGCCGCGCCAGGGTGATGCGCAGCTGACCGTCTTAAGTGTCAGCGAAGCATTATCCCTAGGCAGGCCGGCTAGTAAAGTAAATTATGCACAGCCACTTTTATTAACTTCCACCCCTCGTCCTAAACTGCTTCGGCGTAATCCCCCTATACTTCTTAAATTGCTTAATCATATGACTACAATCCGCATACCCAGTTTCCTGGCTAATATAATTCAGGTCAAAATCTGTAAATAGTAGATAGTCCTCCACCTTAAATATCTTAAATCTCTCAATATACTCCTTGCAAGAAAATCCATACATTCTCTTGAACTTCTTAGCAAAACAGGAGTAGCTGATACCACAAAGTTCTGCTATATCTGCCACTTCTAGATGTTCGTTGATATGCTGATCAATGTACTCAGTAATATTATCGATATCGTAGGAGGTGTCCTTCTTGTATATGTCATTCTCAAATGAAAATCCATTGTCCTGCCACTTTCTTATTATAATCATCATAATATTATAGAGGTGAGCTTGTACTAGAAGGTCATAGCCATAGTTTTTTGTTTCTAGCTCATCAACACAATCAAGAAATAGTTTTTTACAATTTGTATCAATAGTAAACTCCGGTGGGAAATATATCTGCATCTGATTATCTGCACCACTTTTTATAATGTTAGTAAGCTTAGGTGAATAGGATGGTGTGGCAGACAGACGATTAATGTCCAGTTTGATTACAGCATATTTAAGTGGCTTATCATCCACCGGGTAGATTGAGTGGATAGTCTTAGGGTGTAGAAAAATAAAACCATCCTTAGGTACATTGTAGCTTATATCATTGTCGAATATTTCGGCAGTTCCCTCAAGTACATAAATAATTTCGCAAAAATAGTGCCAATGTGGGCGTATAGGAAAATTCTCCTTGGCTGCGTCAAATATGAAACATTCAAATGGCATATTTAATGTATCACTTACTTCAAATAGAGCGTGCATATTTTTTCTCCTTTATATATTTCTAGACTGATATGCAAGATTTATTGGCAGATTTGTGCACCTTGAGTCCATAAAGTACATCTGTAAATCTTTGCATGTATCAGTGAAGAGATTTGTACAATTTTTGTATAGGTCCATTATATCATAAAATAATAAAAAGTGGTTAAATGACTTTTGACAAATGCAAAGGTAAATAAATATTTACTAAGCAAAGAATTTATACAGGAGGTAAAAGCTATGGCTAAGACATCAGTGGTTAAAGATATGACCATAGGAAATGAAACAAGGCTTCTGATTAATTTTATGCTACCTATGCTAGTAGGCAATATTTTTCAGCAGCTTTATAACATTGCAGACAGTATAATAGTAGGTCAACATGTGGGATCGGACTCATTAGGAGCCATAGGATGTACCGCCCCAATCACGTTCCTGTTTTTCTCAATATGTCAAGGCATAGGTATGGGCGCAGGCATTATGGTTGCTCAATATTTTGGCGCGGGTAACAAGGAACAGGTTAAAAAGACCCTTACCAATTCCTTTTATATTGTTGCATTGTCAGGAATACTGCTTAGTGTGCTTGGAGTGATATTTACAAGACCAGTGTTGGAACTTCTTGGAACTCCAACTAATCAGTTAGAGGATGCTGTAAAATATATGCACATTATCTGTGCAGGAACAATCGCAGTTGCCATATATAACTATGCATCTCAGGTTATGAGAGCCTTGGGAGATGCCAAGACGCCATTATATTTTATTTTTGTAGCAACCATACTAAATGTACTTTTAGACCTATACTTTATTATCGACCTTGAAATGGGGGTTGAAGGTGCGGCCTATGCAACCATTATAGCCCAAGGTGTATCGGCTATAGGCAGTCTTATTACAGCTGCTATTATTAATCCATATTTTAAGTTAGAGAAGGCGCATTTTGCATTGGACATTAAGCTTACAAAGCTTTGCCTTAAGGTAGGTATTCCACTTGGTATGCAGGGCTTTGCTATTGCCATATCCTGTGTAATACTTCAGGCCTTTGTTAACAGCTTTGATGAAAATGTTGTTACAGCATTTACAGTAACAAGCCGAGTGGAGCAGTTTGTACAGCAACCATATTCGTCTCTAGCTATGGCGGTTTCAACATTTACAGGACAGAACATGGGAGCAGGACAAGAACAACGTGTTAGAAGAGCATTGCACCGTTCTGTGGCAATAGTAGGTGTGATAAGCATAGTTATGCTAGTGGTTTGTTTTGGTGCTGGAGAGCTAATTATTCGCTGCTTTGTAGATGATTTGGCGGTAATTAAGATAGGAACTATGGGACTTAAGATTATTAGCATAATGTTCTTCCCACTTGGTATTATCTATGTAACCAGAGGACTTCTTAACGGGGCAAATGATTCCACCTACGCGTTTATAAATGGTGGTATAGAGGTTACAGGTAGAATACTATTTTCTGTACTTATGGTATTTGTGGCTGGCGCTGGACAATGGTCAGTGTGGCTTGCAACAGGACTTACCTGGCTTCTGGCTGGAACAGTTGGAGTACTTCGTTATAA
Source organism: Lachnospiraceae bacterium (assembly GCA_015057445.1). Lineage (GTDB taxonomy): Bacteria > Bacillota > Clostridia > Lachnospirales > Lachnospiraceae > Coprococcus_C. Next base: position 4,010 of record SVEI01000056.1, on the reverse strand, counting down.
GCAAAATATATGGGTAACAAAGAGCATCACTGAAGAGCGATTAAAAGCATAGATGCAAAAAAATATAATATTAATTAACTTCCCTAGCCTGCTAAAAATGGGTGCGGATATGACAGTAAATTCCTTTACTTTTTACTGGATTTTTCGTACAATAATTTTAGTAGGCTATGTTTATGTGTGTGGCAATGAACTATGCACAGATAAACCGAATTGTCTTACTATTTATGCACAGAGCTATGAGCAGATGAACCGAATATGTTTTATGAGAACTTGCAGACATAATTGTGTGCAGATGCATATGACGAATGTCCGACACGAGTAACTTGCACATAGGCTGTCAGTATGGCAAATTTAGTTAGCAATTACAAGGAGGTACAAGTTATGAGTAATATTCCAACACCACATATAAAGGCTAATTTAGATCAGGTGGCGAAGACAGTTCTTATGCCTGGTGATCCACTTAGAGCAAAGTTTATAGCAGAGACATTTTTAGAGAATTATGAATGTGTAAATACAGTAAGAAATATGCTTGGTTTTACAGGCGAATATAAGGGCAAGAAGGTTTCAGTATTCGGAAGTGGAATGGGAATGCCTTCTATCGGAATATATTCCTATGAGCTTTTTAATTTCTATGGAGTAGAGAATATTATAAGAATCGGAACAGCAGGAACTATAAGTGATAAGGTTAATCTAAGAGATGTGGCAATTGGTATAGGAGCGTGTACAGACTCTAATTTTGCACATCAGTACAACCTTCCAGGAACATTTGCACCAACTGCAGATTTTGGTCTTGCAAGAGCTGCAGTAGAGGCAGCAGAGAAGATGGGAATTCCAACAGTATGTGGAAATATTCTTTCATCAGATGTGTTCTATGATGATGACGCTACTGCTTTTGACAAGTGGAGAAAGATGGGAGTTCTTGCAGTTGAGATGGAGGCGGCAGCTCTTTATATGAACGCAGCTAGAGCAGGTAAGAAGGCCCTTTGTATGCTTACTATTTCAGATGATATCTACGGTGGCAAGAAGTTATCTGTAGAGGATAGACAGACAGGATTTACAGATATGATGAAGATTGCACTTGAGGTGGCAGCGCAGAACTCGTAGAAGAATAGGAGAACGCTTATGGGAAAATATAAAAGAATCTTCCTGGTAGTCATTGACTCCCTAGGAATTGGTGCTGCTACGGATGCAGCAAAGTATGGAGATGAGGGAACTAATACCTTAGGCCACATTTCCGATAGAATGGATGACTTTAATATGCCAAACCTACAGAAATTGGGAATGGCAAACTTATGTAAACTAAAACAGGTGCCACCAGTGGACAAACCATTGGGAAGATGTATGGTGCTCAAGGAGAAGAGCTTAGGTAAAGATACAATGACAGGTCACTGGGAGATGATGGGACTTCACATCACCAAGCCATTTAAAACATTTACAGATACAGGATTTCCTCCAGAGCTTATAGCAGAGCTTGAGGAGAGAACAGGACATAAGGTTATAGGTAATAAGAGTGCTAGTGGCACAGCTATCTTAGATGAGCTAGGAGAGGAACAGCTTGCTACAGATTCTATGATTGTGTACACTTCATCAGACTCAGTTCTACAGATATGTGGGCATGAAGAGGTATTTGGTTTAGATGAGCTTTACCGTTGCTGCGAGATAGCAAGAGACATAACCATGAAGGATGAGTGGAAGGTTGGTCGAGTTATCGCAAGACCTTATCTTGGAGATAAAGCTGGAGCATTTACTAGAACCAGCAACCGACATGACTATGCCATAAAGCCATTCGGAGTTACTGCATTAAATGCCTTGAAGGATGCAGGATTAGATGTTATATCCGTTGGTAAGATAAGCGATATATTCGTAGAAGAGGGTATTACCGAAAGTCATCGTTCCAAGACTAGCGTTCACGGTATGGAGCAGACTATTGAGATAGCAGACAAGAACTTTACAGGACTTTGCTTTGTTAATCTGGTTGACTTCGATACCAACTGGGGACATAGAAGAAATCCAATCGGTTACGGTGAAGAGATAGAACGCTTTGATGTGAAGCTGGGAGAGCTTATGGCAAAGCTGGGTGGTGATGATTTGCTTATCCTTACAGCAGACCATGGCAATGACCCAACTCACATAGGCACAGACCACACTAGAGAAAATGTATTCTTAATCGCATATTCACCATCTATGGAAGGTGGAATGATGGGTGATGCGGATACATTTGCAGTGCTTGGTGCAAGTATTACAGATAACTTTGGAGTACCTATGCCAGAGGGAACTATTGGGTATTCCGTTTTAGAAAAATTAGTGTAATACAAGAATAATAAAGTGGGAGATATTGGATTATCTCCCACTATAAATTTATATTTATTATATATGATTTGATTAATAAAGAATTATGGAAAGACATAGGTTTACCAACCTTCAATTAAGAATAGTGGATAACCTAATAGCGAGGATATAAGAACATGAATAAGAATGAAATATTAAACATAGTGGACCACACACTTTTAGCTCAGACAGCAACCTGGGTGGAAATCAAGGAAATATTAGATGATGCTATGAAGTACGAGACGGCATCAGCATGTATACCTGCATCTTATGTGAAGCAGGCCGTAGAATATGTAGATGGCAAGCTTCCTATATGTACTGTAATTGGATTTCCAAATGGCTACTCCACAACAGCAGTAAAGGTAGCAGAAACAGCGGATGCAGTGGCAAATGGAGCCGAGGAAATAGACATGGTAATAAATATCGGTTGGGTAAAAGATGGACGATTCGACGACGTATTAGCTGAAATTAAGGCAGTGAAGAAGGCTTGCAAGGGAAAGCTTCTCAAGGTTATAATCGAAACCTGTCTACTTACAAATGCCGAGAAGATGAGAATGTGCAACATAGTAACCGCATCAGGAGCAGAGTACATCAAGACTTCTACTGGATTTTCAACATCAGGAGCAACCTTCGATGACGTAAAACTTATGAAGACATATGTAGGACCAAATGTGAAGATAAAGGCAGCAGGTGGAATATCATCATTTGATGATGCAGAGAAGTTTATAGAGCTAGGAGCTGATAGGTTAGGAACCAGTAGGTTGGTAAAGCTGATGAAATAATAAGCAAAAGTTTAATGATACAAATAATAGCATATTGTAATAAAAAGTTGCATTCACATACTGGATTGCAACTTTTTATTGTGGTATTAACTAGGAATTGTTATAATGTGAAATCATTAAGAAAAATCGGAGACAGAATATGGACAAAAGTACACTAACAACAGAAAACTTCAAGGAGCAAATATACAACCAAGCTAAACAGGCAACTAACGAAGTGATTAAGGAAGCAAAGCTTGATGTGGGCGATATCTTGGTGGTAGGCTGCTCCTCCAGCGAGATAATCGGAGAAACCATAGGACAGGCATCTAGTATAGATGTGGCACAGGCTACATTTGCAGGAATATATGATGCGTTAAAGGCCAATGGAATATACATAGCCGCTCAGTGCTGTGAGCACTTAAACAGAGCCATAATTATAGAGAAGGAGCTGGCACTTAGAGAACGCATGGAGATAGTAAATGTAGTGCCACAGCCTAAGGCTGGTGGTTCATTTGCAACCACTGCATACAAAACATTTGCAAATCCTGTGGCAGTGGAGCATATTAAGGCGGACGCAGGAATGGATATAGGAGACACCTTGATTGGAATGCATCTTAAGGATGTGGCAGTGCCACTTAGAATCAGCATAAACAGCATAGGAGAGGCTCATCTTGTGTGTGCCAGAACCAGAGCCAAGTTCATCGGTGGTGAAAGAGCTTGCTATGATGAGGGACTAGCATAAAAATAAGCTAGGGCGTTTTGCCCTAGCTTATTTTTTATGCTAACTATCTATTGTTAATAATCTTAGTAAGCTCTACAGGATCTACAATCTTTCCATCCTTGTAAACTCTCATGTTACCTGATGCGATCTCATCGATAAGAATAACCTCATCATTGTTGTAACCGAACTCGAACTTAATA
>SVEI01000055.1 GCA_015057445.1 Lachnospiraceae bacterium | reverse complement strand
TTAAATAATGTCCCTGTTTTACTGTTTGTGTTTCCATTCTGTTGAATGTAAGATTTGTACTAAATCTTTTGAAAATCTCTTAAAGAATTTTCAGGGTTATCATGTTATTAATTTGTCAAAGGTTCTTTTAAAGTCAAAAAAATAAATCCTTGCGGTATTTACTTTTAACTGCTGTGTTTTGCGACAGCTATTAGAATATACCACAGTGATTTTTTAATGTCAACACCTTTTTTATATTTTTTTTTAACTTTTTACAATGGTTTTTTTCAATATACATAATATAAGGATTTGCAACAAAAAACAGCTCTCAAAAAAAGAGCTGTTTTTACAATAACTATATATCCTTTATTAGATTTTCTATAAATCTTGCTATTACATTTTTTTCATAAATAATAGAAAGTAGCTTATTCTCATTAATTTGAATCATTAAGTTTTCTCCTATTGGGGTTCCAACCAACATATCTATTATTATAAATATAACCCAAACAATAATAAGAGCTTCTAAGAAACCAAGTAATGCTCCACCTATTCTATTCAAACCATTTAATCCTGTCATCTTCATTACTATATTCATCAATAGTAAAGTAAGATTGAACAATAAACTCAAAAATAAAAACGTAACAAAGAACCCAATTGCATTAATTATCATTCTGGCAAGATATGTTGAAATGTAATCATAGAAGCTGGACACACCTATTGTTTGTTTCATTTCCGAATGATTATTTTCAATCAAAGCTTTCTGTAAAAAATCAGGCAGTTTTAATTCTTGAATAAATTCTATCTGAGTATTTCTGTTAGGTTCTTCTCCCATAACCTGATCCACTATTTGATTAGTTGTATTTTCATCTAATCCTATAGAACTATCAGACACTTCTTCTCTAACCTTTTCTTCCACCTTTTCTTCTATGGTACTATATATTTTATCGCTAATATTATCATCAATTGATGTATTCTGAATTATTACATTGCTAATTATAGGGGATAAAATGTATGCAAGCAACAAGGCCAATGCAGTTAAAGCAAACCTAAAAACTGATTTAATCAATCCTCTCGCAAATCCTAACCCTATAAAAATCAAAAATATTAATATTACTACTATCGTCAAAGCATTCATTATTACTCTTCCTCTTTAGGAGCAGCAACCTGTTCTGTCTTACCTAGTTTTAATTTTATGGTTTCTGTCAAATCATCATACACAACTACATATTCTAAATTATTACTATTCGGAACCATACTCATAATATTACCAGACATTATACCTTCATACTTTACACTTCCGTTTGTCCTGTATATAAGACAGTTTGTTCCACCAGTAATAATTATTTCTTTTTCTGCTGCATATATATTATTGTAATCAAAATCAATGTAGTTATCAAATTCAAGATTTCCATTCAAATTGTAAACTTTAACGATATATTTATGCTCATCATCGCCATTACAATTTTGAACTATACCTATGTATTTTTCATTGTAAAATACGCTACGAATATCTTCCTTCAACTGAATACTAGCCTTGTCAGTTGGTTTCTCCTTCATAGCATACACTGTAATAGTATGGGTACCAAAAGCCACCACGGTATCATTATCAATAAACTCCACCTTAGGAATCACTTCATTCTCGAACTTATACCCACCAACCATTCGATCTGCGTTACTATTTTGTCCTACATCACCAAAGTTGTATGCCGCCAAACTATTTTCAGCCAACGAATTCTCTATATTAAGATAGCTGGTAAATAGCTTCTTTCCGTCATCGGAAATACTAATATCTAAAGGATAGCCACTTTTATCTATTGTAGTCTGGATTTCGTATACTATTTCTCCCTTTTTGTTATATAAGTTTATATAGTTTGTTTCTTCACTTTCAAGAACAACAGCAAAAGCTCCCTGATTTGCTACATCCACATCACAAATGGTGTAAGGCATAGTAACTGTACTAACAGGTCCCTCGTCATTGAACACACCAACTGTATTACCACTTAAATCCGCAATAGCCACATATCTTCCACTTACCACTGCCACTGGTTGTTTCATATCAACTCCAGCAGACCATACAGTATTACCATTGGCATCTATGTAAGACACTCCATCTGGTGTATATTTCAACAACCCACTAATAAACTCAACAAAATTAGCAGTATTCTCGTAATCAGTAACATTACTATCCACCACCTTATAACCCTTATACTGCTTGTTTAACAGAAATGAAACAACAAACAAGACAGCTATAATGATTAATACTAACAAAAAATAACTGGCCTTCTTTTGATTCTTAGTAAGCTGTTCTTTTTTATCGTTTGCTTCCTTAGTTTCCTCGCTTGTTTCCATATATATAACATTATCTTCAGTTTTTGTTCTAGGTTTTTCTCTTTTCATGTTTTTCTCCATATTTAATATTGATGGGTTTTTTGATTATAACATATTATTTTCTTTTGTCCAAGTGCTATAACACATTGTTAACTGAACCAAATTAACATCTACAGTATAACCCAAAACAAATTACTGGATTTCAGGAATGATAATAACCTGATTCATATATATTCTATCATCCACCGACATTTGATTTGCTTTTGCAATATCCTCTGCGTATTGAACATCACCATAAAACTCCAAAGCAATGGTTCCCAAGGTATCTCCATCCTTTATTGTGTAGTAAACCGGTTCCTGACTTATAGCCGAAATGGCTTGTTCTGTGGATAAATTTTGAGCTTCATTGTCTTCTATCTCAATTTCTTCTGTTTGCTCAGTAGTTGTCATTTCAGAAACCTCCTCAACGTCAGAAGCTGTACCAACAATCACTTCGGTTACTGTAGGATTTTCTATTTGCTCTTCAGTCCTCTCTTCACTATAATCCTCTTTTGGATTATTCATTACAGCTGCTACTTCATCCGTACCATCAGCTGTTAGTTCTAATCTATTAATTGTAACTTCCATATCCTTAACCTTATCATAATTACTAATAACCGTTATTCCCATGGCAAGCATGGCTAGTACAACAAATGAGCTTGCCACATATATAAGATTAATTCCCTCTGACCTAGAACTGCTTGTCCCACTATTTTTTTCCCTGTATGCTCTTATTATCTCCTCATCCTTGCGTCTTATCTCATTGTTTTCACTTTCTGTCATATCCCCTCTTTGATGTACTATATATCCTTGCATAGCTTCATTTCGAGAATAATAAATATAATATCCTTTTTGTTTTACTAGCTGACCTTTTTGATACATATAAAAAGCATCATCATTTTCCAAGGAATCTGTAATCAATAACACTTTATCGTTTCCCGGGAAGTTGTCCACATGAGTCTTTTCTATTTTTTCATTTACAGCGGTAGAAAATCCCATCCTAGACAAAAACCATCCTACTACTGAAAGATTTGGAAAGAACTCTTTCACCTGCTCATAGATATCACTCCAAACCTCCTCTGTAAACTCAGTCTCATCCATATCAAATTCAATATTTTGGGCATCAACTGCACCACTTATAAATATCACATCTCCTATATCGGATTTTTTTGTTTCTCCTAGTAATATTGCTCCCCTAGCACATGTACTTCCTGGCCTTGCTATGTAATTTAAATATGTAACCACATAATCTTCTATATAGATTCTCTTATTACCAGATGGGGAACCAATTTGCCTAATATTTTTAGGTAATTTCAACCCTATACTAACTGCATTTTCCTTATTTACATCTTCCTGCTCCTTGTTTTTGTCATAAATTACTTCAATCATACTTTCCTCCACCTTTCTTGTTTGAAACCTGTTCAAAAACGTTAGTGAAAGAATAACACTTGCGTACTAATACCTTAGTCTAATTTTGTCATACAAAACAGTTAATCATTCGCAAATTAAGTGTGGTTTCTTTAAAGTTCGACGTAATATTTTTCCATAATTCAGATTAAATATAATACAACTTGTTAATACTTATTGCATAGATTAAATATATAACAAAATCAGGAGTTATTATGAATAATATTTTTGCCAGAAAGTGTGAAACTGAATACTTTGATATTATAGATGATTTATCACAAGTAAGTCTTGGAAAAAAAATTGCTACACACCTCTCTAATGCAGGAATTGAGAATTACACCCCTGTCATACTCTGCATAGGTACCGACAGAGCCACTGGAGATTGTCTAGGACCATTGGTTGGTACAGAATTAAAGAATTATAATCATAGGTACAAGGTTGTAGGTGATTTACAAGCACCTGTTCATGCCCTAAATTTAAAGGAAACATTAGACAACATATATTCAAAAATGGACAATCCATATGTTATTGCCGTGGATGCTTCATTAGGTAACCCCAAGCATATAGGCAGAATCACTCTCAGCAACTGTCCTATTGCACCAGGAAAAGGAGTACACAAAAAATTGCCTTCTGTTGGAGATATATCCATCACGGGTATAGTAAGTGTGGCTGGAAGAAACCCTTCTCTTTTACAAAGCACAAGACTGTATATAGTTATGCAATTAGCAAAATGCATATCTGAAGCGCTAAAATTCTCTATTGATTATCTGGAAGAGTAATCCTTGCATACTTAGTGATGTACATTCTCCAAATGGATTACCACTCAAGCACGAGTCCACTTGGCTCACTGTTAACAAAAAATCAGCGCTAGCTTAACTAGCGCTGATTCATATACTCTTCAAGTCTCTCTCTATCAACTTTTATACGATTATCCATAGTCTTCATAATGTCTACTATCTGAAGTCTTCTATAGATGCCATTGTTGCTTAGATCATATATTTGATTACTTGCAAAGGTAAGAACTATAGGTCTTAAAATATTCTGAGGATTCTCTGAGATAACAAGACCTTTTTCCTTATTTGTAAGTTCAATACATACACCAGGTGTAAGTATCTTAATACTCTTAACCAATGCACCAACAATTTCCTCATCAAACTCATCCTTATTAAGGAGCAAATACTTTATTGCAGCAATCTCAGATACAGCCTCTTGCTTTAACTTCATACAAGTCATTGTATCAAAAAGATTTGCAACCTTAAGAATCTTAGACGCTTTAAGAATCTTTCCTGTATCCTCTCTGCTATCACCGTACTCCATCTTGTGAATCTGAGCAACTATTCTTCTAATACCACTATCAATTCCCATCTCCGGTCTTATAAGTCCAAGACCATCACTTTGGAACTTTCTTACAATAATCAAATCGTTAGTATCATAATCATCATACTTCTCACGAATTTTGTTTGGAAGCAACAGCTTACCTATGTCGTGGAGAAGTGCTGCCATAACCAACTCCTCCTGTTCCGTAGGAGTAAAATGCACATGAGTAGACATAAGCGCACAAAGTATGGCAGTATTAATAACATGCTTGTATATGTAATCTGTGGTACTTCTTAAATTCTGTGTAAATGCAATCTTATGATCAAGTCTTCCATAGTTAGTAATAATAGCAAGAGCAAGTCTCTTAAGATTAACTGGCTCTTTACCAGCAATAAGATTGTCAAGTTCCTCTCTTATGCTAAACACTGCCATTGTCTGGAATCTTTCAAAATCGAGATCCTCCTCTGTCATAGGTGGCACTGGTTCAGCAGGCTCTAATATATAAAGTCCAAGGAGGCCAAAATTCTTCACACTTTCAATACCCTGAAGCGTGAGTCTTGTATTACGCTCATAAAGCAAAACACCAGACTTATTATATATAGGCTTTGCAATTCGCATACCGTATTTTAAGTCTTCGGATTTGACAAAAATCATACTTTAACCTCCTAAAAATTTCAAACATATACAGATATATTTTAGCACAAGGTGAAATATAATACAACAAAAAAACACAAAAAGAACGAGAGATTTACTCCTTGACCAACCTGCCTAGGGATTGCGCGTTAGGGGCTGTGCATGGGGAACTTTACTGACCGACCTGCCTAGGGTAGGTCCACGTTGACACTTAAAACGGTCAGCTTAGTCTCCACCACTGTCGCAGTCGGATTATAGTTTTCTTGCACAGCCCCTTTTATCCTAGTCCTTATTATAACCGAAATGAAGTAAATCATCTCACTCTTTTATATTACTTATGAATCTTATCTGTTCTATTAAGCGCACTAATAAGTGCCCAAACTGAAGCATCAATAATATCGTTGTGAATTCCAGCGCCCCAGATAGTACCCTCTACGCCTTCCACGTCAATTCCTACATACGCACAAGCCTGTGAGTTTGAGCCAACCTGTAACGCATGCTCCTCATATGTAACCAGGGAGAATGATATATCAAAATGCTTCATAATAGCATTACTTACAGCATCGAGACGTCCATTACCCTGACCATGGTAAATCTTCTCAACTCCATTTACAAGAATCTTAATCTCGGCCTGAATGCCATCTACCTGCTTGAAGTGACACTCAACCATCTCAATAGGATTTTTCTTATTTACATACTCATTATGGAAAATATCATAAATTTCCTCTGCTGATAATTCCTTATGCTGATGATCTGATACGCCCTTTACAGTGTATCCTAAGTCCTCTCTCATCTTTGCAGGTAAATCAAGGCCATATTTCTGCTCTAAGATATAAGCGATACCGCCCTTGCCTGACTGACTGTTAATACGAATAACATCGCCATCATACTGTCTACCAATATCCTCTGGATTAAGCGGTAAGTAAGGAACTGTCCACATCTGGTTAGGATCAGTCTCTCTACACTTCATACCCTTTGCAATAGCATCCTGGTGTGAGCCTGAGAATGCCGCAAACACAAGTTTTCCTGTATATGGTGAACGCTCATAAACATGCATTCTTGTAAGTCTCTCATATATCTCAGTAATTCTTGGAATATCTGTTAAATCAAGCTCTGGGTCTACACCATGAGTAAACATATTCATAGCAAGTGTGATAATATCTACGTTACCTGTTCTCTCACCATTACCAAATAATGTACCTTCGATTCTATCTGCGCCTGCAAGAAGTCCCATCTCTGCATCCGCCACACCACAACCTCTATCATTGTGTGGATGTAATGAGAGAATAATATTTTCTCTATCATGCATATTGTTGCTCATATACTCTATCTGGCTAGCATATACATGTGGCATACTCATCTCTACTGTAGCTGGAAGGTTGATTATAACCTTTCTATCTGGAGTCGGCTTCCATATATCAATAACCGCATTGCATACCTCTAATGCGTAATCTATCTCTGTACCTGTAAAGCTCTCTGGTGAATACTCAAACTGATAGTTAACTCCGTACTCAGCAGCCATATCATTTAAGAGCTTTGCTCCGTCTGTAGCAATCTTTAAGATTTCTTCCTTTGACTTCTTAAACACCTGAGTTCTCTGTGCATAAGATGTTGAATTGTAAAGATGTACAACTGCATTCTTAGCTCCCTGAATTGCCTCAAATGTCTTCTTAATAATGTGCTCTCTAGCCTGAGTAAGAACCTGAATTGTTACATCATCAGGAATTAAATTCTCCTCGATAAGCTTACGGCAGAATACATACTCTGTCTCAGAAGCTGCAGGGAATCCTATCTCTATCTCTTTAAATCCAACTCTTACAAGCTCCTTGAAAAACTCTACCTTCTCATCAAGGCTCATAGGCACGATTAATGCCTGATTACCGTCTCTAAGGTCTACACTACACCACATAGGTGCCTTATCTACATATTCTTTGTTAACCCAATTTGTACTTTGGACTGGTGGCATATAGTAGCCACGCTTGTAATGCTCAAAATTCTTCATAATTACTACCTCCTTAACTTACTTAAACCTCTCTTAAGGTTCGGTTGTGGGCATATATGCTCCACACACATCTTCTACAACCTGCTGTTGCATATCTGTGATTTATATAAAGGTGGTTTTCATCCTTGTCTAGTTACAAAAAAATAAACCTGCTCCTCTATAATAGCTTAGAGACGCAAGTTCTTACGCGGTACCACTCTAATTCATACATACTGTATGCACTCACAGATACGGACTTTTTAAGTCTTATATCCTACTGTTATAACGGTCAGCCTCCGTCCCAATCTACTGATACAAATAAATTGCACCGTTCAACGGGCTGCTCCAAGGTGAGTTCAAAATTCTTAGGGCACTGTCTCGCAGCAACCGACAGCTCTCTGTAGCCTTCTAAACCTTTACTATTCCTCTTCTTCGCATTTACAAGGTAACCTTAACACAAATTTAATTGAGTGTCAACGAAAAATGTGGTAAGGTAGGATAAATATTGTTACGTTTATATTTTCATTATATTAATAAGGAGAAAAAATATGCCACCTATTACAAATGACTGGGCAGCTGCACTTGCCCCTGAATATAAAAAGGACTATTATAAGAAGCTTTTTGACTTTGTAGGCAAGGAATACGCATCTGGAGAAGTATTTCCTCCTGGCGATGACATTTTTAACGCGTTTCACTTAACCAATCTCAAAGATGTAAAATGCGTCATCATCGGCCAGGATCCTTATCATGATGTTGGACAGGCTCATGGTCTTTGTTTCTCAGTAAAGCCTGGAATTGCAACTCCACCATCACTGGTTAATATCTATAAGGAGCTTCAGGATGACCTGGGTTGCTATATTCCCAATAACGGTTATCTGGTAAAATGGGCAAATCAGGGTGTACTTATGCTCAATGCCGTACTTACTGTTCGAGCTCATCAAGCAGCATCCCATCAAGGCAAAGGCTGGGAGCAATTCACAGATGCTGCTATAAGAATTGTAAACGAGCAGGACAGACCTATCGTTTTTCTTCTCTGGGGTGGCTTTGCCCAGAAGAAGGCAACTATGTTAAATAATCCAAAACACCTTATCCTTAAGGCACCACATCCATCACCACTTTCTGTGTACAGAGGTTTCTATGGATGTAAGCATTTTAGCAAGGCTAATGAATTTCTTAAAGCTAACGGTGTAGAGCCTATTGATTGGCAGATTGAAAATATTTAACTGATTGACGAACGGACGATGTCCCACCTTTAGAAAGGAATTCATTTTATGGAATTATATATAGTTAGACATGGTGAAACCATCTGGAATAAAGAAAAGAGACTTCAGGGTTCTACGGATATTGAGCTAGGACCAGAGGGAATCAGACTTGCTAAGGAGACTGGGGAGAATCTTATGGGTACTCATATTGATGTAATTTATTCCAGCCCTTTGAAGAGGGCTTATACAACCGCTGAGCTTATAAGAAACGGCAGGGATATAGAAATTATTACTGATGATAGAATCAGAGAGCTTAACTTTGGTGTATCCGAGGGCAAGAGGTATGAGGATTTGTACAAGGATGAGAATTGCTATTTTAAGCATTTCTTTACTGAGCCTCATCTGTATAGACCTTCTGAAAATGGAGAAACATTGGAACACCTAGTTGAGAGAGCTAAGGAATTTATGCAAGAGATTATCGAACCTCTTAAGAGAAGTTGTAAAAGGGTTATGATTGTGGCTCACGGAGCTATGAATAAGGCTATTATGACTTATATCAAAGGTCATTCTCTAGAACACTTCTGGTCTGGCGGACTTCAAAAGAATTGCAATGTAATTATTGTAGATTACACCGAGGGAAAGTATACTGTCCTAGATGAAACTAAGGTGTTTTATAAGGAGTAAGAAAAGTACAGCCAATGCCTTTTGCATTAGCTGTACTTTTCTCATTTTTCTCTACTTTATAGTCCACTTTTTCTTCTCAAAAAAGTCATCTATTGACTCTACTATTTTCTCTGGATCCAAAGATTTTAGAAGATAACCCTCTGGCTTAAGTGGAGACACGCTCATCACGCTTTCCTTATCATTCTTATTAGTCAGAAATATAACCGGTGTCCCTGCAAAATCCGACTCTGAACGAATCATCTCTAGTACCTGTTTGCCATCTACGATAGGCATTTCATAATCAAGCAACACTAAATCCGGGGTGTTCACTGATAGATACTTTATGGCCATCGCTCCTGAGTTAGCCAAAATCACTTGATACTTAGGTTCCAAAAGATTCTTTATACTTCTAAGCACTGCTCCTGAATCATCAACCACCAAAATCTTTTTCTTAAGATGACTTTCATCCTTGTCCAAAAATTTTGCTATATCGTCTGCCACTTCTTTTACGTTAAATGGTCTTATGTAGGTTTTCTTAACAAACTGTCTTGGAATAATATCATCCACATCATTTATCTGATTTATGTCACCGATTACAATTATTGGCTTGTTATTCTCTATAACCTTGTCCTTGATATATACCAATCCCTCGGTATTTGCATCCTCAGCATAAACTATTATGACCCTTGTATCTTTTTCCTTGTCCTGTATGTCATCTATATCATAGCTTGACATAATCATTTTATATTTGTGTTCCTCAACTAATTTGATAAGCGAGGTCACTGTAAAGCTCCTTGTCTCTGCAAGTAATAATACATTGTTCATAACCATTCCTCCCAATTCACCTAATCGGCCTATAAATTATCTTATGTTAATGCCTAATTGTCTCTATCATCTCACTGGTTATAGAAAGTATTTCCTCCATAGCCACATCAGCCATATAAACCCTAAGCTTCTCCATGCTTTCCTGGCAACCCTCAGGCAATATATATGTCTCCAGAACCTCCATTTGGTCATCACAGGTATCCATATCAAACTCCTCAACTGCCCTAGAAATACTTTCAAGGCAATGAATTATAGTTTCATTACTTACCTGTTTTTTTCCTTTCTTGTCCGGCTTCCCATACTCTTTTAAAATGTCCTTATATCGATTATATTTTTCTAGTATTGCACCTGTCTCAGCTTTTATATCTTCTATATATTCTTGATTTCCCAGATGTTCCAAATACTCAAAATCCTTAGCAAGCTCTAGAGCACCAATTAGTCTTGATGTATTCTTTAGGGCATGCACTTCTATAGTATAATCCTTAATTAAATTATCTTCTATATACCTTTTTATTTTATTTGTTTTAGTATCTATCAGCAGATAGTAATCTGCCAGCAATTCCAAAAACGTCTCCTTGCCGCCAGAATATTTAATACCATAATCCACATCCAATCCTTCTATAACAAGCTTTTCTGTGTCATTTTTCTTCTGGTTCAGCCCAAGCTTGCTATGATATATCTTTTCCTTTGGAAGATATTCAATAAGCATCTTGGCCATCTTATCCATTTCTATAGGTTTTGTTAATATCTCTGTTATTCCTGCACCAAAAAATTTATCCCTATTATCAACCATAGCATTTGCGGTAAGGGCTATTATAGGAAGTTTATTATAGTACTCATCCTTGATATTTCTAATACGTCTAGTTGCCTCTAAGCCATCCACCACAGGCATCATGTGATCCATGAATATTAAATCGTATTTTTTCTCTGTGGCCATAGACACAGCTTTTTCACCACCATTTGCTAGGTCTATATCCATGCCATATGGTTCTAACAATTTTTCTGCCACCTTTAGGTTCATGGCATCATCATCAACTATTAGGATTTTAGCCTCATGAGCCACAAATTCCTGCACCTCATTCTCCGCTTTAATTTTATCGTATTCTTCCTCCGATATAACCTTCTGACTAATATTAAAATAGAACCGACTACCCTTTCCGTACTCGCTTTCCACCTTAAGCTTTCCTCCCATAAGGTCGATGAGTTGAGAGGAAATGGTGAGTCCCAATCCAGTTCCTTCTTTACCTAAATTGTTCTTTAAATCCAACTGCTTAAATTCGTCGAATAATTTTTCCAAATCCTCCTGTCTTATACCTACACCTGTATCGGTTACAGATATTTCCAAATCAATATTTTCATGTTGTTTAGACATTACCTTTACTCCTAGGGTAATATATCCTGATTCAGTAAACTTCACAGCATTGTTGAGAAGATTTATAAGCACCTGACGAATTCTTATGACATCACCATACAAGACAGGCGGAAATTTGTCATCTATATCATAGTTTAAGGTTATAGGTTTGTCACCAATACGATTCTCTATAATAACCCTTATATTATCCATCTCCGAATAAGCATCATAAGCTGTTTCTATAAGCTCCATCTTGCCAGCTTCAATTTTAGATAGATCCAAAATATCGTTAATTATAGACAGCAATGCATTACTCGATAGCTTAATATGATTTAAATATCGTTTTTGTTCCTCATTCAAATCCGTCCTAAGCAGTACCTCTGTCATTCCTATAACAGAATTCATAGGAGTTCTTATTTCATGAGACATATGAGATAGGAAGTTTGATTTGGATTTATTGGCCACCTCTGCTTTTTCCTTCTCTATCTCAATTTGCTGAACCAATCTTATATCTGGATTCTCCATCAGCATATAAAAGGATAGATTGATAAGCATTATTCCCATACCACTAAGAAGTGCCATAGGGTGAAATGCCTGATATAAGGACACAACTACCTCTATAGATAAGGCTAGGGTTATAACCAATCTCTGCTTAGGGTGAATAACCTTCCAATGCTTAGCAAGAGTTACTATAACCATAACTAAAAATATTGCTATAGAGCCATAGGTCATATATGCAGCAGGGCCGTAAGAATAGCTTCCAAGCTTGGTTTCCTTATAGTATAAGGGCAGGGCAAACGCACCTATAAATGCTGCCATAAACACCACATCACCTATGGGAGTTCTCTTTATTTTTTCATTTTTCTCTTCTTCAGCTATGGCTATAATGTACTTATACACTAGATAAAACACTAGCACCATAGTTCCTATAAATAGCTTATGAGCAAGGTCATTAACCCAAGTCGCCACGGAATCTCTGTTATTGACTGTATGTATTGTAACGGCGTCAAACAACAGATTAACCATGGATGCAACCAACATAATCGAGAAAATTCTGTGCTTTTTATTATTTTGTCGCCTTGCCGAAAAATACATCACAGCCATAAAGGCTATGACCATAAAGCAGGCCATTTCCATTCTTATCATAAGCTTCCTCCAAAGTTCAAAATACCTAATATTAAAATATCATTTCCTTCAAAAAAAGTATAGTTTTTCAATACAAATAGTAACCAATAGTTACTTTTCTTATGTTTGAATTAAACCCATAACTATAAGACATAAAACACCCTCCTTATTGGTTTATCCAATAAAGAGGGTACATATCACATTCATACACTTATATCATATTAACTCATCTTATTTTACTGCCATCCGGAAGAAACCAACTCCCACTGTCCTGCATCATTCATAGTAAGAATCCACTGATATTCCTCATAGGTCTCACCTGCGTTAAGAGGTCCATCTGTATAGTCTGCAGGAACAGTGAAATCTGTTGTGAATACCACATAATCTGCATCACCATACTGTTGCTTGTTAATCTCATCTTGTGAGCTTGAAAATCTGTCATCGTATGTAACACTAAGAAGCTCACACTCTGGAAAATGTGTACCAAATGCAGCTATTACATATTCCGAGCCATACATCATCTCATCCTCTGTAAATACTGGTGACTGACATATATTATATACTATACCATCTTCCAAATCACTAGTTGCATCGTCTGTGGCTGTATCATCTGCTACTTCTGTGGTCTGGTCTACCACCTGTGTGTCATCGCCCTCTGGTGCCTGTACATTTACGTTTGCCTCTGTGGTTTCTTCCACTGATACCTCCTCAGTATCATCAACCTCTACATCCATTGTCTCCACTACCTCTGTGTTTACTGACTTCTTTTCAGTCTGCTCTACATCCTTTGCCTCACCACATCCAGTAAGTGCTCCCATCATCATTGCTCCTAATACTAATCCTGTAAAAATTCTCTTCTTCATAATTTTATTCTCCTTCTTTTTTGTTATTTTTTTCTTTGTTCCGAGTCATGCTTGCGAATATGTCCTCATGACTTCTCAAGTAATCTAGTGAATTCTTGCCGGCTTATTTATCCCCTATTTACTCGCCTTCACTATATACACGAATGTAATTTTAAAAATATCCTATTTTTTGAAAAAAATTTTTAAAAATCTTTATTTTTCTCAAAAAAGTCACTTGGTTTACAGGCACAAAAACGGCTGAAAGTTAAGCATTTACGCCACTTTCAGCCGTTTCCCAAAACTCTTTATTTTATTCTAAAAAACTTACACATACTTAAGATAATTCTTAACACTCACCACATATGACACTATCTGACTAACAAATCCCACACCCACAAGTCCGTAGCATGTGCCCCACACCTGCTTTTTATGGGTTGCTATCCACATAATAATTCTTTGCATAAGGTTTTCCTGCTTGAAGAAGGAAACATCTCCTAATGCTATATAAGCAAACAATCCATACATAGCAATTACCGCACATACTGTTAATACTACATTAACCACTCCTGGCTTGTTCCTGGTAACAAAAGGAATCAAAATGGAATTGCCTATAAGAGAAATCCCTAACATAAGCAGCATAAGTATAACGAATACATTTGCACCAACATCCTCTATCATTACACCATCCACCTCAACCTCGAAGGTGTGCTTAATTGCAAATATGGTAATAAGACTTGCTAATACACCTATCACATGACCGATTATAACTATTATATATTTCTCTGCCACCACATTCTTGTATCCACCAGGAAGTGCTGTGGCGTAGCTGGTCCACTTGGTTTTGTTATCTAATGTACATAAAACTGTTGACATTG
>SVEI01000054.1 GCA_015057445.1 Lachnospiraceae bacterium | reverse complement strand
GATATCATCTTTGAACAACACTAATACTAAACCTACTACAAGAACAACGGCTGCCACGGATATTCCGATAATAAGTCCCTTATTAGACTTTTTACCCTTTGGTGGATTATTATTACCGCCTACTGGCTGCTGATAGTTTGGCTGAGCGTATCCCTGTTGTGCATAACCCTGCTGCACATAACCTTGTTGCCCAAATCCCTGCTGATAACCTTGCTGTGAGTAGCCTTGCTGACTGTACTGTTGTCCATAGCCCTGCTGTGCATAATCTTGCTGATAAACCTGCTGTGGCTCTGCCTGCTGGTAATTTTGCTGCGAATATCCTTGTTGATAATTTTGCTGTGGGTATCCTTGCTGATTGTACTGTTGTCCGTATCCCTGCTGATAATTATTTTGATCTGGCATAATTTTCCCCCTTATCTAACGTTTTATTGGTCTCATTTTTATATAATAAATAATATCATAAAATGTACGACTGACCAACTTATTTTTATGGTATTTTTTTTATTCTTTCAGAGCATACCCTCACAAACTGGATAAGTATTGTAGGTGCCAGTGCCAAACCAAACACTGCACATAATTGTATTCTGCTAAGACTTGCTACCAAGAATAATTTACTTAACAATGGTACAAACAATACAAGTCCTAAGAATATCACTCCCGCTGCAAAAGCCCACAAGCTCCATGTATTACTACTTAATCCTAACTTCACAATCGACTTATTGCTTCTACAGTTAAAACCATGGAAAAGTCTGGCTAAAGTAAGGGTAGCAAATGCCATAGTGCTAGCCTTCATAGCATCACTGTCATATCCCATATAAAATGCCAATATGGTAACTACAGCTATAGGGATTGCATATGCAATTAACTTAAACAAAAATGCTCTGGTCAAAAAGCCTTGTTTTGGATCTCTAGGCTTGTTTTTAAGCAAGCTTCTGTCTGTTGGTTCCATTCCAATTGCCAGTGCTGGCAAGGAATCCGTAAGTAAATTGATGAATAACAAATGCACTGGTTCAAATGGCGTTGGCAGAGCAAAGATAGAACAAAACAGCACCACAAGTATTGCAGCCAAATTTCCTGATAATAAAAACTGGATAGCATTCAATATATTTCTATACACGTTTCTACCATTTAGAACAGCTTTTATAATGGTGGCAAAATTATCGTCAGATAGAATCATAGCTGATGCATCTTTGGACACCTCTGTTCCTGTGATACCCATAGCCACGCCTATATCTGCTTTCTTTAGGGCTGGTGCATCATTTACCCCATCTCCTGTCATGGCAACAACCCTGCCCTTATTTTGCCATGCATCCACTATACGAATCTTATTTTCTGGAGATACTCTGGCATAAACCGATACCTTCTCTAAAATATCTGATAACTCTTCATCTGTCAGTCCATCTAATTCCTGACCTGTAAGAGCTAAATCCCCATCTGAAAATATACCAATTTGTCTAGCAATTGCCGTTGCAGTAACCTTATGATCACCTGTTATCATAACAGGTTTAATACCAGCACTTTTGGCATCAGCCACAGCAGCCATAGACTCTTTTCTCGGTGGGTCTACCATTGATACAAGTCCCACAAAGATGTAATTATTTTCACCTGTTTCTATTAAACGTTCTTCACTATTTAACTCCTTATGGGCAAAAGCCAATACTCTTAAACCGTTCTTAGAAAAAAGCTCATTTTGTTTTAGGATTTTTTCTTTATCTTGTCTGGTTATATCCCTCACACCATCAGAGGTCATAATGCTTATAGATTTGTCAAGAAGCACATCCAAAGCTCCCTTGGTAAATACAGTTGGCACTCCATGTATCAAATATTTACTACTCATAAGTTTTCTATCCGAATCAAATGGAATCTCTTCTAATCTTTCCATATTACTGCGGAAGAATTCTTCATCTATACCTTTCTCATCAAAGCAAGCTTCTCTAGCCATAGTAAGTAAGCAGTATTCTGTAGGATCACCGATTCCTTTTCCGTCCTTTAGCGCAGAATCGTTGTTAAGCATGGCATTATATAGGAAATATCTGTGAATGGATTTCCCCAAATCCAGTTCATATGGTTCAATACATTCCCCATCAATATATAATTCCTGAACAGTCATCTTATTCTGAGTAAGGGTACCTGTCTTATCAGAACATATAACTGATACAGAACCCAGAGATTCCACTGCCTTCAATTCTTTAATTATGGCATTCTCTGTTGCCATCTTTCTGGTTCCCATGGCCTGAACAATTGTTACTATAGAGCTTAAAGCCTCTGGTATGGCTGCAACAGCTAAAGCAACTGCAAACATAAGTGAATCAAGAACTGGTTCCCCCTGCCAGTATCTGATTCCGAATACTATACCACTAATTATCATTATAATAATGGCAAGCTTCTTTCCGAAGTCATCTAGGCTTCTTTGTAATGGTGTCTTCTTCTGACTGGTAAGATTCATAAGACGTGCTATCTTACCCATCTCGGTATCCATACCTGTTCCTGTAACCAAAACCATAGCTCTACCATAGGTTACCAAGCTTCCTGAATACACCATATTGACTCTGTCCCCAAGAGGTAAGTTCTCTCCAATTTCAATATCCTTCTTATCAACATTAAGTGACTCTCCTGTAAGAGAACTCTCATTAACCTGCAGAGAATAGTTATTAATAATTCTTCCATCAGCTACAATCATATCTCCTGCCTCTAGAAGCACCAAATCTCCTCTAACCACGTTTTTAGATTCGATTTCCTGCTTTATTCCGTCACGGAGTACTTTCACATGTGGTGAAGAAAGAGCTTTTAGAGACTCTAAGGACTTCTCTGCCTTCACATACTGTACTGTCCCTAGAATAGAATTAAGTATTATTACCGCAAATATTACTATTGTGCTTTCTATGTTCCCCGATATCATAGAAATAACTGCTGCAACAATAAGGATTATAACTAGCAAATCTGCAAATTGTCCTAAGAACACAGACAATACACTCTTTCTTTTTGTTTCTTCTAGTACATTTTCTCCATCTGTCTTTAGCTTCTCTAAAGCTTCCTCTGTGGTTAGACCTTTTTTTATGTCAATTCCACTAAGCATTTCCTCTTTGGTAATCTGATACGCTTCTCTCATAACATTTCTCCTTTCTAGCATAGAACAAAAAACAAGACTTTCTACAGGAAGCAGTGAGTCATGATGACACTGAGTATACACAGTATTCTCATATGTACATGTTTCACTGCTTCCTGCAAAAAGTCTTGTCCGATAATTCATTAAGTAATTTACCGCCCATTATCCGGTTCTACTTTTAAGAACGTGGTGACGAACAATGGGACACACCATGTGTGCTACTACTCCCTTTTTGATTAAGCATTTGTTCTATGTTTTGCATATCTTAACACATACTATTCATAAATGTAAATGAATATTCGGTGAAGATTTAGTAAAGGATTGTTGAGATATCGTCGTAAATCACCAATTTCTTTCACTATACTTACTCTCTCGACACTCCTATACAGGTTCCCACACATTCTACAGAATCTAAGTCTTTAAGGATAATATCTTCTCTATGTCCTGCCACACATCTTAGGATGTATTTTCCATCCTCCTCCATAAACTTTCGGATATATCCTACACCTTCTCTTACAAACACCCCTCGCTCCCCATGGTCGGGATATCTATCTTCTATAAGAAGAATATCACCTTTACAATATGCCGGCACATAAGAATTACTTACGATCTTAATAGCTACATATGCATTAGGTTTCACCGTACTTACCTCTATTACCTCGCTATCTGTGTAGGCAAATCCATGATTAACTCTTCCAGACGGAACCAAACAAGGTATCATATGTCTATCTTTATGAACTCTTTCTTCTTTTGACACCGTAGCCTCATGTCTTGCTGTAAGTTCAATAAGGCTTTTTCCGTGAGTGCCACAAAGCCTGTAATACTGGAGTAGCTTTCGCTCCTCTGCAGTATGCTGGCATTGTCCCATAAGGCAATTTACACTTATCTGAAAGGCATTAGCTATAGCAAGTACTGTGGATACCTTGGGGTCATTAGTCTTTCCGTAGTAAACATTTTTAACCGTCTCTACCGGAAGATTGGCCATATCAGCAAGTTGCTGTATAGTAATATTCTTAGATATCATTATGTCTCTAATCCTTGTGCAAAGCATAGTATACCTCCTATTTGGTAGTAATATGTTTCTTAGTGTCAAACTTGACATTTTATTATGACATTTTTCTATCAAAAAATGTTTTTTATAATATTTTATTTCCTTACCCAACATTATAAGATAACATCACGAAAGGGGGAATCAATTATGATTCAAGGAGAAATGTGTGACGTTCAAGTAGATGATATTCAGGATGTTCTTTTAGATATAGGCATCCCTTCAAGCCTTCTAGGCTTTATGTATATCACCTACGCGGAACAGCTAGTGTTATCGGATCCAAGCTATATGCGTAAGATAACCAAGGGACTTTACAAGGATATTGCTGAGCAGTTTAATTCTACACCTACTAGAGTGGAGCGCTGTATCAGACATGCCATCGAAGTAGGATGTACTCAGGGCAACACAGAAAGCATTTACAGGTTATTTAAGCATAGTGTTAATCCACTTAAGGGAACACCTACAAATGGACAATTTATAGCAAGAGTCTACTATC
This sequence comes from Lachnospiraceae bacterium, assembly GCA_015057445.1. Lineage (GTDB taxonomy): Bacteria > Bacillota > Clostridia > Lachnospirales > Lachnospiraceae > Coprococcus_C. The sequence goes on along the minus strand of SVEI01000054.1, from coordinate 10,098 downwards.
ATCTAGCCAACCGTTAATACAAAAAATAGAGAAACATTAATGTATAATAAGCATTAATGTTTCTCTATTTTTTTCGTCATATACTTCCATAATATTTTCAACATTTCGCCTATTATGGAGTGAATTTTACAGTAGCGTGTAAAATTCGTCAATATTTTTTTATCACAGATAAAATATTTTACTATACCTTTACTCTTACATGACACTGGATTTGGACAGTAAAACAACTGTCTCCACATGTGAAGTAAAGGAAAACATATCACATCCAACCATTCTCTCTACCTTATACTTGCCATCCTTTGTCATATATTTTAGGTCTCTGGCAAGAGTATCCGGGCCACATGATATATATACAATTTTCTTAGGGGCAAGTTTCATAACAGACGACATGAACGCCTGGTCGCTACCGGTCCTTGGTGGGTCCATAAACACCACATCTACCTTAGCTCCTTCATTTGCCATGCCCACCATAAATATGCCTGCATCATTATTATAAAACTGTATGTTTTTCACACCATTTAACTTGGCATTGCTAATAGCGTCGTGAACCGCTTCCTTGTTAAGCTCTACACCAATAACTTCCTTAGCTTTATCGCTTGCCACTATACCAATAGTTCCGATACCGCAATAAGCATCAAGCACCACTTCTTTTCCAGTTAAGCCTGCGAATTCTATAGCTTTCATGTAAAGTTTTTCAGTCTGACCAGGATTTATCTGATAGAAGCTGTTAGGGGATATTCTAAATCGTTTACCACAGAGAACATCCTCTATAAAACCTTTTCCATACATAATTTGGTTCCTATCTCCTAGGACCATACTGGTGTGCTTTTGATTAATATTTTGCACAACGGTGGTAATCTCTGGATGAACATTCCTAAGAGCCTTTACAAAGTTATTCTTAGACGGAAATACCGGAGATGCAGTTACAAGAACAACCATTATCTGTCCAGTCTTTCTTGCAGTACGAATCATAACATGCTTTAGTAGGCCATAACCTGTATCTTCGTTATGAGTTGTTATCTTAAATGATCTTACTAAATCCCTAATGGTACTCATAATCTTAGTTGCCTGCTCATCTTCTATATAACAATTGGTAACTGGTAGAATATTATGAGTTCCCTCCGCATAAGTTCCAGATATAATCTCTCCAGATTTCTTCCTCTTGAAGGCAGCATTTACCTTATTCCTGTAATGATAAGGATTGTCAGAACCTATAATAGGCTCCATATTCCCAAACCCTCCCAAAAGCTTACAAAGTTCCTTTTCCTTTATATCTAGCTGTTCTTCATAGGTTTTGTCAATGTACTGACAGCCTCCACACTTGTCTGAAAACGGGCATTTACTACTATGTTTTTTCCTAGTGCTAGGTTTATTATTGGCTTTATTATTTGTTTTGTTATTTGTTTTATTATTTGCTTTTCTCTGTATCTTATTATCCTGTTTTCTCATAGTCTCCCCTTATCTATACCACTATGATAAATATATTCTATATTTATCCTTAATTCAAGCAAAAATAAAAGTCCCCCGCTAAGTACCACTTAGCAGAAGACTTTTTTATATGTGAAAATATAATCAATATGTATTTGTACTAATAGCGTACTGGAACAAATCCTGCTAACTTTTTCTAGCTACATAATTGCTTCGCCATACTTAACCTTGCGATATAATTTCTTCGCAATTGTTGCAAGCATTACTGCTACTATAAGAATCACCGAACCTACACCCATAGTTGCCTCAACTACAAACATGATCCAAACTAAAATATCCACTGTAACTATCCTCCTGTATTTATATTATTTATAGAATTTTCAATACAGTTCTTCATTATAGTGTTTATTTTTTCTATTTCTATATGATTTCATACTCCTTTACCATGTCTTTACCAACAGGATTTTTTCTTTACTATTTCTTTACTGTTTATTACTTATTATAGAAAAAAGGAGCTGTAATATCACAACTCCCTAATATAATATATTATAATTTTTTCTTTCTTGTATCTATAAAATCTATAAGTATTCGCACTGCCTCATCCACACCTATCCTACAGGCATTTATGGAGATATCGTAATTTCTTGAATCTCCCCATTTAATATCACAGTGAGAGTTATGGTATCTCTTACGCCTCTTGTCCCCTTCTCGCATAATCTCTTCTGCTTTCTTCTTACTACAATTATTTTCTTTCATCAACCTGGCTATCTTTGTATCTGCATCTCCTAACACAAATATGGCTATAAGATTCTTGTTATCGCGTAGCACAGTCTCAGAACATCGACCTACCACTACAAATGATTCACCCTTATCTGCCTTTTTCCTAAGATATTCAAACTGAAGTTGTGCTACATTATGCTCTGGAGAACTATTCATACCCTTCACAGTTCTATATAACAATTTGTTATGATGACCTTCCTCATGGGGATGAAGATCATCATGCTTCAGATTTCTCTCTTCTGCAATTTCCCTCAAAAGATTCCTATCATAAAGTTTTAAATTGTAATGTGCTGCCAATTTATCCGCTATCTCGTGACCCCCACTACCACATTCACGTCCAACAGATATAATAAGCTGTTCCATAGGCTTAACCCCCTTATCCTATATGTATATTTATATTATACCAAGTCAGAAAATCAAAGTCTACAGAATTATGTAAACTACTTTCTCAATTTTTGTATATCATTTTACAGGTATCTTACAAACAATATCACAGTTGCCACAGCAAGCACTAAAAGAGTTGCAGGTACCATTAACTTACAGTATCTTCCCCACTTAATTATATGTCCCTCTTTAGCAGCTGTAGCAATACCTACAACATTTGCTGATGCTCCAATAGGAGTTGCACTTCCACCAATATCTGTTCCTACTGCAAGAGACCAGGCAAGTATATCCAAATCTACTCCCTGTGTAGCTGCAAGATTTTTTACTACCGGAATCATAGTTGCCGCAAAAGGAATATTATCCACAAATGCACTGGCAATAGCTGATATCCACAGAATAACAGCTATCATAAGATGCATATTTCCTCCACATAATTTTCCAATAAGACCTGCAATTTTCTCAAGAATTCCAGTTTCTTCAAGGCCACCTACGACCACGAATAATCCTACAAAGAACAAAAGCGTATCGTAATCCACATCCTTCAGCAGCTTAAAGGCTGATTTCCCTGACGCTATAAGACTTAATATAGCCACTAACGCTCCTATAAATGCCACCGTAAGCCCTGTCTGTGCGTGAGTAACCAGAAGCACTATAGCAAGCAAGAATATCACTGTATTAATCACAAATCCGCCCTTGCTAGTTATGGCAGATTCCGGGCTAGGAAGTGTGGATAAATCTATATCCTGATTCTCTGCCAGCTTTAATTCCTTTCTACAAACCAGATAGAAATACACAAGTACCAAAACAAGAGACACTGCTGCAATAATACCAGTATTTATAATGAAATCTGCAAAGGAATATCCCAGTGATGTTCCTATGATAATGTTTGGTGGGTCACCACACATAGTTGCCGAGCCTCCTAAGTTGGCACAAAATACCTCTGCCAATATCATAGATACTGGATTAAACTTTAAAAGCTGTGAAAGCTCTATAGTTACAGCAGCTAAGAAAAGTATAACTGTTATACTGTCTATGAACATAGCAAGCACAAAAGACAGCACCATAAATGTCATAAATATAGGCACTACCTTATACTTAACGGCCTTTGCAATTCTCATGCAAAGCCATCTGAAGAATCCAACTCTTGCCATACCCTCAACCATTACCATCATACCCGCAATAAATATAATGGTAGCCCAGTTAATTCCGCTAGTAGACTCTGATGATTCTCCTGCTGCATACCAGAATTCTAGGGTGAATATGCTCTTTATATTAAGAGTGTTCATCACCGCTTCCATACTCTGCATTCCTATTCCAAAAACTAAAATAAGCGTTAGCAATCCACTAGCCAATGTTATAATATGTCTCTCAAATACCTCTGTTACAATGAGAACAAACATAGCTATAAAAATCACTACCGCCAAAACCTGTGCTAACATTTGAAAAACCTCTTTTCCCTCTTTAAATTTATCTTAGTGTTAATATATTTGCACAAGTTTGAATTATAGCACTTTACAAAAATAAATCTAGTTTATTTTTGTAATTATTTAAATAAAATTCGAATCTTTACCAAATATTAGTAATTAAAATAGGCAATACACCAAATTAGCAATCATTACCATAAAAAAATAGGCGACACCTCACAATATATTGCAAGACTGTCGCCACATATCTACTGTCTATTAAAATAATCTATTCCAGCGCTAGGTCTGAAATATGTTCTTATATATCCATCTGTTGAAACAACTACAAATTCATTTGTACTCTCTAGATAATAAATATGATCCCCATCTTCTGCCTCTGTTTTGTATAGACTATTGGGGTCATTAATTACACGATTGGCACCAGCTAGATACTCGTCAGCATTTTCATAGTCAAATTCAGAACCATGCTTGGCAAAGTGCTCATCTAAGTACTGTTGCTTTCTAAATTCGTAGGTATCTTGATATTCCTGAGTTTCTTCGTCCTCATCACTGTTATTCAATGCATTATCTGTATCAGTTGCGTCAATCTGTTCTTCATAAACTGTGGACTCTGCTGTATTTGTTGTAGTCTCATTAAGTTCATCAGCTTCACTCTGATTATTAAAATCATCTTCAACCACATATCCAGCACTATCATCGGTATTACCCTGTTCATTACCAGGGGCTGTTAAATAAAATATACCACCTATTATAAATAAAATAATTGTAGCTATTGATGCAATTAGTTTTTTTGTTTTACTGTTCATATATTAGTTTCTCCTCAAATTCCTCAACTGGTAGTGGCTTATCAAAATAATAACCTTGAGCCATAAAACAGTTATTTCTCTTAATCATCTTTAACTGTTCTAAGGTTTCCACTCCCTCTACTATACACTCAAATCCCATATCTGATGCTATCGCTATAACGTGTTTCAACATGGAATGACGCTTCTCATCGTATTTTTTAGTATCAGGAAGATAGCTTCTATCTATCTTCAGAACTTCCCAAGGTGCTTCTCTAAGCATATTAAGAGATGAATATCCTGTCCCAAAATCATCTACAGATGCGGCTATACCATTATCCTTAAGACCTACAACCAATCTCTTAATGCTGTCAAAATTTTGATCCATAGTTGTTTCTGTAAGCTCTATCTCTATATATTTATGGGGAATATCATATTTATCTATAATCTCCAAAATGTTACTAAGAGTTTTCTGATTCCTAAGATGACGCCTAGACAAATTAACAGAAACTCTTACAACCTGTCTTCCCTCATCCAGCCATCTTCGCAAATCTTTACACACCTGTTCCAGCATATAAAAATCCAACTTGCATATAGCCTGACTTTTCTCATATACAGGAATAAACTCCCCAGGAGATACTACCTCTTCATTATGTACCCATCTGCATAGAGCTTCTGCACCAGTCATCATATAATTCTTAAGATTAACTTTAGGCTGATAATATACCTTAAATTCTTTGTTCTCTATTGCTTGCGAGAAAACATTATGAATGTATTTTTCTCTCTCATCTTTCTCATATAAAGCATGATCATAAAACACAATATAGTCTTGAGACTCAGCATCCTTAGCTGACTTTGCGGCTACAGAAATAGCATCCATAATGATATGTCTATTCATACCGTTTTCAGGCATCATGAAAATTCCTGCACTTGCCGAAACATAAACCGATTCATCTTCATCAACATATATGTCCTGACCTGTAAGATAGTAACGTAACTGGTCAAGACTAGCTTTATGAAACAGTAGCACAAAATTATCTCCACCCAACCTACAAAGAACATGGTCAACTCCTATTTTTAGTTCCAGTCCATCCAAAAACCTTCTCATAACCTTTGTTCCATTATCTCGACCTAACTGGTCATTGATTATGGAAAAATTCTTTAGATTAAATCTGCACGCACCGAATAAACCTATCTCTCCAATTTCTATCAAATCATCTATGCAATTTAAGAAATAACCGATTCCGTTGATCTGTAATTCCTCATCCTCGGCATTAACAGTATAATCTATCATTACTTCCTCCTAAATCGCTAACTGTGGTATTGCTATATCTATGTGTACGTTATTAGCATCATCTCTCCTCATCTTTACATCTGCGGAGATTTGCTCTATCACCAACCTGAGTAATCTTACAGCAACCAGAGATGCATCATCTGGCTCATAAGAAAAATCATCATATAACACATAATTTAATATCTTTTTTCCCTCATCATTAGGAATCTCAGAATCGTAATCGGTTATGGATATACAAAGCATAGATGCATAAGATTTCTTCTTTACACTAAAATCTACAACCAATTTCCCACTAGTTTTATATGTCAATATATAATGTAAAATTCTTACAACAAACTGACCTATTCTTCCTGCATCGCCTAGTAATTTTTGCGGAACAGTTTTATCTATGTTTACAGAAAAATCTATCTCATCCCTGTCGACCCAAACTATAACCTGCTTATATATTACATCTCTTAAGTCCCTTGGTTGATAGTTTGTCTCTCTAATCTCTATCTTACCGTCTAAGTGCCTAATATAATCTACAACATCTCGTACTTCCTTTGGCACTTTGGATTGATCCATATCGTCATAGGAATTCATAATAAAGTCAGCCTGTGCCCTGGCGGCATTCTCCATTCTTTTGCTTTTTTGTAAGGCTATATAATTATGGTATGCCATCTCTGACAAACTAGAAGCAATACCCTCTAAAAATTCGGCAGCTTTCTCTACATCACGAAATTCCATCTGTCTCGCCTTGTTCGCCTCATCAATAAATATCTCTGGACTTATACCTAGTTCCTGGGCTATAGCAGTCATCTTTTCTTCATCCACATCTTCTGTTCTAATTTGCCCGCCAATAAAGCTTCCTATCATTTTACCTTCTAGCATTATAGGCGCAGCAAAATCAGTAAGCCCTGCATGACAGCTGTAAACTGTGGCGTGTTTATTCTCCAGAGTCATAACTGCTCCGTTCTTATCACACTCCTCACACCTTCGACAGCCTAGTCTAGTAGTCCTTACCAAATTAGTACAAAAATTAGTAAATCCACTCCCCTGTGTAATAGGTATTCCATTTTCATCAGTTGTTAAAGCTGCCAAACCCGTATATTTGGAAAACTCATCTTGAATCTTCTGAAGAGCCTTAACATCCATAAGATCAACTAAGCGTACATCTTTCATAACTCTTTCCCATAATTAACATTTTAATAAACCGACTATATCTAATTTTTATTTTAGCATGGCAAACATTTAAAGGCAACAAGTCAGTAACCATATTCGAGAATTCTTAATCCCTTTTTCTTTAAACAAACCGCCATCTCATCAAAAAAAGCCGCATGCAAGCATACGGCTTTTTCTCGTCATCACATATATGACAAACTATATTATCTTATTACTTAGCATCCTTATCATCAAGCTTCTTCTCAAGCTTAGCTAATGTATTAGCAGCAAATGTACGTCCACCAATACCGAAAGCGATTGCTGATGCAACACAAACTGCAGCAACGATTAAGATGAAAGTAGTCTCAACCATAGCACCTGCAATTCCTAACTGGCTTAAGCAGATAAATGCAGTAACAACATAAATTGCAACCTTTGCAGCAAGAGCTACAGCCTTAGCCTCAGCGTTCTTCTTAACAATTGCTTCTGATGCAAGCTTAGCAGCAAACACACCAACACCAAAGATAAGAATTGCACTTACTACTGCTGGAAGATATGCAATAATTGTAGCACCGATGCTTGTCAATATTGCAAGCTCAAGCATATTGATTCCCTGTACAATAAAGATAACAATAATAACGTATCTAACTACTTCACTTAAAATCCATGAAAGGTAAACCTTCTTCTCTGAATTTCCAGTGATCTTCTCAACTAAATTGTCTGTTCCAACACTTGCGAGTAAATTATAAAGAATTCTGCCAACAAGCTTAGCAATAAATAATCCTAATGCAATTACTGCAATTGCGCCTAACACTTTTGGAAGTGTTGCAAATACTGTTGAAACGATAGCATTAGCAGGACCTGAAATAGCAGCTACACCTAACTTCTCAACTGCTGAAACAACAACTACTAATACCATGAGACCATATAAAACGTTAGCAATAACATTTGAGAATAAATTGTTCTCAGTTGCTACAATACCAAACTTAATCTGAAGATCATCAACCTTAAATACTCTAAGTAATGGTAAAAGAAGCTGCTTGATAATCTTAGCTACAAAAAGACCTGCTATTAAAATAATGATAGCTGATACAATGTTTGGAATAGCATTAATAAATGAATTTACAAGGTTTGATATTGGAGTTGAAATACTGTGCATTCCAACCTTCTCGAACACACCTGGTAAAAACATTAAAAATACAACAAAGTAAGCAAGCTTAGCAACAAAATCAATAGAACTGTTAGTCTCAGTATCTCTAATACCGAATCTTGCTAAGAAAGCTTCTGCATTAAGCTTCTTAAGTATTCCCCCCACTATTGACTTAACAATGGTTGCTACCAAAAATGCAACTAATAAAAGTAAAAGTGCACTTATGAAATTTGGTACCTGATCAAGTAAATTTTGGAAAAATTCCTTTACTGAATCCATAAAAAACCCTCCTTGGTTAAAATATAATATTTTGTGAATAAATCACACCATGAATAATATCGACATCTCTTATCCATTTCTTAACTATTTTTTCATTTTTTTTACATTTTTTCTGCTTTCTCAACAGCTTCTTCTAATGTCATACCATGAAAAGCATCAGCAGCAAACCATCTTCCAGACTTTTTATCATCTACAAATGCACCTACTATAATTCCTGGAAGCGCACTCTCTGGTGAGTTTGGAGCAGCAGGGCCACCTAAGTCTGTCCTACACCAACCTGGATCAGCAAGATTCAGCATAACATTTGTACCCTCATACTTTGACCCCAAATCTCTAGTAACCTTATCTAAAGCCGCCTTGCTGGCAGAATATCCTGCCTGTTGTGGGTCTAAATTGATTCCACTTGAAGTATTTACAATTCTACCAAACCCACGCTCCACCATCTGTGGAATGAAGTGGTAGCAAATCATCATAGGAGCCATAGTATTAACCTTAAAGCTTATATCATAATCTGACATAGGTGTTTTAAGATATTCATCTCTATAAGCAATCTGAAGTCCAGCATTATTAAGAACTATATCTACCTTAGTTCCCTTAGCATCAATTTCATTAAGCATAGTCTCAACCTGTGACAGATCTGAAAGTTCTGCTGCCACTGCATATGCCTCAACCCCAAGCTCCTTAACTTCTGCCAACACTTTTTCGGAACTCTCCAATGTTCTGCTATGAAGAATCAGATTACAGCCTCTATCAGCCATAAATTTCGCTGCCAAATATCCAAGTCCTCTACTAGCTCCTGTTACAAGTGCCCATTTCCCTTTTACGTCTACCATTTTGTTACCTCCCGTAATAATTTTTACATAATTTTCTTTATACGTTGTGCTATAAATTTTTTGACAACTATCCTGCTATATCTCTGCCTTTGCCCTCTCGAGAGTATCTATAACTCTGTCACACCAAGCATCAAACTCTGGGTCCTCCACCTGAAGCTCCGGATGAGTCATAATATAATCTAATGCTATTCTAACTCCCTGGTCAAATCTTACTGTTGTTTTCATATCAGGTACTGCTCTCTTTAGCTTACTATTGTCAAATACCACCGAAACAGACTTATCTCCTATCAGCTATAGTTGCATATATCTGATTCCATGTAAGGGTTTCATCTGACGTTATGTGGAAAGCCTTCTTCTCTGTACTTCTTCATAAGATACTCTTCGCAAGCAATCTTCTCTCTTGAATACTGCCAATAAGGATTTCTCAACCTAACTCCTGTACCAGCCTTTTAACTATCGCTGTGCTAATAATTCCTGTACCCCCAATAAATAAAGCCCGCATGTAATTACCCCTTTCTTTTTACGTTTTTACATTTTTATTTTTTTGTATGTCCTTCAACAAAAGTCTTACTAACTTTTGTAACGGCTTTATAAATATATTTTC
>SVEI01000053.1 GCA_015057445.1 Lachnospiraceae bacterium | reverse complement strand
TGATAAAATATATCTAGGGCGTGGAATAAAGAGAAATAATTTTTTTGAAGATGCTGACCCAGACTTTATATCATATAAGCCACAGGAAGACGAGAATGCTATGATTAAAAAGACAATCTATGATAAGGTAGCATTTGATGAAAAGCATCTGGTATTTCCTTCATATATTTATGTAAGTGAGAATAATCAGCTTATTATGACAAAGAGTAAGGTTAACGATAGATATAGAAGCTTAGAGGTTAAGACAAATACAAAATCAGGATCCTTCTACGTGTTTGATGATATAGGATATGTGGGAGAATTCGCCAGTGCTGGAACTGCTATCATAACAGTTAATGGAATGAGTACGGGGCAGGTTGTAGATAGCAAGGGTAATGTAATCTATAGAAGTATAGCTGCAGATTCATATAACACAGTGGCTGATAAGATTTACGAGGTGCCATGTGCCAACAAGAACCAGTCGTTGCTTACCTGTGCGTTTATGTGCATAGACTATACAGGCAACAGAGTAGAGCTTAATGATGTATTAGCTTGTGAAGGATGGGAGGATGCATTTGAAAAGCACACCTTAGGTGTTGGTATAAATATATCAGGCATCGACCTTTCTACGGCTCTATACTTCTTGGATAGAGACATACCATTTGCTGCATGTATTGATGATGGAAGATATGTGCTAGTTATCAGTTATAATGAGAGTGCATTAAGGTACTATGATCCAATCTTAGATGAAGAAGTAAGAGTTTCTAGGGATGAGTTTGAGGATTCATTAAGCAAACATGGAAATACAATGTACACCTTCTCGGCACAATAAATAGCAGTCACATGGTTGTTTGTCTAAAAAAATTGGTTGTCTGTCAGATTTTTGGAGTTTTTTTACATTAATCAATTATAATGACCACATGTAAAGTATATAATATGGGAGGTTATTATGAATTATTTTGATGTAGAAATTTCTAAAATTAAAAAAGAAGTAGATGTTATAGATAATGTAGCTGAGGTTGTAGGTAAATGTTCTAGAAGAATAGATAATGTTTTGCCAACATTAAACTCAGTAGGACTTTCATCTATTGTGCCAGCTCTAAATACAGTAAAATATGAGTTGGATATTGAAAAATATGAGTGTAATTCATTGAAAAGTGCACTGCTGAATATTATTCTTCAGTACGTTAAGCAAGAGATAATGCTGGCAGGCAACCAGATGTCTCTTGGAGATATAATAAAAGAATTTGGTCAGTATATTGGTGATATAATAGAGGATTTTCTAGATGGATTGTCGGATGTGGATCCTTATGAGGTTGATTCTATCTTGTTTGATGGAAATGGAGAGTATGGTGGAGACCAGGGAGCTCCTAGAAAGTTAAGTGAAGATGAAAAGAAAGAACTATATGAGTTGATACAAGATAATATTCCGCATCACGATTTTACCCAAGAAGAGCTAGAGGCATTTTTAGAAAGGGCCAATAGCGAGGGATGTGGATATGTTGCGTTGACAAACTCTATATTTATGTATTATGAGAATAATCCAGATGGGTTCGAAGAAGCTTTTGGTTATCCTATGTATAATGAAGATGGTGATTTGAATTATAATATGTTGTTTATAGATTTGTATTCGTCTGTAGATGGTATACATCCTGATACTGGACAATGGTATCCGTTTATGAATTATGATGCAGAAGAAGATGGTGGTATACTAGGGTATAATCAGTGGATGGATGAGACAGGTAACGGAACAGGATCAGAAAGTAGAGAATATTATATTAATCAGTTTATGGAAGAACATGGAGTTGAATCACACTATGATTCGCAGGTGAACGTAACACCACAGAATTTTCAAGAGATATCTGAGAGTGGTCAAACTGTAATTATAAGATTCCATCATGGTAATATTTATGACAGTAGTGGTGAAGCACATGCTATACATGGTGGTCATGCTATGGTTGTAACAGGTGTGACTGGCGATGGAAGATATATAGTTTCTTCGTGGGGAGATGAGTACTATATTGATCCAAATGAAAATGCTATGTTCTTAGACGATGATGGAAATACCATAGATACATCATTTAGCTTTGATACTGTAACATATGAATAAGGGGAAATTGTAATGAAAAGAATTTGCTTGCTATGTATTGCAATGACTTTGCTTTTGTCAGGCTGCAATGGACAAAAGGATATAGAGACGACGACTGTAGATGGTAGTAGCCGGAGTACGGAAATAACTCAGACTCAGGAGGATATTAATATGGAGTTTAATGTGGATTATATAAATAAAGTTACCACTATTCAGGTTGTAGATGTTGTGGATGGTGTATACAAGGAAGACTTATGCATAGATATCACCAAAGATGACGTGGAAAAATTAAAGGGCATACAGATTCCGCAAGGAACTGGTAATATGATGGGAGAAGCAGGGTTTATATATAAGCTTAATATGCTCGATGAAAATGGTAATGTGATTGCATTCTGGAATATAGCCATAACCAAGCAGATACTAGACCATAATGGACAGCTGATTTCTAAAGATGGTGAGCTTAAGGAATGGATTAAGAGCATAGAAAAAACTTATAACATATCTACAAAAGTATATGATAGAACTCCAGGAACAGAATACTTCAGTGATCTTAAAAATATAAAAAAAGGTGGCGGAGAAGAAGTTGTTGATTACTACGAGGGATTGGAATATATAAAGTTTGAGCTAGATGAAGATGATATTGTAGGATTACAGAGCCTTACTGATACTATTTGCGTAGATGAAGAGCCGAAGGTTAAGATAAAAGATAGAGATGATTTATATTATCGCTTAGATGTATATACAAATACTGATGGCTCGTATGAGTTTTATGTGATGTACGATGGAACTATCTACATACAGACTAAGCAGACTTATCAAGTAATAGGTGATGGCGTAGAAGAGTATTTTAGAAAGCTTGAGAGCAAGTACGGATTAGATAAGATAAACAAATAATAAAAGCTGTGGAGGTTAAATCAGATTTAACCTCCACAGCTTTGCTTTTTAGCTATTTACACTTTCCAAAAACCTTCAAGTGTTGCAAAGTAGTCATCTACTGTTTCTGCTCTTCGAATCATCTTCACTGAACCATCCTCCTGAAGAAGGAGTTCAGCAGACTTAAGCTTTCCGTTGTAGTTATATCCCATGGCAAATCCATGAGCTCCTGTATCATGAATTACAAGGTAATCCCCTTTATCAATCTTAGGAAGCATTCTGTCTATTGCGAATTTATCATTGTTCTCACAGAGAGAACCTGTTACATCGTACATATTATCACAAGGCTCGTTTTCTTTGCCAAGAACTGTTATGTGGTGGTAGGCACCATACATAGCAGGTCTCATAAGGTTAACAGCACATGCGTCAACTCCGATGTATTCTTTGTGAGTATGCTTCTCGTGGATTGCTTTAGTGACAAGGTGTCCATATGGTGCTAACATAAATCTTCCCAACTCTGTAAATATGCTCAAATCTCCAAGTCCAGCAGGAACAAGAACCTCTTCAAATGCTTTTCTAACACCTTCTCCGATTGCCATAATATCATTAGGTTCCTTATCTGGTGTATAAGGAATACCAATACCGCCGGAAAGGTTGATAAAGCTAAGCTCTATGCCAGTTTCATTTTTTAGCTCCACTGCAAGTTCAAACAATATCTTTGCAAGAGTAGGATAGTACTCGTTGGTAACAGTGTTACTTGCAAGGAAAGAATGAAGTCCAAATCTCTTTGCGCCAGCTTCCTTTAACTCTACATAAGCCTTAAAAAGCTGTTCTTTAGTCATACCATACTTAGCGTCACCAGGGTTGTCCATAATTGTGGTTGATATAGAAAATGTTCCGCCTGGATTATATCTACATGAAATAGTCTCTGGAATACCACAAGTATCTTTTAAGAACTGAACATGAGTATAGTCATCTAAGTTTATAGTTGCACCGAGTTTTCTTGCGTATACAAATTCTTCGGCAGGAGTATCATTTGATGAGAACATGATTTCATCCCCAACTATACCTACCTTTTCAGACATAAGAAGCTCTGCATAGGATGAACAATCTGTTCCGCAACCTTCTTCGTGGAGAATTCTTAATATTGTTGGATTTGGAGTGGCTTTAACTGCAAAATACTCCTTATAGCCTTTGTTCCAGGAAAATGCAGCTTTAAGCTTTCTTGCATTTTCTCTTATGGCTTTCTCGTCATATATATGAAATGGTGTAGGAAAATCCTTAACAATATTTTCCACCATCTCTTTGGTCACAAATGCTTTTTTCATAGTAAACCTCCGATGTATAAAAATAAAGATATTCCTTAATTTATTGATAAATTAGGAATTTGTCAATACTTATAGGTAAAAAACAGGAAACTTCTTCTTGAAGTTCACCAAATATTGACATATATACTTGGGAAATGGGGTGGAAATTGTTCCTTTCTTGTGTTAAGATTTATAAGGATTTTTTACAAAAGGAGTATATTTGAGATGTCAGTAGATGGAATGAATTATGATAATATGTTTATCAGAATGTTAAATAGATTAGGAGATGCAATGATACTTTCACTTATGTTTATCATTGGAAGCATCCCTATAGTAACCATTGGAACTTCTATGACTGCCACCTATTACGCAGCTATGAAGGGCGTTCAGGGAGACGATGGATATGTGTTTAAGAATTACATCAAAAGCTATAAGCAGAACCTGAAACAGTCAGTAATTATTTGGCTTATTATGGCTGTTGTTTTGTTTGTGTTTGGTGTAGACCTTTGGTTTTGGCTGAAACAATGGCAGGACGCAAGGGTTTCAGCAGCAAAGCCTATGATAGCGGTAAGTGTTGTGCTTCTTGCAGTGGCAGTATTTATCACTATGTATGTGTTCCCACTTCAGGCAAAGTTTGACAACAAGACTTCCGTGCAGATAAGAAATGCATTTCTTCTTTCTATTAAAAACTTTCCTACTACATTATTGCTTGTGGTAATTACAGCTGTGATTGCTTGGTGCTTTTACTATCAGGTAGCTATTTCTGTAGTGGCTTTTGGACTGTTTGGTTTTGGGTTTTGTGCCTATGTTTATGCGTATTTTATGTTGAACTGTTTAAAACCGTATCTAGAACCAGCGCCACAGGTAGAACCGGATGCATGGAGCGTTGATATGGAAGAAGATGATGAAACTGAAGTAAATGCTGATATAGAGCAAGAAGATGTTGTAGAAGAAGAAAACATCAATGACGTAGAAGAAACAACTGATGATAAAAAAGAGGAAGCATCTGAAGAAGAAAAAGTATAATAATGTAACCAAAAGCATTGAGGATAAAATCTTCAGTGCTTTTTCTTTTACTGACATTTTTTCTGGTTATTCATCCTAAAAAATAGGTCGTTGGTACAAAAAAACAAATATGCTTATAAAAAATATGTATATTACATTAAGAGGAAGATTGTATAAATCAGATAATAAAATTACGCATACAAGGAGAAGTAATATGAAAACCTTTAATGTTGATGTTAAGAAAGTAAATAGTCAGGTAAAAGTGTTGGCTGACGTGGGGGATATGGTGGCTGGATGTGCCAAGAAGGTTAATGGAGTTATATCAACCTTAGGTGCAATAGGTTTGTCAGACATAAAGCCTGCCGTGGAACAAATTCAGAATGAACTTAATGCTGAGAAAGAGGAATGTGAAGCCTTGAAGGAAGCGTTAGCAAAGATAATTTTGTTGTACATTCAGCAGGAAACAGGTTTGGTTGGGCTTGCAACAAGTCTAGATGCGCTTATTCAGGGAATACAAAATTTCTTTGAGAATAATAACAATACTGAATCTGATGAGGATGTAGTTCCTTTTGAGATTGATTCTATTCTATATGATGATGTAGGATTATATGGTGGAGACCAGGGAGATGCAAATGAAACTTCTGGTCAAGATAGAGAAGCACTATATAAAATTATTGCCAATAATGTGTCATTTATCGATATAGATGACACAGATATGATGGATGCAGTGTTAGCAAGAGCTAATGAAGAAGGCTGTGGTTATATGGCTTTAACAAATTCTATTTTTGCTCACTTTGAGAATGACCCAGAGGGCTTCGAAGAAACCTTTGGTTATTCTATGTATAATGAAAATGGAGATTTAAATTATGATATGTTATTTATAGATTTTTATTCATCTATGGATTTTACAATTCCTGAAACAGGAGAGATAGATCATACAGGACATATAAATTTTGATCCAAGGGAGGATTTGACCTATTATGATAATGGGGAATTAGCTTCATTGGATTATGATCCATTAATTGATTATACAGGAAATGGAACAGATTCAGCGGATAGAGAAGCCTACATTAATACATTTATGGAACAACATGGACTAGAGGTAAAATACGAAACAGATGTAGATGTGACACCAAGCAGTTTTCAGGAAATTTCTGAAGAAGGAAATACTGTAATAATAAGTTATCACAATGGTTACATTTATGATGCCGAAGGAAATAAGAAACCCATAGAAAATCATGCAATGGTTGTAACTGGCGTAACTGAGGATGGAAAATATATTGTTTCTTCTTGGGGGCAGGAATACTATCTTGATCCAAATCAGGAATTTACAATGACAAATGATTATGGGGAAGAGGGAACAACAACTATATCATTTGAGACAGTTAGCTATAGATAGTACAATGGAAAGGAATAATAATGGACTTTAAAAAAAGTATATGGGCGATATGCATAACTTTATTACTATCCCTAACAGGATGTGGAGAGGCTGATACAGACTTTACCGTTGGTGGAAGCGACGAAAATGTTACTACCCAAGTAAGCGATGTAAGCACTTCAGAAGAAAAATATTTGACAGACTCTAACAAATTTGAATATGGTATTGTTGAGGAAAGTGATCGAGCTGCCGATGGAAGAATGAAAATAGGATTTGATTTGGATGATGAAGATGTATCTTCTTTGAAGGATATTCAAGATAATGTAAGAGCAGTAGATGACATTGATATTGCTAGAGATGATATAGAGAATTTGAATTACACCATGAATACATATGATTCGTCATGGGGGATGGGATACGTGTTTGTGGTAACTGATGATGGCAACATATATGGTGGTACTGAAAGTCTAAAACAAATCACGGGAGAAGGTGTGGAGGAATGGTTCAGGGCTTTGGAAGAAAAGTATGGTTTGCGTGGAAGAGGAATTGTGGAGCTTGATTTGAGTTATCTTAGTCAAGTTAAAACTATAGAAGTTGTTGATGCTTTTGATGGTAAATACAAAGAGGAATTAAGAGTTGCTCTAACACAAGAAGAAATAGAATCATTGATGAATCTGGATACTAAAGTGGAACCATATCGGGACAAGTTAGATAGTTTAAATAAGTCACTTTATATTTACAGACTTAATATGTGTGATGATGGCGGAAATGTGTTAGCTACATGGGATATTCTCGTTGGCGATTTAGTTGTAGACAGTGAAGGCCAGCAATTGTATGTTTACGGTGATTTGAAAATGTGGCTTGATGATATGGAGAAGTCACATGACTTAGATACTTTGGTATATGACAGAACACCAGGAGATAAATACTTTGCAGATTTGGGCAGCGTATGTAAGGGAAATGGTAGAGAAAATGTAAATCATACAGATGGTGTAGAATACGTTGTCTTTGATTTGGATGATGAAGATATCAAAGGCTTGAAAGAACTTGAAAAAACCATTCAAATTACAGAACAACCAAGAGAAAAAATTAAGGACATGACGGACATATATTATAATTTGACGGTATATTCAGACAAGGGAAATAATTATTACTTTTATATTTCCTATGACGGAAATGTATATATTCAGACGGAAAAATCATACCAGGTCGTTGGAGAAGGCGTGGAGGAATGGTTTAGAGAAATAGAAGCAAAATATGGGTTGGATAAGATAAATTAAAAAGAAAAAAATGTTTTTGCATAATTGTGATAGAGTATGCAACGAATAGTAAAGTTAACTAATCAGGAGGATAATATGAATTATTTTGGAATCTATTGTGATAAAGCAGAAAAGCAGTTAGAAGTATTTGAGAATGTTGCAAAAAAAATTAAAAATTGCGCGCATAAAATTGATAATATAAATTCCGAACTAGATGGAATAGGTTTATCTGCAGCGTCTGATGCCGTTGAGCATCTTTTGGATGAGTTGAAAGAGGAAGAGAATGAAAGTAGTTTACTGTTAGATATATTAAAAAAGATAATAGAATTATACAGAAGATTAGAGGAGATTATTGCAAATAATGATTTGGGTGCCGATGCCAGCACTGAAATTAATAATAACACTAATAATAATTCTAATAATAACACTAATAATTATAGCGCTGATCATAGTACCGGTTTGAGTAATACTACAGGATATCATGGAGATGTTTTAGATGGTAATTATGATATTAATCCTTACTTACTGGATTCGGAATTGTTTGATGAAAATTACGCATACGGAGCTAATCAGGATGTGAGAAATTCTCCTTACAGGGAACAATTATATGATATAGCATGTGAAAATCTACCAGAATATGATTTAACTGTAGCACAGTTTAATTTGATGTTGAATCGATTAAACTCAGAAGGTTGTTTTTATGCGGCAATGACAAATTCAATATTAATGAAATATGAAAATGACCCAGAGGGCTTTGAAGAAGTATTTGGTTATCCGCTGTATGCTGATGGTAATAATAAAGAGTTTAATTATGATTTGTTGCTTGTTGATTTGTACACATCCACAGACATGGAATATGGTGGATGGGATTATAATGAAGAAGAGGATGTTCAATTTAATTTACAAGATGATAATGCCATACATAATCCGTATAATGTGATGATGGATCCAACTGGTAATGGAATTAATGTAACAGAAGCTGAGGCGTGTTTGAATGCATTTATGAGTGAACATGGACAATCCATGGTATTTGAATCGGACGTTGCTGTTACTCCTGAGAATTACCAGAGTATATGTGAGGAAGGAAAGACTGTAATTATTGAATACTATGATGGAGTAATGTATGATGAATATGGCAAGCCAGAAAATGTTGAAGCTCATGCTATGGTAGTAACAGGTGTTACTGAGGATGGAAAATTTATTGTTTCGTCTTGGGGACAAAGATTTTATATTGATCCTACTCAATCTACAGATGAGAATGGCAATCCTATAGATACAGGTATGTTATTTGACACGGTGTATTACGAATAAAAAAAGGAGATAAACTAACATGAAAAAAACGTTAGTGATATTTGCTGCAATAGTCGTGATGTTGACAGGCTGTAGTAAAGGTGGCGAAGAAGGGACAATTACCACCGTTACGCAGGAGGCTACAACAGAGTTTGCGGATATTGCAAACGGGGATTTAAATTTGGATTATTTGGAAAAAGTTGCATATATAGAGATAGATGATTTTGTAAAAGGAAAATACAAGGAAAGTATCTGGTGTAAGCTTACTGATGAAGAGGTGGAAGCTTTAAAGGAGATGGCTGGAGATATTGAACGCTCAGAAACACCGGAAAATATTTCGTTATCTTATTATGGACTATATTTGTATGATGAAAATGGAACTTTGATTACCTGTTGGGATGTGGCTCATGCATATTGTGTAGTAGATGGTGAAGGGCAATCCATGGATAAGGATGGAGCATTAAAACCATGGCTGGAGAGCATAGAAAAAGCTCATAATATTACATACGATATCTATGATAGAACACCAGGAGATAAGTATTTTGCTGGTTTGGAAAATATAAATCAAGGCTTTGGAAGCGAAAATGCTAATCACAACGCAGGAACAGAAAACATATTTTTCTATCTTGACGAAGAAGATATTGCTTCTTTGAAATCTCTTGATATGGAAATTACAGGTCAACCAAAAGAGTATACGTATAATAATCAAAATTTGTACTATAGTGTTGATACATTTATGCCTTCGGGAGCAGAAGGCTATTCATTTGATGTAATGTTGGATGGAACAGTATATATTACCACAGGTCAATTATATCAAGTCGCTGGAGAAGGCGTGGAGGAATGGTTTAGAGAAATAGAAGGAAAATACGGGTTGGATAAGATAAATTAAAAAAATGCACAGTCAACTTATTAGGGTTGATTGTGCATTTTTTATTAGAAAACATATGACGATTAGTATTTTTCTGGTTCGTCGTACTCTACACCCATAGTATCTACGGTTGCGCTCTTAATCTTTTGCTCCTGAAGAGGCTTGTCTCCCCAGCCTGTTGGAGTAGTTGCGATTTTGTCAACCACATCCATACCCTCTGTAATCTTACCGAAAGCAGCATAAGAACCATCGAGGTGTGGTGAATTTTTGTGCATAATAAAGAACTGTGAACCTGCTGAATTAGGCATCATAGAACGTGCCATAGATAAAACGCCAGGCTCGTGCTTTAAGTTGTTTTCGAAGCCGTTGTCAGCAAACTCTCCCTTGATTGAATAACCAGGACCACCAGTTCCGACTCCGTCAGGACAACCACCCTGAATCATAAATCCTTCGATGACACGGTGGAAGATAAGACCGTCGTAGAAGCCTTTCTTAACAAGTGAAATAAAATTTTTAACAGTGTTTGGGGCAATATCTGGATAAAGCTCAAGCTTCATAACATCCCCATTTTCCATTGTGATTGTAACTATTGGATTAGCCATTTCAATTAGTCCTTTCTAAATGTTATATTTTCTTGATATTTTCAAGAAAAGGTGTTACTATATAATAGCATTATTGTAAAATTACTTCAAGTATGTAATTTTTTAAAATATTATGTAAACTATAGCGAAAAAAGAGGACTGAAATTGTGAATAGCGTAATTAGATTTATAAAAGGAATTATATTGATTGTAGCGGTTGTTGCTTTGAGCCTTATTGTAAAGGATTACATTAAGGGCTTTTATGATGAGTACAAATACGAATTAGAAGGTACAGAAACTGTTGAAGGAGTAGATGTAGTGGTTACTATTCCAGAGGGGGCTTCTGCAGAAGAGATTGCTAATATTTTGAAGGAAAAGGGTCTCATAAAGTATCCTAAGGCATTTGTAAAAAGATTACAGAATTCAGACTATAGAGGAAGCCTTAAAAGTGGAACATATACACTTAACACAGGAATGACTACCCTAGATATGATGGCTGTTATGAGCCCAGAGTATCAGGAAGTACTTCCTATAGATCAGTTGGTTGTTCCAGAAGGATTTACCATTGAGATGATTGCTGCAAGATGTGAGGAACAGGGGATATGTTCAGCAGAAGAATTTCTTCAAGCTGTAAGCTCAGTAACATCAGCGGATTTTGAATATATGAGTGATATACCGGCAGGTATTCCTGTTAAGTATAAGCTTCAGGGATATATATTCCCAGCAACTTATGATATCTATGAAGATACTACTGCTGCATCTCTTGTGGACTGGATGTTAGATACATTTGACAATTATTATACTGATGATATGAAAGCTAGAGCGGAAGAGTTAGGATATACATCATTTGATGTGGTTACCAGAGCTTCTATAGTTGAGAGAGAGGCTAAGGTGGCATCTGAGAGAGCAACCATTGCAGGTGTTATTAATAACCGACTTGCGGCAGATATGCTGCTTCAGATGTGTCCTACAGTATTATATCCGCTTACTGATGGAATGTATGACCAGAGCCAAGTTTATTATGAGGATTTGGAGCTGGATTCAGAATATAACACGTACATTAATGAAGGGTTACCAGTTGGTCCTATATGTAATCCTGGTCTAGACTGTATTAATGCAGTACTTAATCCAGAAGAGCATAGTTATTATTACTATCATGTTGATAACGAGGATGAAGGTACTCATGTGTTTACTGAAACTTACGAGGAGCATGTTGATACACAGATTATCGGTGGTCCAAATGGAGTTCCAGTAGAGGGTGAAGATGGAGAAGAAACAGAAAGCGAAGAATAGATAAACATTATATACGAGTAGGAGGGAAGTTATGAGAGTATTTAACTTCAAGGCGAGAAACATTGGAGAAGAAAAATATCTCACTTACACTATGGGTGAAGAGTGTGAGTTAGATGAGGACGTGCTTGATTATTGCGAGGAAAATAATCTCAAGGAACTTGTGGATATCATTTACGAGGAAGATGATGATTACGATTATCTCACATATGATATTACGGGAAAGGTATCTCTTGAGGAGTATATTGTTAGAGAGATGAAGGCTGAGAAGGTTCTTTTTCTTGTGAGAAATATAGCAGCAAATCTTATATCTTTTAAAGAGCAGACTATACATTTGTCATACATTCTTTTGAACAGAAGTTATATGTATGTGAATGATGATATGGAAGTACAGTATATCTGTTTGCCTGTTGAAAGTAAGGCGGCTGTTGCTGCAGAGTTTAAGAGCTTTGTGAGACAGTTGCTTGCAAATATGCGATATGACGTGGAAGAAGATCTTGGGTATGTTGGAAAGCTTCTGACTTACATCAATAGCGATAGCTTTAATTTAAGAGGATTGATTGGTCTTGCAGAAGCATTAATGGAAGAAGCAGGACTTAGCTTCGAGGAGGCAGGCGCTATCGAGGCTGATGGAGTTGAGGTTGTAAATGAAGAGCCAGTGTTAAATGAAGATGCTGGTGATGCAGCTAATGTGTCTGGATTTATGAGTGACATAGATTCATCAGAGGAACTCCCTGAAATTGGTGATGATGAAGAAGACGAGTCAGAGGAGGCAGTAGCGGATGATGAAGAACTTGAGAGTATATTGCCAGCAGGAATGAATGCATCTAAGGAAGAGGAGATTCCTACTATAGCTGAAACTGAACCTGAAGAAACAGCAGAGGAATCTGTGGAAAAAGCAGAAGAACCAAAGCCGGTGAAGGAAGAGCTTAAGTTGGAGCCAACCACTGTACAAAAAGAGAAACCACAAGGCAAGGAAGCAGATATAGATGTAATTAAGAGCAGAATTAAGGAATTAGTAGGTACTGTTCCTACTCTTAGACAAAGTGATGAGCCAGTGGGTGAGATAAAGACATTGGCTGACTTAGATAATGTACTTGGTACTAACAGACCACCAGTTATTAAGAAGAATGTTGTTAAGGTAAATAGAGCTGCTCTTATTCAGAGTGCAGCAGAGCATGAAGGAGAGACAGAAAAGCTTGAAGGACCAGGTCCGGTACCAGTACCACAAGCTGCCCCTTCAGAGGCACCTGCAGTTGTTGAGGAGGAAAAACCTAAGAGTAATTCAATCTTAAGCAAGACTGTTGCAGAGGCTCCAAGAACATCTATCTTGAACGCGCCAAAGGCTATGCCTTACCTTATAAGAGTGAACACAGAGGAAAGAATAATGTTAGGTAAGGTAATGTTTAAAATAGGTAAAGCATCTAGAGGAGTGGATTATACAGTTGACGGCAATGGAGCAATAAGCCGTCAGCACGCAGTGATTATTCAGAAAGATGGCGTTTGCTATATTAAGGACAACAAGTCTACAAACCATACATATGTAAAT
Organism: Lachnospiraceae bacterium; assembly: GCA_015057445.1. Classification (GTDB taxonomy): domain Bacteria; phylum Bacillota; class Clostridia; order Lachnospirales; family Lachnospiraceae; genus Coprococcus_C. The sequence goes on along the minus strand of SVEI01000053.1, from coordinate 1,889 downwards.
GACAAAATGGTTGAGGACGGAGTTGAAGAAATTCTTACACATGATTCAAGAATAAGACTTGGTGACGAAGAATTCTTATTCAAGATTAGATAGAACATATGAAGAATTGGGAGGTAATTTATGAAGAAGGTAGATTTGACAGTTACAAAACAGAACAACATGGATGTTGTAAGATACGAGCTTAAGGCTGCAGATGTATATGATGATAGAGTATCTGATAAAGTGTCACAGATGGGGAATATAGTTCCTTTTCAGTACTCAGAAGAGGATGGTAGAAGAAGTATTACTTCATATGTAAAGGATGGGAATACGATTGAAGGGATGCTTAAGCAAACTCTTGATAAGAAGTCTGTGCTTGCCATAATAAGTGGATTGGCGTCAGCTTTTGAAGTAGGTGCACAAGGGGTACCTGTAAGCTACTTAGTAAAAGACTTAAATTACATATATGTATCTGAAAGCAATTTGAATGTCAAATGCTTACTTCTTCCTATTAAGCAGGATGTTATGCCAATGGCGGAGCTTCCAAAGCTTTTTAGAGAGGTACTTTCTAGAATTAGATATAGTGAAAATGATAGAGATAACTATGTTGCAAGATTGATTACTTTGGTTAATTCAGACGATTTTTCAATTAGCAAACTAAAGGATTTAGTAGATAGGGAACTGGAACAATTAGGCTTCTACGTTAGTAAAGATAAAGGACTTACTAACATGAATGCAGGTAGTGCTCCTGTTGCTAATAACGGAGTTAAAGTTAACAAACTAGGAGTAATGAATAATAAAATGGGGCAACCACCGATGATGGGAGGCCAGCCACCAATGATGGGTGGTCAGCCACCGATGATGGGTAGAGCACCAATGGGTCAGCCAGGACCACAGGGAATGGCACCAAATCGCCAGCCAATGCCAGGCCAGCCACCAATGATGGGAGGTCAGCCACCAATGGGTCAGCCGGGACCACAGGGAATGGCACCAAATCGCCAGCCAATGCCAGGTCAGCCACCAATGATGGGAGGTCAGCCACCAATGGGTCAGCCGGGACCACAGGGAATGGCGCCAAATCGCCAGCCAATGCCAGGCCAGCCACCAATGGGCCAGCCGGGACCACAGGGAATGGCGCCAAATCGCCAGCCAATGCCAGGCCAGCCACCAATGGGCCAGCCAGCACCACAGGGAATGCCAGCAAATCGTCCACCAATGCCAGGAACACCACAGGCTATGATGGGGAACCAGCAGGCGCCTGTAATGGGTCAGCCATCTCCAATGCCAAAGGCACCAATGCCAGAGCAACCACCAATGGGTCAGCCGGCACCAATACCAGGTATGCCACCAATGGGTCAACCAGCACCAATGCCAGGAATGCCAAAGGCTCCTATGATGGGTCAGCCATCTCCAATGCCAAGTCAGCCAGAACAACCTGATGAAATAAAAGAAGAAAAAGAGATGGATGTTCAAGAGGAAGCTAAGGCAGAGGTTACAGAAGAAAGTAAAACAGAAGAAAATAAATTAGAAGATATCAAAGAAGCAGCAGACGAGACAAAAATAGAGGAGCCTGAGATAGAAGAAGAGACAGGTTTAGAAGATATCGAAGAGGCAGTAAAAGAAGAGACAAAAACAGAAGAAACCGAGGCAGAAGAAACTGTGGCAGAAGAAACAGGTTTAGAAGATATTGAAGAAGCTGTAAAAGAAGAGGATAAAACAGAAGAAACTGAGACAGAAGAAGAAACTGGTTTAGAGGATATTGAAGAGGCAGTAAAAGTAGATGAAAAGGCAGAAGAAACAAATGAGCCAGAAGCACCAAAACCAGCACCGATGCCAGGAATGCCAAAGCCACCAGTGATGGGACAGCCAGCACCGATGCCAGGAATGCCAAAGCCACCAGTGATGGGACA
>SVEI01000052.1 GCA_015057445.1 Lachnospiraceae bacterium | reverse complement strand
CTTCAAACAGCTCCTCATGTTTCCCATCTGCAAATTCCACCTCATAGGAAGCTTCTTCAGACATCTCGTCTGTAGAGCCTACATTTCTTCGCCAGAATGTGGAAAATAAGCTGTTGCACTCATTAACGCAAACTCTAATCAGCCACTTTTTAATATGCTCCTCATCCTTGAAGCTCACCTGCTTGATAAGAAGCTTCATAAAGGTTTGCTGAACCACATCATCTGCATCTTGTGTGGACTTGGTATAGCTTAAAGCTATTCTATAGATTGTATCAATATTCTCTTTTACAATTCGTTCGTATTCTCTACTATCCAAGACCTCACCTCCTGACTTGTGATTTTGTTTTAAAGGCCTTCAATATAATAACGGTCGAGAGATTCGATTTGTGCGATTTATTTTAAAATATTTTTTAGACTACCACATCCCTTAACGCAAAGCAATCCCCCGTGGCACTCTCAAATGTACCACGGGGGGATAATGTTACTGTCTTATATCTATTAATCCTGTCTTAATAACAGTTTTCTCAAATTGATCCGGATAATCTGCACCGGTAATATCAAAATACATATACGGCAACCAATCTTCTCTTACCACAAAACAATACGATGCTGTTCGTGTTTCTCCTGCCTGAATACTCTCAAAATGATTCTTTTCCCACACATCATTTCCATTGTAAAAATATATTTCCTCTGGCACATTATCATAATAGCTTGGGTAGGCTACATCATATTCTGTCTCTCTAGCAAGTTGACTTAAGCCATCATATATCTCGTAACTGTTCTCATTTTCCTTGACAAGCATTATACTACCATAAAACAGCATATCTGATCCACCTGTATCCGAGGAATATTCCACCTCAATATAAACAAGCTTAACTGGAATAGTTTCAGTAGCCACAGTCTCATTTAAGGAATTCACTCCATCACCCACCTTGCAGTAAGATACAGTCTCATCCTTTAGGTTTCCATTTCCATCTATAAAGTCTGGATTTTCTCCCTGATAATAATTAAATACATCTTTATTAATAACACTTAAATCGTCACACACTTCAACCTTAGTTACACTTGCTGTTAGATTTCCCACATCACGATATTGACCCTGACCTTTTGGTATTGCAATTTTATCTCCCACCTGATAAACCTTAAGTTCTTCCTTGGCTATCTTTGTATTTAGATCAAATTTACTTGCTAATGTATCATCAACAATCACAACATTTTCCTCGGCATATTCTTCAGGCGGAAGGTAGGCAGGGGCTTCCATAACAGGGTTTAATCCTTCCGCCTCCTCCTTAGTTACAACATTAAACTTAATCCCCTTTGCCACATTAATCATTTCTTCCTTTGTCATACCCGGCTGAGACCAAATATCTAGCACATAGCCTATATCATATGCCATATATACCTTTCTCATCCCATCATTAAGCTCTACCAAAACTGCTGTACCACCTGGCACTTCAAATTCCTCTGTGTTTATAACATTAACATCATTGTGAACATATTCCACACCTTCATGTATTCTCCACATATAAAATGTAAAATGTCTGTTCTCTCTATCTTCATTCGACCAAAAAAACAGCTTGGGAACACCTAAATCCTCGTCAGTCCAATCCACATAAATATCCTCTGGCAAGTATCCTATATCAAGCTGAACATAATTTACTTCTTGCATAAGCTCTTCCCTATCATATGAAGCCTCAGCAGTTCCATCAATTATATTCTCGTTTTCAGTACTTACATTATCCAAATTCTCCTTCTCTTCCCCACCATCAGCATTCTCTGACACAGTAACCTTAGTCTCTAGTCCATACTCACCCTTCTTCTCTGTGGTTATGGATATAAGCTTAGATGCAGCATAAACCGTAGTTCCTACCAATAAGGTTCCTGCAAGGGCAGCTATCGCATATCTCACAAATCTTCTCTTTGAAACAAATTTAACTTTAGTTTCACTGCTTGATATTTCATTTTCCACTTGTTGCTTAATCATATCTCTTATATCATCAGGCATTTTAGGGTAATCCTTCTTATCTATCTTCATCCTTTAATCCTCCCTCCAAATATAATCTCAGTTTATCTCTGGCTCTGGCTAATCTCTTCTTAACCGCTGATTCAGTGGAATCAACCATAGTAGCAATCTCTTTGATTTTATAGCCCTCTATGTAGTAAAGAACTATGGCTGTTCTATAGTCCACCTCAAGCTTCATAATTGCCTCGTAAAGCTCAGAATAACTATCCGGCTCCTCATAGCCTAGCTCGTAGGTATGAGCCTCAATATCTTCTACATTTTTACTTTCTCGCAAAATGTCATAACACTCATTGATTAGAATTCTTGTTAGCCAGGTCTTAGCAAACTTATCCTTCTTAAGGGTATCAAGCTTCTCAAAGCCTTTAGTAATAGCTTCAGATATGGCATCCTTACAGTCTTCATCACTGTATAATATTGACTTTGCCACTCTATACAAGCTCTCCTGGGCATCTATAACAAGCTTGCCAAAGGCTTCCTTATTCATACACTTGATCACCTCCTCATTTTAGTGTTGTATTCCGGATTACAATTATTAGACTAATTTAGGATTCAAAAAGTCCCACTATTTTTCAAAAAATATATTTTGTATGTAAATAAAATATATGCACACACTATATCTAAAGCATTATATCAAATATGGAGGATATAAAAAATGGAAAATCAAGACACTATTAGACTACTTAAGGAATGTGACGCCGGTTCAAAGATGGCGGTTACATCAATAGACGATATACTAGACAAGGTTCAGGACTCTGACCTTATCAAGCTATTTCTTGAAAGTAAGGAGCACCATGAGGCACTTGGAAATGAAATCCACTCCCTACTCATAGAATATGATAGCGAAGAAAAAGAGCCAAATGTTATGGCCAAGAGTATGTCCTGGATTAAGACAAACTTCAAGATGGGTATGTATGACCCGGACAAAACTGCTGCCGAGCTTATTACAGATGGTTGCGATATGGGAATCAAGTCCCTCAACCAATATCTTAATCAATATCCTGCAGCCAACGACAAAACCAAGGAACTATGCAGAAAGCTTATAAAGATTGAGGAAGATTTACGTGAAGCAGTGAAGCGTTATCTGTAAATATATCTTCTTTGCGTGGTACGAAAGAACTGCTTATGGCCGAAGGCCATAGTGAAGGTTGCCCCAGTGCAATATCATTATGTGCTGATTTATGAACAGACAAAGTGTGAAATGGGTGTGCCAAAATATTCATACCGACCGCGACAGGGTTCTGCTGAGCTGACCGTTTTAAGTGTCAGCGATGCAGAATCCCTAGGCAGGTCGGCCAATACATAAATTCACACCCATTTCATACTGCTCAATGATAAAAACCCAGCACATATGACTATGCGCTGGGTTTACAACCTTCACCTATCTCTTCACGAAGTACTCCTCATACCACACAAGGAAGGTATAGATAGTCCACACCTTTCTCCACAGGTCCGAGTTTCCTCCTATATACTCTTCGTATATAGCCCATATTTCATCCTTCTTAAAGAATTTATCAGCTATATCACTCTGAAATTTATCTCTAACGTCCTGATTGTATTTTTCATCAGCCATCCAATATCTAATTGGAACTACAAAGCCTAGCTTCTTTCTAAATGCAATCTCTTCTGGAAGCTTTTTAAGTGCTGCAGTTCTTATAACCAGCTTGTTTTCCTCATCAGTAATTTTGTACTCTAGTGGAAGTCTACTTGCTATGTCAAATATTCTCATATCAGTCAGTGGCATTCTAACCTCTAATCCTGCCGCTGTAGACATATTGTGAACATTAAAGTAAATATCACCCTCAAGCCAAATCTGAATATCCACATCCTGCATCTTCTCAAGCGGAGCAAGATGCTCATTCTCCTCATATATCTCCTCGCAAAGATTAATAGGCAAGATACTTGGGTCGTATTTCTTAAGGATTTTCTCCTTCTCATCCTCCTTCATAATGTTGGTATTACCAACATAGAAGGTCTTAAGATTATCACCATAACGCTCAGCGTTACGATACATATTATATCCGCCAAAGAACTCATCTGAGCCCTCTCCGGAATAACAAAGCTTTGACCTTTTTGCAGTAGCTCTGCATCCAAGAGCAAATGCAACCGCTGACGCATCTCCCAAAGGCATCTCCATGTTATACATAACCCATGGAACTATATCAAAATATTCCTTAGGGGAAATAATACATTTATTAATATCCCTTCCCAACAATTCCGCAGTCTTGGCCGCAAGAGCCGACTCATCAAGAGCTTCAAAATCATAGCCGCAGGAATTAGCCACCTTAGCATCACTCATGGCAAGAACATAGGATGAATCAACGCCACCTGACAGGAAGGAATCTGCAACCTCATCCTCATCCTTAACCTCTTTCATAATCATCTCTAAAGTATTATGGAGTTCATCTGCATACTCCTCAAGAGTCTTACTATTATCAGGCCTAAATTCTGGCTTAAAGTATCTGGTAATTACAGGTGCCTCATCACCCTCCTTAAACTCCATGTATCTTCCTGGCAAAAGCTTTTTAATACCCTTAAAAAATGTATCCTCTCCCGGAATATATGTAAGAGTAAGATAAATCTGAAGCATATCCTCATTAAGCTCCTTCTTACATCCCGGCATCTCGAGAATCTTACGGATGCTTGTACTATACAAAAGCTTACCATCATCTGTCATATAATAATAAAATGGCTTTGTTCCAAACTGGTCTCTAAGACAAAACACCTTATTAGCCTCATCATCATAGAGAGCAAATGCAAACATACCATAAATATGGTCTGCCATTTTCCCAGCCCATTTCTCATATGCCTTTACAAGTATCTTAAGCTCTCTTTCTTCTCTAGCAAGATTCACATCAATACCAAGCTCCTGACAAAGTGCCTTCCAATTTCTAATATGTCCTACGTATTCCTTAACTGTTATCATCCTGTAACCTTTCCTATTATGTGTAATTATTATTTCAGCAATTTCACCTACTGTTACACACCTATAATGTAAATCATATCATCTAACATTATGTCATACAAAAAACTTTGACATAAGCCTTTTATTCCTGTGTTCCATTAACAAATGTTGCTGAGCCAAATGCCTTAAGTGGTCTTCCATTCTCGTCATATTCCATAGTGTACTTAAACATAAATGGAACTCTTCCCACTGTAAGGGGTACAATTTCTTCCCTACTCACATCACCAGTAGCCACTTCATCCATCCACTTCCTATACATATCAGCATAATCTTCTGGTATGATTCCCTGCTCAATCAGTGGTTCTGGATAGTTTCTTACAACTGGCGGAAGTCCCAAATCTCTCATACACCTAAAGCATGGTCGCATCTCCTTGGTAGCAATAATGTACTCCCAAAAATAAATATTTGCCTGCTCACTAGCCACCCTAAATCTCTTGTCCATATCCTCAAGCTCACTAAATTTCGTCTTTTCTGCAGTAATATTCCTTATATTTGCATAGAAAAGATAATTATCCTCGCTTTTACCTATCAGCTTAACAAATGTCCTTAAGCATATTCGCTCTGTGCCACAACACGGAGACTGAACATTACACCAAACCTCACATTCCTGCTCCTCCATTGTTACTATGGCTTTTTCTAGCATTTCTGTATGAATCCTTTTCGACTCTTCGTCAAGTACCTCCGCAAGATCCATATCTATAATATCCTTCTCGGACAAGTTCATGCCAAGCTCCTGAAGATACTTTTGGTTAACCCTAAGAATCTCCATCTTTTCATCATGATAATCAAATATGGCTGCTGCACCAACAAAATTACTGAATATAAGTGTCTCCTGAGATCTTGGATCCCAGAAGTCACAAGCATTAAAAGTATCTATTAATCTCATCTGCGGTACAGCTATTCCCACTGTACTTCCACTTAACATCTCCACGAATTCCTCTTCTGGAATTGGCCTAGAATACAGATACCCTTGTATATAATTACAGCCTATGCTTCTAAGAAAATCTGCCTGCTTTATGGTCTCAACACCCTCTGCTATAACAGGCATACGGAGCCATTTTGCCATTCTTACTATGGAACTAAGTATTGTTCCACCCTTCTTACTTTCAGAATGCTCTGACATAAACATCATATCAAGCTTTATTACATCAAGCTCTATATCCTTTAACACGTTAAGAGATGAATATCCACTTCCAAAATCGTCCATCTCAACCACATAACCATAATCATGAAGCTTTTGAACCACTTGATTAACTGCCACAGAGCTTCCCATAACCGCAGATTCAGTTATTTCAACTCTTAGGTACTTAACAGGTACATCATATTGGGTACGAATCTCTTCAAGACTTTCCACAAAATTAGGTAAAAATATATCATGCCTTGAAAAATTAGTAGATATAGGTACGGCATAAATATCGTTATCAAGACATCTTCTTACAAATGCGCATACCTGCTCAAACACATACAAATCAAGCTTAGTTATGAATCCATTTTTCTCAAATATAGGAATGAATACTCCTGGAGATATAATTCCCTTATCAGGATGCTTCCATCTAACTAAAGCCTCTGCTCCAAGAAGCATACCTGTAGAATGATTATACTGTGGCTGATAATAAACTATAAAATGCTTTTCAGCCAAGGCAGTAGACATCATACCTACTATTTCCTGTTCTCCAAGCATAGTATTTCTAAGCTCTTCTGTATAATAATTATACTTAATTGTATAACTTCCCTTTATCTTAGACTGGGCTAAAACCGCCCTATCAATCATAGTATCTACCGAATGAACCTTTCCTCCTGTAACATATATTCCCATATTACAAGCAATTTCAAATGGCACATCAAAATCTGAAATATCAGTTAATATCTTATCAACCATTTTCTGTAGTCTTTCACCCTTAGCGCGGGCAAAAAACATAAACCTGTCAGAACCTGGATGACTTATTATATCTCCTTCACTAACATTTTCAGACAATACATCTGCTATATGAAGAATAAGCTTATCCCCCACATCAGCTCCAAACAAATCATTAACCGCCTTAAATCTTAGCACATCAAAGCAAGCCATAGCATACTCTCCTGACATGACGCCTTCCTCATCATCAACCAAAACAGTATTTACCATTTTTTCAAACCCCTGTCTGTTAGGAAGTCCTGTAAAATCATCGAACTCAGACATTTGGGCAAGCCTTCTCTGCTTGACAACATTGCTATGAATATCTGTAAATGTAATACTGATTATCTCTCCTGGAATAGGGCACACAAAGCCAACACCATACCATTTCCACTGTCCGTCGTAAGCCTTAAAGCACAAATCTTCAAAATGCGCTTCAGCAAATTCAAGCTTTTCTATATCTTTAATTCTAGTCTTTATAATATCTGCCGTTTCCTGTAAAGCAAATTCCTCTTCCAATAACAGTTGCCATAGAGGACGCTTCTCAGAAGACATAGCTTCCCCATTAGCGCTAAGATTAGGGTATGTAAATTCACCCGTCTTACAATTATAAATAATGAGAATATTACGATTATACACATGCATTATTCCATCCTGAACAGTCCTATTACTCACCTAATCAGCTCCTCTCCACTATATTCTATACAACTATATGCTACATAATTCCCGCATAAATACTACTTCTACACATTATCAATTCTTATTATATATTAAATTCACTAGCCTCTGCCACATACTTCTGTGTATACATAAACACTCTGTCGTTATCCTGAATAATCATGTTACCATTCGGGATAAGAGCTTTATTCTTTCTCTTAACAAGCACTATAACTGAGTACTTTGATATATCCAAATCGCGGATTCTCTTACCTACCCAAGGATGCTCATCCTGTATCATAATCTCCTTAAGATTAATACTCTCCTCTTCCTCAAATGGCTCCGCACCAATTACTATGGTATCCTCCTCCAAAAGCTCCACATCTCCTCTAGGTATAATAATATTATCCTTCCTCTTAATTACAGCCATTACTATACCATCCGGAAGCTTCAAATCAGCAACCCGCTTACCAATCCATTTGTCATTAGCCATAAGATGAATTTTTATAAAATGCATATCCTTCTTGTAACCATACAAAGCCTTATTCTTAATATTCGAATACTGATTAACAAAACCCGCAGATATAATACCTGTAGGTATGGCTACCATACCTACCCCTAGGAAGGATATAAATATTCCAAATATCTTTCCCAATGTTGTTATGGGATATATATCTCCATAGCCCACGGTAAGCAGTGTTGATGTTGCCCACCATATTCCTGAAAATGCATTGGAGAAAACCTCCGGTTGTGCCTCATGCTCTAAGCTATACATACAAAGACTGGATGCAAGCATTAGCACCAATATTATAAACACAGATGATATAAGCTGTTGTCTTTTACTGCTTAATACCTCTGTTATTACACTCAGTGAATCGTAGTAAGCATTTATTCTAAAAAGCCTTAGAATCCTCACTATTCTAATCATTCTGAAAGCCACTGTTCCTGCTGGAAAGAAAACAGGCAGATAGTAAGGCAAAAATGATAACAAATCTATAATTCCTGTAAATGAGAACACGTACTTTTTAATTGCTATTCCTTCTTTTTCGTCAGGATACAAAAATTTAGCTGTTATGACTCGTAGTACATAATCCACTGCGAATATTGCCACAGTAACCTGCTCCACAACAAGCATTATTTGACCATAATCAGCCTTTATATTATCAAATGTATATAACACACTAACAAGAAGATTTATAACTATGGATGCTATACTAAAATAATCATACGCCTTACTGACTTTATCATAATAGCTTCCAACCTCTATTATCTCAAATAATCTTCTTCGTCTTCTTTGCCATTTCTTACTCATGGTTCTCTCCTGCTGATGTTTCATATGCATCACTCTAAATATAATATAACCCAATTTTTATGGTTACAATGGTACTTTTATTTTATTACATTTGCTAGTGGATTACAATAGTTCTAAGTGAAGCTGAAACATTATTCTATGCTACAATAATTTTAGTAACTCAACACATACCATATGTGCCACAAAAAGTTTATACAATAATCTACTGGGTTGTTTTGGAACACTTCTTTTGTACGAATAATATTCTCCATCTATATATATTGCAAAATACACTTGTCCTGGAATTGAAGCATCCTGATTCTTAGGATCTATATTTCCCATAGTACCAGTTACCCCTACACCTATATTTGTCTTATATATTTCAGCGCATGATTTTGCCATAGCAATTGCAGTCTCTTCTGAATAGACAGAGTATTTTTCTATTACTTCTGCAGGTACTCCTTGCATAATCTTAGCTTGGTTACTATATGTAACAAATGCACCTTTCATAACAGCAGATGCACCTTCTGTATCTGTTATCAGCGACGCAATTTGTCCTGACGTAGCGCTTTCCATTGTGGTGATAGTCATTTGTTTTTCTATCAACAGCTTAGTCAATTTCTCATAATCGGCTCTCACTTGTTTTTCGTTGCACACTGGAACCGGAATCCCAAGATAATTCTCCCTCATATTGTCCTCCTTCTAATATATAAACAGATGAAGCAGGAAAACCCACTTCATCTGTATAAATCACTATTGTATCTGGAATATTATATCTATAGCCTTATCAAGCTGAGTATCTTCCTCTCGCTTAACATTTACTGCACTTTCCTTTCCATCTGGAAGTTCTATCACATAGTCAGGTTCCACTCCAGCCTCGTGAATATCTGTACCTGCTGGTGTGAAATACTTAGCTACAGTAAGCTTTATTGCAGTTCCATCAGAAAGTGGCAATACAGACTGCACAATACCCTTACCAAATGTAGTAGTACCCACAAGTTCTGCCTTACCAGTATCCTTCATTGCACCTGCAAATATTTCTGATGCACTGGCACTATTTCCATTTACCAATACCACCATAGGAATGTCTAATGATTCTTTTGCTGAAGAATCATACTTTTGGATTACATTTCCATGCTTATCCTTAGTTGTAAGAATAGGACCCTCATCCATAATGAAATCACACATATTTACAACTGAGTCTAAAAGCCCTCCTGGATTATCTCGTAAATCTACGATTATACCCTTTACATTTTTTGACTGCATACCCTTTATAGCATCAATAAATTCTTCATCTGTATTCTCATAGAACTGTTGAACTTGAATGTATCCAATATTATCATCTAGCATTTCTGCGTATACTGTAACATTTTCAACAACTCGTCTTGTAACTTCAAACTCTACATAATCATTCTCACTAGGACGATACACCTTGATATACACCTGTGTACCTTCCTCACCTCTAATCATATCTACAACTGTAGATAAATCCTGATTAGTTATCTCAACATCTCCAACCTGAACAACTATATCCTCTGCCATAAGTCCAACTTCTTCTGCTGGGCTTCCTGGAATTGGTCTAACAATTGTTACAGCCTTGTCTGTTCCTTGAGTTACAACAGCACCCACTCCTACATATTCTCCAGAATTTTCCTCCATAAGGTCTGCAAATTCTTCTTGAGTATAATATACAGAGTATGGATCATCAAGTCCTGCCATTATACCATCATATATTGCCTCTTCCTGAGCTTCTTCGTCTGTTTCAAAGTAAAAGTATGCATCAATATAGTCATTGATCTCATCTACTTTTTCCTCTACTTCATCGTCATACATGCTAAAGGAACTATTCCCCTCTTTAGCTGACTCCCCTGATGATGCTTTGCTTCTATCAAGAACGCTTTCACATCCTACCAAAGATAGACACAAGCTACCGATTACAGCTAACGCAAAAATCTTCTTAAACACTAAATTTCTCTCCTAACTACTGCAAATATGGTAATGGATCTACATAAGAACCATTTATTCTAAGTCCAAGGTGACAGTGTGGTCCTGTTGAGTTTCCAGTACTTCCAGCAAGTGCGATTACCTCACCTCTTGCAACTGTCTGTCCATAGCTTACACAAAGTGACGAATTGTGCATATAAACAGTTGTTACTCCACCGCCGTGATCAATAAGTACATAATTACCCATTGATCCACTATATGCCGCACCAATAACAACGCCTGCCTCACAAGCTACAATTGGAGTTCCTGTAGCACATCCTATATCAAGTCCCTGATGCATTCTTCCCCATCTTGGTCCAAACAAAGATGTAATTACTCCACCTGTTGATACTGGCCACTGTAAAGTTCCACCTGTATAATAAATCTCAACGTTCTGTCCTGCCTGAATTGCCTCTTGACGAGCTCTCTCAGCTGCAGCTTCCATCTCTGCTATAGCTGCATTTGTTGCATCAATATCAGCCTGAATTGCAGCTATCTGCTCCTCATAATCCTCGATTGAAGTTGCATAATTTGCAGCCTGAACTTGCTTTCCTTCAATCATAAGCTCAACCGCTTCTTTGTTCTCAGTAACCTCTGCTTCTATCTCTTCAACTGCAGCAAGGTTAGTCTCTAACTCCAACTGAGTAGTAGCAATAGTCTTCTTGATATCAATCATATCCTGTAGCATATTGGCATCATAATTAAGCACCTGCTCTGCATACTCATTCTGGTTAACTATATCAGCCACATCTGATGATGCAAAAATGGTATCAAGATAACTTACGTCACCACTCTCATACGCATACTGAATATGAGTTTTCATAGCCTCATACTGATTAGCTTCATTTTCCTTTGCCACTTCAAGTTCACCTAATGTAACCTGAATATCTGCCTCTAATAATTCTCTCTCTGCTTCAAGTTCAGTAATCTGAGCTGTATATTCTGCAACCTGATCATCTAAAACCTTAATTGCATCCAAAATATTTGTCTGCTCTGACTGAAGCTGATCTAAAATCTCTTGTGCAGCGGCCTTTTTGCCTTCTGCTTCCTCTACCTGGTCCTCAAGCTCTGATATTGTGCTAGCATGAGTTACATGACACACAGAACCCACCATAACCATTGCCATTATAACGGCCATCTTCTTATAAAACTTACGCATCATATTCCCCCTTACTATACTTTAAGATGCTTTCTTGTTGTTACAATACTTCCTACTAATCCAAGACCTATACCAATTGCTGCTGAAACTGGTATAAGAACTGCAAATAATTCTTTGATAGGAACGAATGCAAACAAGTTCTGCACCACTGCAAACTGACCTATAACATAACTTACTACGTTATCATACATAAGATACACTAATCCAAGCGGAATAAGTGAACCAACGAGACCAATTACAACACCTTCTACAATAAACGGTGCTCTAACGAAGAAGTTGGTTGCTCCAATCAACTTCATAATAGCTATCTCTTCTTTTCTTACTGTAATACCAATTGTGATTGTATTACTAATAAGGAATATAGATACAAGAAGAAGTATTACTATAATTCCAACCGATGCATAGGTAACAACACTGTTAAGCGCATCTACACCATCTGCAACGGCCTGCGAAGTCGAAACCTTTCTAACTCCATACAAACCTTCCAAATATTTTACAAATTCAGCCTGCTTGTCTAACTGCTTTAAAGATATAGTATAGGATGCACTATCCTTAAGTGGATTGTCTCCTGCAAATATCTCCATGGCCTCTTCATAATTATCTTTGAATTTTTCCTTAGCATAATTTTCCCAAGCTTGCTCTGGCGAAATATATTCTACAGTATTTACTTCCTCCCTAATTCTTATCTGTTCACCTATCAGACTAATGTTTTCGTCTGTAATTCCTGGTTCAAAGAATACTGAAATGGTAACCGTATTCTCCAAATCGTCCATAGCACTTCTAAAGTTTACTATTACACAATAAAATACTCCGAACAAGAACAGACAGGATACAATTGTTCCTATGGAAGCCAGTGAGAAGAGAAGATTTCTTCTAATATTCTTAAGTCCCTGTCTAACGCTGTATACTACTGAACTAATCCTCATCTATATACCCACCCTTCTGCTCATCGCTGATTATTTCACCCTTCTTTAAGGTGATAACTCGCTTTTGCATCATATTAACTATCTCTTTATTATGAGTAACAACTACTACAGTTGTACCCTTACTGTTAATATCTTCCAAAAGTCTCATAATATCCCATGAATTCTTAGGGTCAAGGTTTCCTGTAGGCTCATCACATAGAAGAATCTCAGGTTTATTTACCAATGCTCTAGCAAGAGCAACTCTTTGTTGTTCTCCACCTGATAGTTGCTTTGGATATGACTTATACTTATCTGCAAGTCCAACCAATGTAAGCATAGCTGGAACCTGTCTTCTGATAAATCTAGTAGGAGTCTCTATAACTCTCTGGGCAAAAGCAACATTTTCATAAACAGTTCTATCCTTGAGAAGTCTGAAGTTCTGGAAAACTACACCAATTCTTCTTCTAAGCTTAGGAATATGTTTTTTCTTAATCTTAGCATAATCTGTACCATCAAGTCTTATCTTTCCTGAGGTTGGTTCTAGTTCCTTCAATATAAGTCTCATAAGCGTTGTCTTACCCGAACCACTTGTTCCAACTATAAAAACAAATTCGCCTTTTTGAATGTGTATATTAATATCATTTAAGGCATAAGTCTTACTAGCCGGATATTTCATCTTTACATGTTCTAAACGTATCATATTATTTCTCCTAATTTTGTCATCTTTCTACTCTTTTAACGATAATTACATCAAAAAAGTGACATAAATTTATTTTTTTGAAAAGTATATACTTTTAGTAATCCAAAGACTCCATATATTTCATATACTTAACAACCATAAGAGCTATCTTAAATGTTATTGCATCCTCAAAAACTCTAAGGTCAAGTCCTGTACTCTTCTGAAGCTTATCAAGACGATATACAAGAGTATTTCTGTGTATATAAAGCTGTCTTGATGTCTCCGATACATTAAGACTATTCTCAAAGAATTTATTAATTGTAGTAAGTGTTTCCTCGTCGAATTCATCTGGTGACTTACCATCAAAAATCTCCTTAATAAACATCTTACAAAGTGGAATAGGCAACTGATAAATAAGTCGTCCTATACCAAGGTTGCTGTAAGCAATGATTTTTCTATCACTGTAGAAAATCTTTCCAACATCAAGGGCAAGCTTAGCTTCCTTATATGAACGAGATACTTCCTTAATCTCATTGACAATAGTACCATAGGCAACATTCACTGATGACATAGCCTCTGTATTAAGCATATCAACAATTACCTTAGCTGTCTTGTTCATATCGTCATATGTTTCGCTAGGCTTAACTTCCTTAACAAGAATGATATTCTTCTCATCAACTGCAGTAATAAAATCCTTTGTCTTGCTAGAAAACAGAGTTCTAACAATCTCAAGAACATTAGTATCCTTTTCATTCTTAGTTTCAATAATAAATACAATTCTCTTCACGTCTGTCTCAACATGAAGCTTCTTTGCTCTATTATATATATCAACTAAAAGTAAATTATCTAACAGAAGGTTTTTAATAAAGTTATCCTTATCAAATCTCTCCTTATAGGCAACCAAAAGGCTTTGAATCTGGAATGATGCAACTTTTCCTATCATATATACATCATCAGCTTCACCCTTCGCAAGTATTACGTACTCTAGCTCATTGTCATCATACACCTTAAAAAAATGGAAACCCATCATCACTTGGCTATCAGCCGGTGATTCTGCAAATGCAACTACAGCATCTTCATACTCGTCTGTATCTCTAAATGTAGATGCCAAATTTTTTCCTTCTGTGTCCATAACACAAAGGTCTGTTCTTGTTATATTTTTTATCCCCTCAATTGTATCCTGCAGTATCTGGTTTGAGATCATCTTATCACTCCTTACATATTAGTTACTTTATTTCACTACACATATCGTACTTATAGATTTACTAAACCTAATCATACATAATACATTGTAACGCAAAATCAGAAAAAATAAAAGAGGAAATACACTTTTTTTGTGTATTTCCTCTGAATTTTTTATAAAATTCTCATATTTTGACTAGTTAGCTACTACTTCCTCAGTCTCCTTATCGAAGATATGAATCTTGCTAAGGTCAAATGCGAACTGAACTGTATCGCCAGGTCTAGCTGTTGTACGAGCGTTAACTCTTGCAGTAATATCGAACTGATCGATAGTGAAGTATAAGTAAACTTCTGCACCTAACATCTCATAGATGTTAATTCTAGCATCGATAACACTCTCTGGTGAAGACTCGATGAATAACTGCTCATCGTGAATATCCTCTGGACGAATACCAAGAACAACTTCCTTATCAATAAAGTCACCAGCAATAAGCTTAGCAGCCTTTGACTCAGGAACCTTGATTGAGTGTGAACCGAACATAAGTAATACGTCAGTACCTGACTTAACAACCTTACAATCGATGAAGTTCATAGGTGGCATACCCATGAAACCAGCAACGAATAAGTTACATGGCTTATCGTAAAGGTTCTGTGGAGTATCGATCTGCTGGATGATACCATCCTTCATAACTACGATTCTAGTACCAAGAGTCATCGCCTCTGTCTGGTCATGTGTAACGTAGATGATTGTAGTCTGAAGTCTCTGATGAAGCTTTGAAATCTCAACTCTCATCTGTACTCTAAGCTTAGCGTCAAGGTTTGAAAGTGGCTCATCCATAAGGAATACCTTAGGCTCA
>SVEI01000051.1 GCA_015057445.1 Lachnospiraceae bacterium | reverse complement strand
AATTAAAGAGAAACTAGGATGGTTAAGTCCTGTTCAGTACAGGCTCCGTCTCTTGGCTGCATAAAAATAGCGTAGCAGCCATAAAACTGCTACGCTTAAAAAGTCTAACTTTTTGGGGTCACATCAAAATCAGGTCCCCTTTTTTGAATGTCTATATTGTCAGATATAGCATAAATTACGTCATTTTTTACATATTAGAGACAGCTTACCCTTTTGATGCTATAATTAGCATTAGTACAGATGAGGAGGGAAAAATTTATGAGGAAGATAAAAAGCAATATTATCTTAGTATTGGTTCTTATTTTGATGTTATCTTTACTTGGGTGTTCCAAGGATGATAAGAAGGATAAGGACGATAAGAAACAAACTGTTAGCGAAAAAGATGCCACAGATGACAAAAAGGATAAAGAAGACAAGAAAGAGGATAAGACCACAGCTGCGACCACTGAAGACGTTGCAGAACCAGCATTTGAAGAATATTACCTGGTGGACTATGCTGTGTTTATGAAGTATTTGGTGGAAGATACAACATATGGAGATCATAGTAGAAATTTGGACCTGGTGGCTGGCTGTCAGGTGTTTGACTCAGATGGTGATGGAAGAAAAGAGCTTTATGCACAAATTTCAAGTAACGGTATTAGCGGGAATTGTTATGTGATTTCTCCAAGTACAAAGGCAGGAATATACATAAATTCTCAGACAGGAGCAGCAGGAGAATGTGAGTTTAGTTATTCAAGTGTAGAGAATCAGATATATTATAGAGCCGGATATTCTACTGTAGGTATTTTAACTGCTGATTATTGCAGATATAATGGCAATAATGGTATGAATTTGGAGATGTCATATTTGCAAACCTTTGATACTGCTGATGCACCTGGAAGTTATATGGAGGAGGCTAATTGGAAGGGTGACGTAAAGACACAGACTAGAGCAGAAGGTGAAGCGTCCTTATATGATGAATGGTACGGAAAGATAAATTCTCTTAATCTTACACCAATAGATAATAATTATAAATCAATTACCAAAGTAGTTTCTACTGACAGTATAGACAATGCAATTAAAGGCATGGAAAAGCATTTAAGTAGCATTGGAGTGAAATATTTGACCACAGCTGTTGACTTAGATGGTAATGGTACCAAAGAGCAGGTGTATGCTATTGAGAATTATTGTACAAAGTGGATGAGTAATACAAATGCAGAGAATAGCTTTAATAATCAGATGTTTTATGATGTGACACCTACAGGAGTTGTGTATATTATTCTTGATGGAAATGATAATGAGACAAATATATATGTTGATATACTGTATGATACATTTGAGATTAGTAAGATAGAGGATAATAATGGTCTCTCGGTAACAGGAGCATACGAGTTTAATATTATCTATGATGTATATGAACCAGGGGAAGAATATGTGCTTGGTTATGATATTGCTACATATCAGGATAATGTAAATAGTGAAGAAAATGACTCGCTTATTAATCGTCTGCTTACACATAATTACTACACTGTTAGTCCACAGGATACAATTATTATGGAATACACATTTAATAGTGATTGTACGTATATAATTTGCGAATATGCAGAAAATTCTGATGGATTAGTGATGAATAATAGTTGGACTGGAATTTTCTCTATTGACGAAGCAACTAATCAAGTGTTTTTTGATGGGGACACCACTGGCTTGACTTATAACCAGGAATATGAGTGTTTGATGACAGATATAGTTTATGTAGAACCAGATCCACAGTATCCAGAATTTGGTGGTGGATACAGAGGAACTGTTCTTGTGGAAAAAGAAATACACGGTTGTCCTTCATACATATGGTTGGCAGAGAGAAAAAATGAAATAATGGAAGCATGTAAATAATGAGTAGATAAAAGAGAACATTTGCAATATAAAAGTTGTAAATGTTTTCTTTTATTTTTATATTTTCAAATCTAATATTTTAGATTATAATATTCTTTGTTTTTTTACAGAGGATAAATGATAAATATTACGGAGATGAAATGTATGAGATTCGCACATATAGCAGACTTACATATTGGACGAATAGTTGACCAGGGAGCACCTTGGGAAAAAAGAGCAACCCAGTCACTTTTTGATGGTTTCGTAAATATAATAGATAGACTTGAGGCTGAAAAATTGGATTTTCTGTTTATAACAGGAGATTTATTTGACCATGTGCCTACCGTTGATGAAATAAGCAAGGTGGATATGGAATTAATGCGCCTTAACAAGGCATACATAATTTACGTTACTGGTGAGGCGGATTACTTAAGTAAGGAGTCTCCGCTGTGGAGTTATACATTCCGTTCAAATACATTTCTTATGAATTGTGAGAAGTTTAATAACTGTGTACCAGAAAGTAGAATGCCAGTTAGAAATGTATACGCAGAGGGTATAGCAGATTCCCTATATTTCGAGGAATACAATTTGGATATTTATGGCATATGTCAGTATAGTGAGATTAATCAACGAAATGATTTGGATTATGTTTATGCTCATGACACAAAGCGTATTAATATTCTTCTTGCCCATGGTGGAGATAAAAAGGTTTCACCATTTGCCCTAGATGATTTATCTACCAAGAAATTTGATTATATCGGTATGGGACACTTCCACAATTTTAAATGTAAGAAGGAATACAATTTGTATTATCCTGGAGCAGTGGAACCTATGGGGCCGGAGGATACGGGAGAGCATGGTTATATAAAGGGTTATGTGGATAAGAGTACAACCAGCGCTAAGTTTGTAGCTACATCACAGAGAAGATACAAGACAATTACTGTTGATGCAGACGACACCTTGACTAATACAACCTTGAATTCCTATCTTATGGATTTGTGTGCAAAGGATAAACAATGTGTTTATTCCGTTATGATAAATAGAACCAGCAAATGTTATCTGGATTATAATATTGACTTGGTAAAAGAGAAGTATAAGATTTTGAGTGTTGAAGGTGAATCGGCTGATGGAGCTGATTTTAAGAAATTAGAGAAGCTTAATGAGAATAACCTTCTAGGCAAAAACCTTAAGCGAATCAGAGAGTCAAAATCCCCTAACGCAAATGCTGCATTTGCTGAATATGCCTTAGCTATGTCTAGAGAGCTTTGGGGTGACGAAGACCTTGACATAAATGAGAGAGTTGCGGATATGTCTAAGGCGGCCTTTGCCAATAAGAAAATAACTGAAGGTAAAAAGCAGGATATAGAGAAACTAAAGGTTAACATTAATAGCCTAGTAGACAATCACAAGAAAATAAGCAAAAAGCTGGAGAAATATCCTGATCAGACTGGTAATCTTAATTTGGTAAGAGAAAAAATAAGGACCATAGAATATGAAGCTACAACAGTTAAATTCAAGGATGAACAGGTTGATAAGATATTTAGAAGAAAAAGACTTGGATTTGTGCTATTAGTAGATACACCCATAGCCCTTGCAATTGCCTATATGTTGACAATTGGCGTAATATTTGCCGTTGTTTTCCGAGATGTTGACAGTTGGATTTACAAAACTTTAGTTTGCGTGGCGCTTTTTGCAGTATTTAATATGTTAGGAATTCTTCTTTATAATAAAACCAAGAAGCAACGTAAAAAGTGGTTCGGAACTCCGATTCCCCAGGAGGAACACCTTAAGAACAAGAATACTCTCAAGGCGTTAGAGAGTCAGGTGGATGTGTGCCTTTCAAAGGAATTAGAGTATAAAGAAAAGCAAAAGATACATCTTCAGTTGACAAAAGAAAAACAAGAACTGGAGAAGAAGATAAATGCTATGGAAGAAAAATACAAATCATCAGTATTGATTTCTGGCCAGCTATAACTAGATATGAATAAGAGGTAAAAAATGCTAGAAGAAATAAACGAGAATATTGAAGCAGAAGTTAAGAGCGAAAAAGAGTATGTAACTGAGAATTTTAAGGAAAATAAAATGGGTACAATGCCTGTGAATCGCCTGCTCCTCAGTATGTCTTTGCCTATGATGCTTTCTATGTTGGTACAAGCTTTGTATAACATTGTGGATAGTATATTCGTGGCGAAGATAAGTGAGGATGCCCTCACAGCAGTATCTTTAGCCTTCCCTATGCAAACTTTAATGATTGCATTAGGCGGAGGTATGGGAGTAGGTGTAAATGCACTGCTTTCAAAGTCTCTTGGAGAAAAAGACTATAAAAATGTTAGTGAGTCGGCAAAAAACGGCATTTTTCTTGCCTGTATTAATGCTATAATCTTCCTTGCAGTAGGACTTACTATAGTGAGACCATTTTACGAGGCACAGACTGATAACCAGGATATTATTAATTATGGAGTAGATTATCTTACCATAGTTTGTTGCTGCTCTTTTGGTATCTATTGCCAGTTTATATTTGAGAGATTGCTGCAATCCACTGGTAAGACTATGTTTGCCATGGTAACTCAGTTGGTTGGCGCAGTAACTAATTTGATTCTTGATCCTATTATGATATTTGGATATTTTGGTTGCCCAAAGATGGGAGTTTCTGGTGCAGCTCTTGCCACAGTAATAGGACAAGTGTTAGCGGGAATTACTGCAATCATAATAAATGTAAAATATAACGAAGAAATCAAATTGGATTTTAAGGGATTTAGACCATCAGCAAGAGTAATTAGCAAGATATATAAGGTGGGTGTTCCATCCATAATTATGCAGTCAATTGGTTCTGTTATGACTTATGGTATGAATCAGATTCTTATGACGTTTTCATCCACCGCGGCAGCAGTATTTGGAGTTTACTTTAAGCTTCAGAGTTTTATATTTATGCCAGTATTTGGTCTAAACAATGGTATGGTTCCAATAATAGCATTCAACTATGGAGCCCAGAATAGGGATAGATTGGTTAAGACCGTTAAACTTAGTATGGTGTATGCTATAGGACTTATGTGTTTTGGAACTGTTATATTTAATTTGATTCCAGAGCAGCTTCTTATGTTATTTGAGGCTTCTGATCAAATGCTTAAAATGGGTGTTCCAGCCTTAAGAATCATTAGCTTGCACTTTCTACTGGCAGGATTTTGTATAATTGGTGGTTCTGTGTTCCAAGCTTTAGGATGCGCTGTGTACAGCATGATAAACTCTATCTGTCGTCAGGTTGTTGTATTACTTCCTGCAGCATGGCTCTTATCTAAGCTTGGAAATGTTAACTATGTATGGCTAGCATTCCCTATTGCAGAATTAATGTCATTTACTATGACATCCATATTTATGGTTAAAATCAACAGAGATATAATTAGCAAAATCGGAGCAAAAACAGAGTAATTGGCTTGATATAATTTTTTGTAAATGTTATTATACAACAGTGGGTATAAAGATATAAAACCTAGGTTGCTTGTGTTAAATATTATGAGACGGGAAGATAAGAATATGAAGATAGGATTTGACAATGACAAATATTTAAAAATTCAATCAGAGTACATTAAGGAAAGAATTGATAAGTTTGGAGATAAGCTTTATCTGGAGTTTGGAGGAAAGCTTATTGATGATTTCCATGCATCTAGAGTACTTCCAGGTTTTGCGCCGGACAGTAAGCTTAAGATGCTGTTAAACTTAGCAGATCAGGCAGAGGTAGTAATTGTTATCAGCGCAGATTCTATTGAGAAAAATAAGATGAGAGAGGATCTGGGAATAACCTATGATAAGGATGTAATAAGACTTATCGAGGAGTACAGAGCCTTTGGCTTATATGTTGGCAGCGTTGTTGTGACTATGTATTCGGGACAACCGGCGGCAGCTGCCTTTAAGGAGAAACTTGAGAAGAAGGGTATAAAGGTATATGTTCACTATTCTATAGATGGTTATCCAACCAATGTTCATAACATCGTAAGTGATGATGGCTTTGGAAAGAACGATTATATAGAGACTGAAAGACCACTTATAGTAGTTACAGCACCAGGTCCTGGAAGTGGAAAGATGGCAACCTGTCTGTCACAGCTTTATCATGACAATAAGCGTGGTATTAAGGCTGGATACGCAAAGTTTGAGACCTTCCCAGTATGGAACATGTCTCTTAAGCATCCTGTAAACCTTGCCTATGAAGCGGCTACAGCAGATCTTAACGATATTAACATGATAGACCCATTCCATTTAGAGGCTTATGGTGAGACAACTGTTAATTACAATAGAGATATAGAGATATTCCCTGTTTTAAATGCTATATTTGAGGAGATCTACGGAGAAAATCCATATAAATCGCCTACTGATATGGGAGTTAATATGGTAGGAAACTGTATCGTAGATGATGATATTGTATGCGATGCATCACGTATGGAGATAATAAGAAGATATTACAGATACTTAAATGGTATGGCTCTAGGGGATGATGTTGAAAGCGAAATCTATAAGATTGAGCTTCTTATGAAGAATGCAAAGATTACTACTGACGACCGTAAGGTTACAGTGGCAGCAAAGGAAAGAGCAGAAAGACTCGGAGTTCCTACAGCTGCTATAGAGCTAGAGGATGGAACTATTATTACATCTAAGACAGGAGAGCTTTTAGGAGCTTCTTCAGCACTTATTCTTAATGCACTTAAATATTTAGGTGGTTTGGAGGATGATGCGCTTTTAGTTGCACCAAGTGCCTTCCTGCCTATTCAGGAGCTTAAGACAACATATCTTGGAGCTAAGAATCCTAGACTTCACTCTGATGAGGTTCTTATTGCTCTTGCCCTTTCTGCAAAGGATGACCCAAGAGCCAAGGTAGCTATGGATCAGCTGTCTAAGCTTAGCGGATGTCAGGTTCATACTTCAGATATGCTTTCTGATGTGGATTTAAAGACCTTCAAGAAGCTGGGAGTTGACCTTACTAGTGAACCAATTATGACTAATCAGAAGGAAAAGTAGGTAATAGCATTATAATATTTAAAAAAGCTGATTGACTCTGGCATAATGTCATGGTCAATCAGCTTTTTGTTTTCTCATCAAGTAGTATTTGGCACTTTAGACGTTCCTTAAGCTGGTTTAGAAATTCTTCGTTGCCTACTACTTGTATCATAGGACCAAAGGATAGAACCTCGATGAGTAGTTCAGTTTCTACGCTTTTATTGTAGTAGATGAGGCATTCGTAGGTGTTGTCGCCGATTTTTCTAGTGTGCTTTTCATAGTTGGCAAACTGCAACATAGCTCGTTCAAGGGCATTGCGTTCATTTTTGATAATTAGTTTAACAGGTTTTTTGTAGTATGAACGCTTGATAATGTGGCTAAGGTTGATTTTCTTCTTTTGCAGATATTCCGTTAGGGTGATATCGCTAATTCGCTCTAGATTTAGCTGTAAAAGTCTAAAGGTTCCCCTTTTGGTTTTGTCTACTGCTAGAAGACGAAAACGGTCGTTCTTTACAGAGTATTCAAGACGGCAGGGAATACATCTATGTGTAGTGGGTGAGCCGTTGGGAGATGCGTATGAAATTTCTACATATCTTTGTTCTTTGATTGAAGCTAGTAGGGATTGGAAAATCCTTCTGTAGTTAGGAGATGAAAAATCGTCACCATCACAGAAACGGTCAGTATAGTAGAAATAGTCTGGATTATATAATGGCTCTACGTCTTCTAGAAGTGCTTCAATATGTGATATTTCTTTTTCTGTAAGGAAAAGCTTCATCTTCTCGTCTAAAAGAATAGACTTGATGTATGCTCTTTGTAGATTGGAAAATGGGGTGAAAAAATCAGGGGATAGTCTGGAAATAAGTTTATTGTCCCTTGTTTCGAAAAATCCCCACTCATCACCTGCAAGCTTTGGTAGAAGGTAAAAAACACTTTCTTCAAAACCCATGGATTTTATTCTGTGCTCAGCTTCTGACAGGCTTATAGCTCTATTTGATTCAATTAGTGTCTTTACAACTTGAAAATAACAGTTGTAAATCTCAGAAAATAATTCAGCCATTTGTTCTCCTAAATATTCTGTGATTATTCATTTAAGTACATTTTGTACATTGCCCTGAGGTCTCTTTTGAATTTGTGTTTTATAATCTCATTATTTGTCTCTATATCAATAATTCTGCCTATAAAGGTTCTTATCCAAGGAACCATTTCGTTGGCGTCTAAAACCTTTATTTCGTAGGTAAATGTATTGTCTGCAATTTTAGTTATCACACCTGATTTGCCTTCCCGTTCTAAGCGATTAAGGATAAAGCCTTCGGTTTGTTCGTTGATGTTAAGTGTTAGCTTAACTGTGGATGTTGGGGCATCGTTTTTAGCTAAAAATGATACACCCCACAGATAATCTCTGCTAGCAAGCTCCTCTGATTTTAGCTGGTCGTAGCTTTCACATAATTCTCCAAGGCTTACGGACTTTATAGTGTCTAATCGAGGTGTTCTGAAATGCTTAATTTTGTTATCGTAGCAGCATAAGAACCTTCGACCGGTTCTGGTGCTAATGATTATGGATAAAGGGACACAGGTTAAAGTAGAGATATTATCAGTTTTTGTGCTCTTAATCTCTAGGGTAACTTCCCGTTTGGCTTTTATACCGTCTAGAATTTTATATAGAACTTCGTCCTCTAGGGTATGGACGAAGAAATTATGCTTAATACTAAAAATATCATTTTCTATGGACAGGTTATCCATAAGAGTATTTCCGATTATTCCGAAAGGACAGTTGAGCTGAAACAGCTTCAATGCATCATATAATTCTTGGTGTTCCTTAAGTGCCTGGTGGTTGATATCATCCACACCATATAGTATTTTCTTGCCTTGCTTTGTCTTAAGCAATAGACCTTCGTCAGCATACTCGTTGCATTTTCTTCTAACCATTTGAGCATCGAAAATAACATTGTAGCTATCAAGGAGTCCATCGGTGATTTCCTCGGAAGTTTGTGGCTCGTTAGCTTCTAGATAATCTAATATGTAAAAATGTAGCTTTATATCATTATCAGTAAAGCTTTTTGCTTTCCATACTCTGTAAAGAGGATTAGTGCTAAGAAGATTACTGTCTATGGCAAGATATATGTTTTTGCCTTTTTCAGTGTAATCCTGATTAACATATTCTGGTAACCAGCTCTCTAAGCGTCGTCTTTCCGTATCATAGGTACGGCTACTCCAACAGGTAAAGTCATCCCTGGTTTTGAAGCCATATACGAAGAAATCCCTTACATATTCCCTGCTTTTTGAAAATGATTTTATAAGCTCGTTAAATTCTGACATGACTTCACCGCCTTTCTAACAAATCATTTTAAAAATTCTTAATTTTGCGATTCTGAAAACCTATATTTCATAAAATCTATAATTCATAAGTACGTCCTATAATACTCAAATATATCATAATATTTTTTATATTAAAATCATTCTCGCAACTTTTTTGAAATGATTATTACTTCCATAAATTGTAATATAACCTCAGGCAAGGGGGAAAACCTTGAAACATGCTTTGTAGCTCAGTTGGTAGAGCACCATGAGAATAAGTCTTGGCAAAGACTTTAACAGCAAACCGAATCGCCTGTCACGCGGGTTGTCGTGGGTTCGATTCCCACCAAAGCATAATCAAGGGCTTATCCTAAGCCTAGGGCAGCCTGATAAGAGGATTACAAGTCTTGACAAAGACTTTCACAGCAAGCTTTTTACTCTTATATGGTTTTAAGAAGGTTCGAATCCTTCCTTGTCAGGCTGTCCATTTACTATAGAAATTAAGAAAGAAGGTAATAGATATGAATTTTATGGAAAAATTATTAAATGTTTTAAATGATATAATAGTATATACAGAAAATGGTGCGGCAGGCCATGCCACAACTGGTAAGGCTCTGGTAGACTTAAACTTTTCAGTTGCATCTCTTAGAAACGATTCAGATGATGAAATCGTAAGAAAGTTCATCCCAGCATTTCATGAGGACAGAGTCCTTGCTATGAAGTGGTTGTTCTTCCTTAGAGATGTAAGAGGCGGTTTGGGTGAGAGAAGAGCTTTCCGTGTAATCATGAAGTACTTAGCAACAGGCTATACTGATATGGTTGGCAGAATGGTAGAGATAATGGCAGAATACGGTAGATACGATGATTTACTTTGCCTTATGGGTACACCAGTAGAGGAGAAGGTATTGTCATATATAGCTACTCAGTTAAAGACTGATGTAGAGAATATGCTTAACGAGGAGGGGATATCTCTGTGTGCAAAGTGGATGCCAAGCATCAATACCTCCTCAGAGGATTCAAGAGCTGTTGCTGTGAAGCTTAAGAATTACATGGGACTCACTTCTAAGGAGTACAGAAAAATGCTTTCTGGCCTTAGAGAGTATCTTGGCGTAATAGAGGTTGCTATGAGTGGTAACTGTTGGGAGGAGATAAACTATTCGGCAGTTCCATCTAAGGCAAATGTTCTCTATAGAAATGCTTTCTTAAACCACGACAAGGAGAGAAGAGAAGCATTTTTAACTGATGTGGCAGACAACAAGGAGAGCATGAATGCAGGTGTGCTTATGCCACATGACGTAGTAGCCCGTTATGTAACACGCACAGGATGGAGACTTAGTGTAAACGCATTAGATATGTCTCTTGAGATGTTGTGGAAAAATCTTTCAAATACAGTAGATGGTGCTGAAAATGTGCTCTGTGTAGTGGATGGTTCAGGCAGTATGACTTGTAGCGTAGGTAACGGTAATCTTACAGCGCTTCACGTGTCAAATGCCATAGGTATATACTTTGCAGAAAGACTCAAGGGCGCCTATAAGAATAAGTACATAACATTTTCAGCTACACCAAAGTATGTAGACTTGTCCAAGTGTGTAACCTTAAGAGAGAAGCTTGAGCTTGCCCTTGCCCACAATGACTACACAAATACTAATATGGAAGCAACCTTCGATTTGGTGCTTGCTACAGCTGTGAAGAATAGACTTAGCCAAGCGGAGCTTCCACAGACTATACTTGTTATATCTGATATGGAGTTCGACCAGGCTACGTCAGGTAATGCGAATGAAACATTATTTGCAACTATAGCAAGAAAGTATGCAACCTACGGCTATAAGTTACCAAAGCTTGTGTTCTGGAATGTGAACAGCAGAACAGGTGTAATACCTGTAAGAGAAAATGAGCTTGGTGTGGGCTTAGTAAGTGGATTTTCTGTAAATGTCTGCAATATGGTTCTTTCCAACGAGTTAGATCCATACAAGGCACTTAAGAAGGTTCTTGACGGCCCAAGATACGCCCAAGTAGAAAAGTTAGTGAGCTAGCAACTACGTGTGGTGTTGAAAAAGCTGACAGGCCCTAGCATAATGCTAGGGTCTGTCAGCTTTTCAAGTAACAGCTATAGAAAAAGGGCTATTTGTTGCACTTGTTCATGTCGACGCAAGGAGCCACTGTATCAAAGCCTGGGTTGAAGGCGTAGAAGTTCTTCTCGTCAAGCTTATCTTGTACAAGGCGTAAACACTCTCCGAAACGTTGGAAGTGTACAATTTCTCTAGCACGGAGGAACTTTAAAGGCTCGTATACGTCGGGATAATCCTTGCAGAGACGAAGGAGATTGTCGTAGGTAGTACGAGCCTTTTGCTCTGCAGCAAGGTCCTCGTAGAGGTCAGTGATAACGTCACCCTTGCTCTGGAATTCACAGGCGTTAAATGGAACACCACCAGCAGCCTGTGGCCAGATGCCTAGTGTGTGATCCACATAGTACTTGTCGAAGCCAGAAGCCTTGATTTCCTCCATTGAAAGATTCTTTGTGAGCTGATATATGATTGTTCCCACAATCTCGAGGTGACCAAGCTCCTCAGTTCCGATATCCGTTAAAGTAGCCATTACCTCCTTATATGGAGTGGCAAATCTCTGAGACAGATATCTCATAGATGCGCCAAGCTCTCCATCAGGTCCACCATACTGACTGATTATGGCCTGAGCAAGCTTTGCGTTAGTTTCCTTAATATTTACGGGGCATTGAAGTCTTTTTTCATATACAAACATTTAACAACCACACTCTCCTTCCCATGGCCAAGGTCTCATAACCCAGTCCCAATAATTCTCAACATTTACATCGTACTTGCAGATTGGTCCATAAGAGCAGGTATACTCCTTGATGGCTTCTTTTCTAAGATGTTTATAATGATTGTAGGCGTCGATACCATCCTGACAATTTGGATGGGTATTAAGGTAGAGGGCTATGTCATCTACCATAAATGAAGTTTCATTAATAAAATCAAATAATTCCTGTTTAGACATATTATTCATTACATTCTCCCCCTTGAACCACAAAAGATTAGATTAAGGTTAGGAAAGGCAGTTCCCTGACAGATGGCTTCTTTCTTGTCATAAAGCTTGCACCAAGGTTGGGTTGGTACAAATGCATTGGCAAGAGGCATTCCAGCAAGTCTAGGGTTATTGTCTCTGCAATCTTCTGTTGAATTGAGAAGATTGGCTATAGAGTTAATTACACCTGAATTGCTGTTGCAATCATGATTATGTTTGGCGTTTTGGTCGCAATCAGAACGGTGATTGCTGTCATGATTATGGTTGCAGTCACAATCCTGCCCCTTGTGTGGGTTAAAATGTGATACATTATCGTTGCATGATTGATTGATAGAATGATTGTTACAGCTATCGTTAGCAACCGGACGATTCATTGGTCTGTTAAAATTATTATGCATATGATTCATAGGTCTTCCACAGTTGGGACGTTGATTCATATTTCTATAATTGTTCATAGGTGAACAGCTTTTATATGTTTCCAAAATAGTTACCTCCAAAGTTAAGCTTAAGATATTATATGAGAATAAAGTTGTATGGTTACAAAATGTAATCAAAATATAGACAATGAAATTATATAGGATATGCGTCAGATATAATTATATTCTTTGGATTTACAAATAAAAAAACGGGGAATATAATAAATAGGTACGTTAAATTAAAGTATAAAGGTTAGAGTATAAGTTATGAATGAATTAATTAAGGTAGGAGAAAAAACATATTATATAAGTGGACCATTTCATGTGGGAGTGTATGACTTAGGAACAAAGAATAGCGTCGGACAAAGTGAAGTGTGTCTTATAGATACAGGGGTGGATACAACTGTTGCTAAGGTAATTGATAAGAGAATTATAGATGCAGGTTTCGTTGTAAAGCTAATAATTAATACTCATTATCACGCGGACCATAGTGGTGGAAATTATTATTTTAAGGAAAAATACAACTGCACAATATATTCCTCCAAGATGAATGCTGCTCTTATATCTAATTATGATATATGTCCGGCTATAGTATGGGGAGCAAAACCAATAAATGAAATACTAAATAATTATTTTTATGCAACTCCATCAGAAGCGGAAGATATAGAGGGCAAAGAACTGCCACAAGGTATAGAATTAGTAGAACTAAATGGACACAGCTTATCTCAAATAGGTGTTAGGACATCTGATGATGTACTATTTCTAGGAGATGCAGTGGTCAGCAAGGAAACTATTGATAAACATCCCCTTACCTATATTTATGACCCGGAAGTGCAATTTGAAACTTTAGAAGCCCTTAAGAAAATCAAGGCATCTCTTTATATACCATATCATGCAGAGCCAGTAAAGCGGATTAAACCATTATGTGATTATAATATTAAAGGTATGGATGATAATCTAAATCTTATTAGAGAAATCTGCCAAGAACCACGACATCTAGATGAGATTATAAGTTTGTTCTATAATCAAAGAGGATTAAAACTAAGCTTATATAAGTATGCTGTAGAAGGTGGAATAGTGCGAACCTATCTCACATATCTCTACAACAAGGGCGAGCTTGTAGTGACTAATGAAGATAATTATTTAAAGTGGAAGATAAAATAAAAGGTGGAAAAATATGAATAAAAAGCTTGTATATAAAACACCCCATGGCGATATAAGATACTGCGTTTTAGATTCAATGAAAGAGTACAAACCTCAGTTAGAACAAGTCTTTGGAGTCACAGAAGGCTATGGGTTTAGCATAGAGTTGCATGAAAAAAAGATAGAACTAAGAGATTACTTTGCAGGCGAAACTAGAGCAAGTTTTCAGATAATTGCGATGGAAGATTGTGATTTGTCAGTATGTCTTGAACAGTTAAAGATGGAACAAGAAAGTATGGAATAGCAGAGTTGTTGCTATATTGAAAAAGCTTGAGCGAAAGTAAGAATACTACAAGATATACTCGAGAATTAAGCATAACAAAAACCAGGTGAGTGAAGGTAACCTCTTACAGTTGCCGTAACTCACCTGGTTTTTGTTATGCGAGAATAATCAGTACCTCTCCGGGTAATCACTTATTCCATAGCAGCCTTAAGCGCTTTATCAAGGTCTGCAAGTATATCATCTACATTCTCAAGTCCTACAGAGAAACGTACAAGTCCTGCTCCGATACCAGCTGCAACGAGCTGCTCATCTGTAAGCTGACGATGAGTTTCACTAGCTGGGTGAAGTACACAGGTACGGATATCAGCTACGTGAACTTCGTTAGAAGCAAGATCAAGAGCATCCATAAATTTGGCTGCTGCTGGTCTGCCACCCTTGATGTTAAATGATATAACACCGCTGGCATTGCCATTTAAGTATTTCTTGCAAAGCTCGTAGTTTTCATCTGACTCAAGTCCTGGGTAAGTAACACTTTCAACTGCCGGAGAATCTTTAAGATACTTAGCTACAGTAAGTGCATTTTCACAGTACTGCT
The DNA here is from genome assembly GCA_015057445.1 of Lachnospiraceae bacterium. Taxonomy (GTDB): domain Bacteria; phylum Bacillota; class Clostridia; order Lachnospirales; family Lachnospiraceae; genus Coprococcus_C. The sequence continues at coordinate 2,635 of SVEI01000051.1, read as the reverse complement.
TCATACGAACTGCTAATGTCTCAAGTCCCATATTAAGTAAGAAAGCTGAGTGAGCAGCAGGGTACACACCAAAGTCTCTCATAAGCTGCATTCTTGCTTTAATAATATAAGCCATATTTCCATACTGCTTAGTGTAGGAAATACCATGATATGACTCGTCTGGCTCCACAAGCTCAGGGAATTTGCCGTTAGTCCAGTCAAATTTACCGCTATCAACGATAACACCACCAACCTGAACAGCGTGGCCATCCATATACTTACTAGTTGAGTGAATAACGATATCAGCACCAAAATCTATAGGTTTACATAATACAGGTGTCGCAAACGTATTATCAACAATAAGTGGAACCTGCATCTCGTGTGCAATATTAGCAAATCTTTCAATGTCGAATACCTTAAGGGCAGGGTTTGCAATAGTTTCACCGAATACAGCCTTTGTATTTTCCTTGAATGCTGCTTTAATCTCTTCATCTGACCAAGAAGCATCTACATAGATACATTCAATTCCCATCTTCTTAAATGTGTATGAGAAAAGGTTAATAGTACCACCATAAATCTGTGGGACGCTTATGAAGCTATCTCCAGCCTGACAGATGTTAAGGATAGAAAGAAGAGAAGCTGCCTGACCTGATGATGTACACATAGCACCGACACCACCTTCAAGTGCTGCGATTTTCTCTTCTACTGCCATTACTGTAGGATTACCAAATCTTGAATAACAAAGACCCTTAGTAGGATCGTCAAATATAGCTGCAACCTCTGCGGCAGAATCATACACATATGTAGTACTCTGAACTATAGGAAGAACACGTGGCTCTCCATTCTTAGGTGTATAACCTGCGTGAAGGCATTTAGTTTCGTCTCTCATTATTTATACCTCCTTGTGGCAAATGTGCCATTAATATCATATTTGCTATTATATAATTACATAGAAAAAATGGCAATGAAAAATATAACTAAACTTTAGCATAAAAATAGTAAAAAATAAGTAGAAAAAACACAAAATATTGTTTGTAAAAAGTTAGGACTATGATATAATGTATTTTAGTATTTTGTGTCGATTTTTGGAGGTTTGTATATGAAGAGAAAAATTACAGCTATGATGGCTTTGCCTGTGGCATTGCTGGGCTTAACACTAATGATAATAATGGCGACTTTGGTTAAAGAAGCTTTGTCTAATGATCCAGACCAGTACCAGAATATATTTGAACTTATGAGAACTATTATAATTGCTTTTGTTGTGATTTGTGCAGTATTAGCACCTATAATTGCTAATTCTATTGTTAAGGCCATAGAAGCTGGTACTTCGGCAGTTAAGCAGGTTGCAGCAGGACAGCTTACAACTGAGATAGACCCTCAGTTCCTTCACAGAAAAGATGTTATTGGTGACCTTTGCAGAGCAGTTGATAGTATGAAGAATGAGCTTAGATATATCATTACTGATATAAACACTCACACCCAGACATTGCTTAATTCAGCTGATACATTAGGGGATAATGCTCAGTCAACACTTACAACTGTTGATGGAGTGGAAAGAGCTGTTAACGATATTGCAGATGGAGCAAATTCACAGGCTAGAGATGCAGTAAGAGCAACAGAGAATGTTAATGTTATGGGTGACATGCTTGAGGCTACTAACAGCGAGATAGAGAGACTTACATATAATACAACTATTATGAAGGAATCTAGCGAAAGAGCGACTAAGTCATTAGCAGAGCTTATGAAGATTAATGACCAGGTTATGGAAGCTATTGAGCAGATATCTGAGCAGACAAATAGAACTAATGAGTCATCCCAGAAGATTAAGGGTGCTACTGATATGATTAGTGGTATAGCTGATGAGACAAACCTTCTTTCACTTAATGCTTCTATAGAAGCAGCTAGAGCTGGTGAGCAGGGAAGAGGCTTTGCGGTAGTTGCAAACGAGATTCAGCATCTTGCCGAGCAGACAGGTGAGACTACAGATTCTATTGGAATAATGATTAATGAGCTTATAGATGATTCTGAGAATGCAGTAGAGACTATGTACATGGTTAAGAGCATAGTTGAGGAGCAGAGTAGAAATGTCGAAGAGGTTCAGTCTATCGTTGAAGCAGTTATTGACGCAGTTGAAGCATCTGTTAAGTCTATTGCATCTATTCAGGAGCAGAGTGCTCAGCTTAATGAGGCAAAGGACGAGATTATTTCAGTTGTAGAGAGCCTTTCAGCTATAGCAGAAGAGAATGCAGCAAGTACTGAAGAAACATCTGCAGCAACAGCGGAAGTAGCAAGTAGCTTCGGAGAAGTGACAGAGGCAGCAGATAAGCTTAAAACTGTAGCAGATGGAATTGCAGAAACAGTTGGAGCATTTGTTATAGAGTAGAAATTATATTTTTAGTTTAAAAAGTACAAAAGCAGGCGAAAATGTAAGAAAAACTTATATTTTTCGCTTGCTTTTACTTTTTCGTTGTGGTAATATCTAACTCTGTGATATATTTTTTATATTCCTTGCTTCTGGCTTAGACCAGAGGCCACTAGACCATAAGGAGGTGCAATAACATGAACAAGTATGAATTAGCGTTAGTTGTTAGTACAAAGATCGATGACGATGCTAGAGCAGCGGCTGTTGATAAAGCTAAGAGCATTATCGAGAAGG
>SVEI01000050.1 GCA_015057445.1 Lachnospiraceae bacterium | reverse complement strand
CTCAGGCTTTATGTCTGCTCTTGCAGGTATCATGATGATTTCAAGACTTGATTCAGCTCAGCCAACTATGGGTTCAGGCTTCGAGCTTGACGCTATCGCAGCAGTTGCACTTGGTGGAACAAGTATGAGCGGTGGACGTGGTAGAATCATGGGAACCTTCGCAGGTGTACTTATCATTGCAGTACTTAACAATGGTTTGAACATCTTAGGTATCTCATCCTACTATCAGGAGGTTATCAAGGCAATCGTTATCCTTGTAGCAGTATTATCAGATCGTAAGAGATAATCCATAAGATTAAGGAGGTATAAAGCATGAAGAATATAAAGAAAATAGTTGCACTCATGTTGTGCTTGGTAATGATGCTTAGCCTTGCAGCCTGCAGAATTACAATTGACGGTGAGAGCAATGCAAAGAAGAAGGTAACAAATGGAACTATTGGTTTATCAGTATCAACTCAGAACAACCCATTCTTCGTATCACTTGTAGAGGGAGCAAAGGCTGAGGCGAATAAGCAGGGCGTACAGCTCACAGTAGTAGATGCAGGTGATGACGCAACTAAGCAGGTTAGTGACATCGAGGATCTTGTATCTAAGGGAGTATCAGTACTTATAGTAAATCCTGTTGATTCAGATGCTGTATCAGGAGCAGTTCAGGCAGCTAAGAATCAGGGAATTAAGGTTATATCAGTAGATAGAGCAGTAAACGGTGTAGAGGTTGACTGCGAAATCGCATCAGATAATGTAGCAGGTGCAGAGCTTGCAACACAGTTTATCGTGGACACACTTGGCGAGGGTGCTGAGGTAGCAGAGCTTCAGGGTATCGCAGGAGCATCAGCAGCTATCGACAGAGGACAGGGCTTCCACAATGTAGCAGATGCTAAGCTTACAGTAGTAGCTAGCCAGGTAGCAAACTTTGACAGAACTGAGGGTATGACAGTTATGGAGAATATCCTTCAAGCTAACCCTAATGTTAAGGGTGTATTTGCAGCAAATGATGAGATGGCACTTGGTGCAGTTGAGGCAATCTCAGGTGCAGGTAAGAATGTTGTAGTAGTAGGCTTCGATGCAACAGATGACGCTCTTGCAGCAATTAGAGACGGAAGAATGGCAGCTACAATTGCACAGCAGCCAGAGCTTATCGGTTCTACTTCAGTAGCAAATGCAGTTAAGCTTATTAACAGAGAGACAATTGATGCTAAGATTCCTGTAGAGGTAACACTTGTAACTATTGACAATGTAGACACATACAACGCAAAGGCACCAGTTGAGATAGTTGGAAATGGTGGAATTGGTTTATCAGTATCAACTCAGAATAACCCATTCTTCGTAACACTTGTAGATGGTGCAAAGGCAAAGGCTGACGAGCTTGGATTAACTCTTACAGTAGTAGATGCAGGTGATGATGTAACTAAGCAGGTTAGCGATATTGAAGATCTTTGCTCAAAGGATATCAGCGTACTTATAGTTAACCCAGTTGATTCAGACGCAGTAGCAGGTGCTGTTGAGGCAGCTAAGGCAAAGGGAATCAGAGTAATTGCAGTTGATAGAGCAGTAAATGGTGTAGAGATTGACTGTCAGATAGCATCAGATAACGTACTTGGTGCAGAGCTTGCAACACAGTTCATTGTTGATACAGTAGGTGAGGGCGCCGAGGTAGCAGAGCTTCAGGGTATTGCAGGAGCATCAGCAGCCATCGACAGAGGACAGGGCTTCCACAATATAGCAGATGCTAAGCTTAAGGTAGTAGCAAGTCAGGTAGCAAACTTTGATAGAACAGAGGGTATGACAGTTATGGAGAACATCCTTCAGGCCAACCCTAATGTTAAGGCAGTATTCGCAGCGAATGATGAGATGGCACTTGGAGCACTTGAGGCTATCTCAGGAGCAGGCAAGGATATCGTAGTAGTTGGTTTTGACGCAACAGATGATGCTATCGCAGCTATTAAGGCAGGTAAGATGGATGCAACTATTGCACAGCAGCCAGACCTTATTGGAGCAACTTCAGTTGAGTATGCAAAGAAGCTTATCGACGGTGAGTCAATTCCAGAGTCAGTTCCAGTAGAGGTAACACTTATTACTATTGAGAATGCGGAGTAATGTGTTCAACTAGGACGCAAACTTACAGAAGCAAAGGACATCTCAAACACGCTTGCGCTCGGATGTCCACGTAGCGGTACTAAGTTCGACTGCGCTTACGCTTGTCTTACTAAGGACCGACGTGGCCATGATGGTTTTCGATTGTCCTTGCTCCTGTAAGCTTGCTGGTTATGAAAACAGACGCATTGGTTGTAATAGAAATTGAATTAAGTTGGAGGAACATATATGAAGGTTTTGAATATAGGTTCTATGAACCTAGACCATGTATATAATGTAGACCACATCGTACAGCCTGGGGAAACTCAGGCTACTGATGGAATGAATATATTCCTTGGTGGTAAGGGTATGAATCAGTCAATAGCTTTAGCTAAGGCTGGAGCAGATGTATACCACGGTGGAATGATAGGCAAGGATGGTCAGGCATTTCTTCAGGCTTGTGATGAGTACGGAGTAAATTCCAAGTACATCAAGAAGGTGGAGGGTAAGACCGGACACGCTATCATCCAGATTGATAAGAGTGCACAAAACTGTATACTTCTCTACGGTGGAACAAATGAGAAGCTTACAGAGGAGTATGTAGACAGTGTAATCGCTGATTTTGATGAGGGAGATATTCTTCTTCTTCAGAACGAAGTAAATCTTATTCCATACATTGTAGATAAGGCTTACGAGAAGGGAATGCAAATAGCACTTAATCCATCACCATTTAACGAAAGACTTGATGCAGTGGATATGAGCAAGATTAGCTACTTCCTTATGAACGAGGTTGAGGGTGGACAGATTACAGGACTTACAGAGCCAGACGACATAATCGCAAAGGTTGTAGAGCTTTATCCAAATGCTAAGATAGTTCTTACACTTGGTGGCGACGGAGCAATCTACGCAGACAAGGACGTAAGATACCATCAGCCAATATTCAAGGTTGAGGCGGTAGATACAACAGCTGCAGGAGATACATTTACAGGATATTTCTTAGCAGGAATTATCGATGGTATGGAGATACCAGACATCTTAAAGATGAGCGCAAAGGCTTCATCCATCGCAGTAACAAGAGAGGGTGCAGTTCCATCAATTCCTTATCGTAAGGAAGTTATGGAGGCACTTGGCTAGTATTGATTTATTCTATGTGTGACAATTCCTGTATGTAGCTTATGGAGGTATGTGACTTTTTGGTTATGTAGCTTATGAGTTATGTTGCTGGGAAACGGGCATATAGAGAAAAAGCAAGCTGTACTGCCCGGGAAAGTAGACCTGATGAGTCATAGTGTCAGGAAATCCGGGCATATAGAGAAAAAGCAAGCTGTATTGCCCGGAAAAGTAGATATGATGAGTCGTGGCGACAGGAAACTCGGGCATATAGAGGAAAAGTAAGCTGTACTGCCCGGAAAAGTGGAAATGATAAGTCATAGTGCTAGGAAAGCCGGGCATATAGAGGAAAAGTAAGCTGTACTGCCCAGGAAAACTAGGAGCGTACAATTTAAAGTGTGCTTGCAATATTTCCAGGGTAAATTGTAAATGGGTATTTAGGGGTGGCCCTCTGAGTGGATGCAGAGGGCAGTAGCTCCGACTCCTGACTGGGAGCGTGTAAAAAGAAACATAATCAAATAGAAAGGAAGTAGGCGTAATGAAGTTTTTTATAGATACAGCTAATGTGGATGATATTAGAAAGGCTAATGAGATGGGTGTTATCTGTGGTGTTACTACAAACCCATCACTTATTGCAAAGGAAGGTAGAGATTTCAACGAGGTAATCAAGGAGATTACAACTATTGTAGATGGACCAATTAGCGGAGAGGTTAAGGCTACAACTGTAGATGCAGAGGGTATGATTAAAGAGGGTAGAGAGATTGCAGCAATCCACCCTAACATGGTAGTTAAGATTCCTATGACAGTTGAGGGACTTAAGGCAGTTAAGGTTCTTGCAGCAGAGGGTATTAAGACCAATGTTACTCTTATCTTCACTGCAGCTCAGGCTCTTCTTGCAGCTAGAGCAGGTGCTACTTATGTATCACCATTCCTTGGAAGACTTGATGATATTTCAACTACAGGTATTGACCTTATTCAGGATATCGTAACTATATTTGAGAACTACCAGCTTGAGACAGAGATTATCTGTGCATCAGTTCGTAACCCAATTCACGTTACTGACTGTGCTATAGCAGGTGCTGACATCGCAACTGTGCCTTACTCAGTTATCGAGATGATGACTAAGCATCCGCTTACATCACAGGGTATCGAGAAGTTCCAGCAGGATTACTTGGCGGTATTTGGAGAAGAGGCGTAAGGTATTCAAGGGCTGTGGCCTTATAGAATGATGTATATCCTCGAAGGCTTCATCCACAGCAATGTGCTGTATGATTTCAGAGGACTGTAGCCCATAATATTATATGTCCCGCTCCGTCGACACGTTCGCACTTAAGTTGCTCACGTAGCGGTACTAAGCTCTAAAACAAAAGGCTAGTAGGCTTGAAAATGCTTTTCAGCCTTCTAGCCTTTGTGTTTTAATCGCTAAGGACCGACGTTCGCAAATGGTCGACTACGGGGACATATAAATATTTTATGGACTACAGTCGCAGTGTTTTGTTGCACATTGCACTGGATGAAGCCACGAAGTATCTAGGTACTCTATAGGGCCACAGCCCACGCAAATAGTTATATGCAAGTCTGCAGAACCTTTGGACACGTCGGTCCTTAGCGAAGTGAGCGTAAGCGAAACTGAGCTTAGTACCGTTACGTGGACAACAGAGCGCAAGCGTTTCTGGCAGACGTAGCATATAATATTAGCGTGGGTGTCCGAGAGGACAAGAGGATGATTTTGTCCGAAATTTCGGAAAAAGGTGTATGATTTTTCGAGAATTTGTAGTACAATATAAAAAGCTATGAGAATCACTAGGCTTACATCTAGTGGAATTTAACGAAAGGACTATGGTAACGCTATGAACAAATTAGAGCTTCAGAAGAAGGCTGTAGAGGTTCGTAAGGGTATTGTTACTGGTGTACACAGTGCAAAGGCAGGACACCCAGGCGGTTCTCTTTCAGCAGCAGATATTTTCACTTATCTCTATTTTGAGGAGATGAATATTGACCCAGCTAATCCTAAGGATGAAAACAGAGACAGATTCGTTCTCTCAAAGGGTCACACTGCACCGGGTCTTTACTCAGTGCTTGCTAATAGAGGTTATTTCCCAGTGGAGGATCTTAAGACTTTAAGACATACAGGTTCTTACCTTCAGGGACATCCTGATATGAAGCACATCCCTGGTGTTGATATGTCATCAGGTTCACTTGGACAGGGTCTTTCAACTGCAGTTGGTATGGCTCTTGCAGCTAAGATGAGTGGCAAGGATTACCGCACTTACTGCTTATGTGGTGATGGTGAGATTCAGGAGGGTCAGATTTGGGAGGCAGCTATGTTCGCAGGACATAGAAAGCTTGATAATTTGGTAGTTATCGTTGATAACAACAACCTTCAGATTGATGGTTCAGTAGCAGATGTTTGCTCTCCTTATCCTATAGATGAGAAGTTTAAAGCGTTTAATTTCCATGTTATAAATATTAATGGTAATGATTTTGATGAGATAGATAAGGCTTTTGCTGAGGCGAAGGCTACTAAGGGGATGCCAACTGCTATCATTGCTAAGACTTTAAAGGGCAAGGATGTTTCATTTATGGAGAATCAGGCAAGCTGGCATGGAAAGGCTCCTAATGATGAGGAGTATGCTATCGCTATGGAGGACTTAAGAAAGGTAGGTGACGCATTATGTTAGGAGATAAGATTGCTACAAGAGACAGCTATGGTAATGCGTTAGTGGAGCTGGGTAAGGAGCATGACAACTTAGTTGTTTTAGATGCTGACTTAGCAGAGGCTACCAAGACTGTTAAGTTCAGAAATGCATTTCCGGACAGACACATTGACTGTGGTATCGCTGAGGCAAATATGATGGGTATAGCTGCTGGTATGTCAACAGCTGGCTTCGTTCCATTTGCAAGTTCTTTTGCTATGTTTGCTGCTGGTCGTGCTTTTGAGCAGGTTAGAAATGCTATTGGTTATCCAAAGCTTAATGTTAAGATTGGTGCTACTCACGCAGGTATTTCTGTTGGTGAGGATGGCGCAACTCATCAGTGTAACGAGGATATCGCTCTTATGCGTGCTATCCCTGGCATGGTTGTTATTAACCCTGCTGATGATGTTGAGGCTCGTGCAGCTGTTAAGGCGGCTTTCGAGTACTACGGTCCTTGCTATCTTCGTTTTGGAAGACTTGCAGTGCCTACTATCAATGATGAGGCTACTTACAAGTTCGAAATCGGCAAGGGTGTAGAGTTAAGAAAGGGTACTGATCTTACTATTATCGCAACAGGTCTTCCTGTGTCAGAGTCTCTTGAGGCTGCTAAGATGCTTGAGGCTGATGGCATCAGCGCACAGGTTATCAATATTCACACTATCAAGCCTCTTGATAAGGACATCGTTATCGAGGCAGCTAAGTCTACCGGTAGAATCTTCACTGTTGAGGAGCATTCTATCATCGGTGGTTTAGGTAGTGCAGTGTCTGAGTGTGTTGCTGAGAATCATCCTGCTAAGGTTACACGTATCGGTGTTAAGGATGTGTTTGGTGAGTCAGGTCCTGCAAAGGAGCTTCTTAAGAAGTACGAGCTTGATGCAGAGGGAATTTACAAGCAAATCAAAGCTTCACTTTAGAATATAGGGAAAGCTGTTTAGGGCATCCACTTAAGTGGGTGCCCTTTAGTGCGTCCTGGGGTGGTTTAGGGTGGTGCGGTTTGGCTAGAGTTCGGTCAGGGTGGTAGGGCGCACATAACGTGTTTCATCGGATTGTTTTTCTAATACCCGGGGAAGGCTTATGTAAGGTGACGGGGGCCGCCTTCAACCATACGTCCTTGTATGTGAAGGCTACGCTGGCGTCCATGCCAGCGTGCCCCCTGTGTATAGAGCCGGGCATAAGAAAAACTAATCCTCTTACACAATTGTTATGTTTGCACCCTACCACGCCTGACCTTACATATTGGCAATTCTACCACCCTAAACCTTGAGGGATTGGTTTTGGCACCCGCCTAGGGATGCCCACAGCTTTCCCTCGCCTACGGCGGGGTAGAGGGGGAGATTAATGGCTCTGTGGTTAAGGGCGTACTTCTTTGGTGGTGACTTTGGAGTAAAAGATGCTCAGGCACCCCTATGGGACGCCGCATCTTTTACTCGCCGGGTGGCGAGAGGGATAGATGACGGCACTTAGTGGATAGGGGGGAGGATTGTAATTACAAGTGGTTATACATAAAAATTAACTTTGTGATACATATAGAATATTGTATAATTATTATAGTTAGTTTTTGTTACTGGGAAGAACATAACAATTTATATGTTGGAGTTGTAGATGAGTATACTAGAATTGAGATGAAAACAAAATGTTTGTGGAGGTATGAGTGATGAATGAAATAATAGATGTTCTTGATCGAGATGAAATAATTAAAAAAATCAAATTAATAGTAACTATGTTATCTGAAAATAAACAAGGTTGCTGCTTCGGTATAGATGGGAAATGGGGGACTGGAAAAACCTTTTTATTGGATATGCTTGAGGAAGAATTGAAATCTGTTTGTCTAGAAAACAATGAGGACAGAAAATATTTTGTCTTTCATTATGATTGTTGGAAATATGATTATTACGAAGAACCCGTCATAGCAATTGTTTCGTCAATGATGGAAAATGTTGATGATGAGCTTAGTGTTTTTTCACCAGAGAATAAGAGTAAAGCGAAATTAGCATTTGATACTGCCAAGAAAACCGTATCAAAAATGGCTGGAGAAGTAATAAAGAATAAGGTAGGTATTGATTGGGTTGAAATAGCAAGCGAAACATTAAAAGAACATGATAAAGAAAATGAATCGAAATTCGATTCATTATATGGCTTTAAACGTGCATTAGAGGAGATTAGGAATGGGATTGAAAAAATAACAAAAGAAAAAACGATGATTGTGGTTGTTGATGAGCTAGATCGATGTTTGCCACAGTATTCGATTAAAGTATTAGAAAGATTACATCATATTTTTAGCAATATAGAAAATGTGATAGTCATTATATCCATGGATAAAGAGCAATTAGAGCATTCTATAAAAGAAATTTATGGCAATATAGGTGTAGATAAGTACTTGAGAAAATTTGTGTCATTTATGGTGGAACTTGATTGTGGAAAAAACAATAGTTTTTCTACTAAATATAATTCTTACTTTAGAATGTTTGAAATATCGGAAAATCAAAATATAGTTATAGAAGAATTTTTGTCAGATATTCTTATGGATATAGATATGAGAACGCAGGAAATGATTTTTAGAAAGGCAGAAATGATACATAACATAATTAGGAGTGATGAGATAAATGATTGTGGTTTTTTGACATTTGAAGTGTTATATATTACAGTATCGTTGTTAAGTAAATCAAAGAATTTAGATTGGGTTGGGAAGATATGGACACAAAACTATGCGGATCAAGAGAAAATGTTAGGTAAAACATATTATAATATGTTGCTTAATTACGGACGTATAGTGGAAACTAATTCTGTGAAATATTATTATAATGGTAAAACATCTAAGGGATACAGAGTAATAAACGGTGACATTATTTCAAAAACTTTCTTTTTGATTAATTGTATGTATATTACCTATAATAATGGGATATGTGAACCATATTACTATGACTCTGCTGAAAAGGAAGTTGAGTTTGTTTTGAGATTTAAAAGTATTGCTGATGTTATAAGTTTTGATTAACTAGAAAAATATGTGAATATAAAAATAATAATTAATCGTTCTACTATATCAATACTTTTAAATCTTTCATTTAATTGAACCTTCATGCAATAGTGTATGCTGTTTCAAATACAAATAATTGTACGAGAGTGCAATTGTCAGACTGTAGACAAAATACTCCTGCGGGCTTTTTTGTCTACAGTTGGGGTTGCTCCTCTAGAGCAGCCAATATGCTAGTTTGGTAAATTGTTTGCATCCAAGCTAGTACTTGAATCTAAGTTGGTACTTGAATCTAAGTTGGTATTTGAATCTAAGCTGGTGCTTGAACCCAAACTGGTACTTGGTTCGTAAATGGTGTTCAAATCCATATTAGTATTTGTTAATTCAATTAATTGAGATTCAATAGATGAAACGCTGGAAATTAATTGTTCCATCTCTGTAGAGTTGCGTATTTCTTGAAATATAGTAAAAAATAATGTGATAACAAGTGCTAAATATGCAGGAATAAGATTTAAAATATTAGCAATTTGTTCCCGTGTTCTATATTTCTGTTTTATAAATAATTCTAAGTCGGCATTTCCTATAATCTGTTTATCTATAAATTGGTTACAAACAATTTCGTTGGATTTATTATATTCAATATGAAAGTCAGTATAATCTCTAAAATCTTTAATGTGGTCGTAATCACAATGTATAAATGACGAAAGATTGTTTGTTGGTGAGAGATTATTACTTTCGTTATTGATTTTGGTTTTCTTGTTTGCCTTTGATTGCATATATGAAGTCTGTTCGATAGGAATATATTCAAAAAACACTTCGTAATCTTCTTTTTTTACTGGCTTATTTACTTCAAGTACAAGATTTTCATGTTTTAAATATTGCCATATTGTAAGAAAATCCTTTATGTTATTAAAAGAATTTGTGCAATTAACTCCATCGAGAAGATTAAACGTGTATTCAGTATCATTAGGTAGCTTGATAGATTTTTTTGCGAAGGTATAACTTATTTTTGCTTCTACAAATTCGAAATCATTGTCTTTGGGTATATATGGTGTAAATTCCGTGTGAGGCAACAAGTCATTATTTGTATATGTGAGAAGAGAAAAAGTTTGAACTCCATCTTTGAGCTTTTTGTACTTGGTGCCATTTTCTTTTTCTCGCATTTTTTCTTCTATAGATTGTGAATCATATTTTTGAAACGTGGTAAGATTAAACACTTTTAAATACGAAACAATGTCATATATTTCTCCATATGCTATTTTTTTAATTATTTCTTTTTGATGTTTATTAAATTTCAAATTATTATCCTTTCTTCCTTTTGTGGTTTGTTTGATATATATACATTTGAATAATTAACATTATGTCACAATTAAATTATACATAATATTTTTATTAATTAAAGAGGTAAAATTGCTTTTAGGAATGAGTAGAATAATGTATAATAATGACATATAAACTAAATACATAAAAGGGTGCTATAACGGAAAAGAAGATTGAAGAAGGAAAACTTACAATTAGGTTATTGAGATTGGTGTTTTGCAGAACGGATAAAAATTGTTGACAATAGAGTATGTGAGAGGCTAAGTCCTTTTTTGGGAATATGATTCTGCGATTATTTTTTTGATATTCTAGTATACAATGTATGAAACTGCAAGGTAATATAATAACAATAAAGGCAAGGAGAGATTTATATGTCAAATAAAAGATTGCAGCTCACATGGTATAATAAAGACAAGGCTATTATACCTACAGAGATTGGGAAATATGGATATAAATGGGTGGAACCAGAAGATCCACGCTATTGCGAGACTCATACACTTATTTTTGATGAGTATGTACAAGGGACGCAGACTCCTAAAAATGATGAATTTAGGTATTCTGAACAGGCTGACCTGCAACCACAATGTGATAATCTTTTGATTTTGGGGGAGTCGGGTGAGGTTCTTGAAGCCCTTACTCATGTACCGGAATTAGCAAAAAAGTATGCAGGGAAAGTCCAACTAGTATATATTGATCCACCATTTAATACGTCACAGATTTTTGAATCTTATGAGGATAATTTGGAACATTCGATTTGGCTTACTATGATGAGAGATCGATTGTTGCATTTTAAACGATTGCTAAAAAATGAAGGTGCTATTGTTGTGCATCTAGATGATGTTGAAGTTCATCGTATGAGATTGTTGTTAGACGAAGTTTTCGGACCTAGTTCCTTTATATCTGAAATTGCATGGGAAAAAACATTTAAGCCTCGAAATGATGCAAAAATGGTTTCGGGACGTCATGATGTTCTCCTTTTTTATAGAAAGACGGAGCAGTTAAAACTTAATAAATTGCCAAGAACAGATGCTATGAATAGAGCATATTCTAATCCAGATAATGATCCGAATGGAGCATGGACAAGCGCACCAGCAACAGCTGCTGGAAGTGCGGATCATCAAGGAATGGTATTCGGTATTCAGCATCCTATAACTGGACAAATTATATATCCTCCTATTGGACAACATTGGAGAATTGGGCAGGAAAATCTTCTTGAGATTATGAGAGACTGGAACCCTAACTATATATTGCAGGAGATTGACGATGCGAAGGTACGTGCAGATATTTGTAATATTTCTGTTGCGGAGATTAGGGTTGGTGTGAAGGCATTGATAATTCCTGATTTTTCACCAGTGGAGGCTAGACGAGTTTACGAACAAGGGAAATGGCCGAATGTCTATATTACTAATGGAGGAAAGGGTGGATTTCGTAGAAAGACATATCTTCAAGATTTAGAGGATCGTGCTGTTGAAGATATGTGGTTTCAGACGGAAGTTGGATCGAATGATGAAGCAAAGAATGAAATTAAGGCTTTGTTTCCTGGAGATACACCTTTTTCAACGCCAAAACCTGAACGGTTACTTGAGAGAATAATTCATATTACGACCAATCCAGGAGATATCGTTTTAGATTGTTTTGCTGGTTCTGGTACAACAGCCGCAGTTGCTCAAAAGATGGGAAGACGTTGGATTACATGTGAATTGTTAGATACAACATTCCAAAAATTCACTCTTCCACGTCTAACAAAAGTAGTAAGAGATGAGGACGTAGGAGGTATTACACGAACAAAAGGAGAACGTGTCGCTGCTGATAATGTTGAACTTCCGGATGGAGTATCTCCTGATGATGCAGCAAAATTTACAAGCATTTTGAACAAACTAATTGTGGATGATGAGGAATTAAAAAAAGACAAAGTGGTAAAAAAACTTAAGGCTATATCCAAGACTAAAAATACAAAGGAAACAATCAATTGGCGTGGTGGTGGAGGTTTTCAGGTGGCACATTTATCGCCACATTGTTTTGATTATGATGCAAAATTGGATCGAGTAATGCTAACTGAGAATGCCACAGGGGACACTCTTATTAAATCTGTTGTAGCTAATCTAGGATTTTCATTGTTAAAATTGGAAGAAACAACGGTTTTTAATGGACGGAGAGGAAAAACTTTATTGAAAATTATTGAAGGTGTAGTTACTGTTGAGATAGTAGATTGGCTTGTATCGCAGATTAAAGATGGAGAAACCATTGCTATTGCTGCAATTAGCGTAATGGATGGGGTCAGACAGCATCTTCGACAGGTGTGCAAAGGTTCAAAGATAATTGTTATACCAGATGATATCTTTAAATTTTCAAAAGGAGGAAATGAGTAATGGCAAATAAGCTTAATATTTCATACGATTCAGACTTGATTGAATCTATAAGTGCTGATTTCGACCTTCGTACACCAAATAAAGAAGCTTTGCGCAAATTGATTTTTACACTTGATGGAGATTATGATACAAGCGTTATGCAGGTACTAAATCTTGCAACTGGTGTAGGTAAGACTTATTTGATGGCTGCATTTATTGAGTATTTGCGTAGACAGGGAATTAGTAATGTGGTAATTGTTACACCGGGAAAAACTGTACAGTCAAAAACGGTACAGAACTTTGTTCCTGGTAATTCAAAATATATTGAGGGATCACAAGTTCCACCAGATGTTGTTACACCACAGGATTATTCCGCATGGGTATCTCGCATAAATGGAGGGCTAAGACTTTCTTATGGTTGTGAAAATCCAGTGTTAGCGTTCATTTTTAATATTCAACAGTTGATTGCACCTAAGAATTCAGAAGGTGATACACACGGAACAACACAGGACGCGGAGAGAAGAAAACCTCGAAAATTTGATGAGAATGCAGGAGTGCTGTTTGACTATCTAAAAAATTTGGATGATTTAGTTGTGATTGCAGATGAATCTCATTTGTATTCTTCAAGTGCAGCTGCATTTAATGCCGCACTTAGGGAACTTGATCCCGCTGCAACAATTGGTCTCACAGCATCAGTACTCGATGAAGATAGTGTAATATATGAGTATCCACTGTACAAAGCCATAGAGGATAAATATGTTAAAACTCCGGTATTGGCTTTTCGTAAAGGTGGTTATGGAGCAGATCAGGCGTCTGAGGAACAACAGTTGCGTGATGCTTTACAATTAAGAAAAATCAAGCAAGCGTACTACGATGCTTATACCAAACAGCAAGGAAAGACATCGCTCAATGCTGTTGTTTTTGTTGTATGTGCAGATGTTGATCATGCAACACAGGTCGCACAAATGCTTAGAACACCTGAATATTTCGGAAAAGAGCTTGCTGTTTTGCAGGTAGATTCCAAACATGAAGATGAAACTACACAGCGTTTACTTCAAAATATAGACCAACCGGACTCACCAGTTCTTGCTGTAGTGAGTGTAAATAAATTAAAAGAAGGTTGGGATGTGAAAAATATTGCTGTTATTGTAACACTTAGAGCTATGGCTTCAGAGGTATTAACTCAACAGACGATGGGACGTGGATTAAGATTACCATTTGGAGAGTACACAGGTGTTTGGCAAATAGATCAGTTGGATATTATTTCACATCAATCATTCAAAGAATTGCTGGCAGCTGAGAATGTGCTTCAACAGTTTGGTTTAGAAGATGCAGTGTCTATGTCAGATAAGAACAAAGTACATACGATTATTCGTAATATGGTAGAACCATTAGATGTGCCTACTGAAAAGACGGATTGTGAAGAACGTGGTGGAAAAGCAAGTGAAGATAATGCTTTTACAAATCCGAGTGATAATTCATTTAAAGATGATCATGCCTTTTATGAAGATTCTAATGACCGAAGAATATCGGAAGATGGAGAATTAGTAAGTGGCATTGAAAAAACGACGGTTGGAGTAAGCGTGATTGGAGATGATGGTATAGGAAATGATAGCGATATTTTGTTGGAGTCTGTATATATAGAGAGAAATCCTCGGTTCAAAAATGTATCGTATAAATTTCCAGTAACGGTTGTTAAACTAGAGCAACCACCGATAGATTTGTCTGAGATATCAGATAAGAGTATAGAGGAGGCAGCAAAGAAAGTTACATCTACAGGAGATATTCTCTATAGAAAAGAAATTGTGGCAGCCCTTGGAAAGAGACTTAGAGTAGTGGATACAGAAAGTGCTGAGGTGGATTCAATTCATATTGAATATAGTGATGCCGCCGATGCATTGGTTCGACTTGTAATGTATATGCAGCTTGTTCCATCGACTAAGGAAACGGCACGTTATATTGAGGGATACCTGGTTCCTAAGTTTATGAAGTCGGTTACTTTTGAAAATTGGACTATAAAGTCTCTTGATTCGGCAAGGACTCAATTACAAGATATTATTAAGAGGTATATTGCATCTGTTCAACGTTCAATAAAAGAAATACCGATTATTCAACCGAAGGAAATGAATTTTGAACGGCATATATTGCCTTTGGGTGATAAGATTTATGATCCTATAGATTCAAGGGATCAGTTTGTGCGTGGCAGAGTCTATTCTGGCTGGTTTAAGTCATTATATGAAGCGGAATCGTTTGATTCTTATAGTGGAGAATATGAGTTAGCAAGATTATTGAATACTTCTCCGCATATTGTTTGGTGGCATCGATTACATGCACATTATGGAGCTTTTATTTTCTATAACGCAAAGGATCGTTATTTTCCGGATTTTGTAGCATGTGATGATTCTGGTGTTTGTTGGATTATTGAAGGCAAAGATCAAAGAGGCCGTGATGATGCAAAGGTTCAGGCAAAACGTGAGGTAGCAGAATCAACGGTTAGGAGACTTATTACAGTAGAAGAGTATGCGGATCAAAATTGGGGATACTTAATTGCTTACGAAGATGATATTGCAAAATCAGATTCTTGGGATGATTTGAAAGCACTTGCTCAGCCAGTATGTAATATTGTGTAGTAATTAATGAAAAAATGTATTACAGTGAGGAATTATAAAATGAAAGTTCAGATTGCGGATTAATTGAGTGTATGGAAGATTCAAAGAAGAGTTTATTATTTCTGTTTATCAGCGAAATGGAGATTCATTATGAATTACTTTGATGACGAGAAAAAAATAATTGGACAGTTTCAACGTGTAGAACCAAATAGAGTATGGTTTCCTATACAAAATGATGGATGTATCGAACTGTATAATTCTTTGAGAGAAGATGAATTTGCAGAATGGATTGACTCTTCAAAGAAATCGGATCCACCACCAGATTTCTTTAATCCACAGAAAAAGATAATGATGGATGTTATGAGAGTGGATGATCATGGGAGAATAACAGATAAAGGGAAGTATATTAATCCTGTTAATCAAAGGGAAAGTGAAGTTCAGAGAGAACTGAGAGAATTGGGTTTGTTGGATATTTTCCCAAATGTTCAAGGAGTGTTTGTCAATGCTGTAACTGATTTGCCTGAGAAAGAAGACCATAACTATCAAATGTACTTTGATAATTTTAAAAGAACCGTTGAAAAACATATAAGTAGTATTCCTTTATATAAAAGAAATCATCCTGGATATAAAACTGTATTTTTTGTATTTGATGAATCAAGTGGATATGTAGTTGCCGAGAGCGAGAATGCAGTAAAACAAGATATAAAGGTTGGAGAGGTATTTTATTGTAGGTTTTATTTGCATTTTATAGATAGGCGATTTATTGAAATATTTATTGATGCAGATATTGATTATCTTATATGGTTTTCACCGTTTAAAGAATCTTGTACAGATGTGCCAGATGTATGTATTTATGATGTTAAGAACTTACAACTGTCAGATTTTGAAATGTTTCCGGAAGAGTTAATTATAAGTACAGAAGGATAGTGGATAAATATTATGTATTAATTCATACATTTAGGAAAGTACGAAATAAATAAAAATGATGTAAAATGCTGACTAATAGTAGTCAGCATTTTTTTTTGAGTAACGACGTGCAAAAACTGCACATTTTGTGTAAAATGAATCATAGAGTTTTATATAGCAGAAATTATAATGAAAATATAAACTAATTTAAGGAGGATAGATATATGAATTACTTTGGAGAAAATTTTAAGAGATTAAGAAAGGATAAGGGATTAAATCAAGAACAATTGGCGGAGATTTTTAATGTGGCTGACCGTTCAACAATTTCGCGTTGGGAGACTGGGAGTGTAGAGCCAGATTTGGATACATTGATACAGATATCTGATTATTTTGATGTGTCTTTAGACGAACTAATAAAGAAAGAATATACTAAGAAAACTTTAGTAGATGATGCAAAGCTGGCACAGGCTGTGATAGCGGATATGATTTCGAAACTTGAGAATTTGGATAGTGTGTCTAATAAAACCATCGAAGAATTGTCTATTAATACAGCGGAACAATGCATGATTGAAGGGCAGGTGTGTGTAGCGGAAGGAGAATATTTAGAGGCAGTTAAGTACTATGAAAAAGCTGGTGTTTTAGGTTATCGTAATGGTTATTACCAAGCTATGTTGATATATGAAAAACTGAGAGATCGTTTTTTTGAAATAGGAAATATTGATGAAGGTGCATGGTGTGATCAGCAGATGGAGATATGTGAGATGCGTATGATGGAATAAGGAGGTTTGTGATGGAACCATATTTTGTTATTGACTTTCCCAAATTAATGCATGACTGGAGCTATGAACTTAATCCGGATTTGAATCCAGCTAGTATATCATATGGTAGTGATAAATTTGTTGTGTGGAAATGTCACGAGTGTAGCAGTACTTGGAGGGCTAGGGTAAAGACTAGAAATAAAGGTAATGGAACAGGATGTCCGATTTGCTGGAAAAGAAACAGAATAGGAAGAAATGTTTATGTGGGTTCTGCGAGAGATGGAAATAATATTGTGGATAAATTTCCAAATCTACTAAAAGAATGGGATTACAAGAAAAATCTAAATATTGATCCACGTACTATTATGCCTAATTCTAATAAAATGGTGTGGTGGATTTGTAAAGACTGTAATGCTAGTTGGGAAACAAAGGTAGAATGTAGAACCAGAGGGGGAGGATGTCCATATTGCTCTGGTCATAAAGCTAGAACAGGGCTTAATGATCTGCAAACAATGTTTCCAGATTTAGCAGAAGAGTGGGATTATGATGGTAATGGAGAATTAAGACCAGAGAATGTTTTGCCATTTGGTAATAAGAGAGTTAATTGGATTTGCAAAACTTGTGGTGGTAAATGGGATGCTATATTACATAGTAGAGCTAAAGGTGCAGGTTGCCCATACTGTTCGGGTTGTAGAGTATTGAAAGGTTTCAATGATTTGGCAACTATTCGACCAGATTTAATTCAAGAGTGGAATTATGCAAAGAATGGGGATTTGCTACCTGAAATGGTATCTGCTAGGAGTAAAAAAAGTGTTGGATGGAAATGTTCGAAATGTA
>SVEI01000049.1 GCA_015057445.1 Lachnospiraceae bacterium | reverse complement strand
TTCAACCTGTTTCTTTTGGTTACAGCCACAAAGTAGCCCTAGTGATAGACAGGCTATGCCTAGTTTTAAAGTGTTTTTTCTCATTTCATTTCTCCTTTTTGTCCCCGTATAACATAAACACACACATTTACAGATAGCATCTTAACATAGAAATGTATCTGAAATGTATCTAAAACAATTTTTAATAAAAAATCCCGACACTATCTAGTGCCGGGATATAAAATCTTTGATTTAGAAGCTAGCCATCAAAGCATCTACTTCTCTCTGAGTAGCTAAATCCTCTGAGAATGCACTTGCTGAACCTGCGCAGATACCAAGCTTAAGAGCCTTTTCCATATCGCCATCTGCTGTGTAGCCTGCAAGGAATCCTGCCAACATAGAGTCTCCTGCTCCTACTGAGTTAAGAACCTCACCCTGTGGTGCTGCGTGCTCATATACATTTCCATCCTCTGTTACAAGAATAGCGCCCTTCTCTGCTCTTGAAACAAGAACATTCTTAGCACCCTTTTCCTGCAGCTTCTTAGCGTATGTAATAACGTCATCCTTAGTATTAATCTCTACATCGAAGAGATTGCCAAGCTCAACATCGTTTGGCTTAATAAGGAATGGCTTATATGGAAGTACATTTAAGAGTAGCTCGCCTGTAGCATCAACGATAACCTTAAGACCATTGTCCTTAAGTCTGTGGAGAATCTCCTGGTAAAGTGACTTTGGCATAGTGTCAGGAATACTACCTGCAAGAACCAAATAATCATCAGCATCAAGGTAATCAAGCTTCTCATAAAGCTCGCCAATGTAAACATCGTCTACACGTGGACCCTGACAGTTAATCTCAGTCTCTTCTTCGCCTCTAACCTTAACATTAATTCTGGTAAGACCTCTGTCAAGCTTAATGAAATCAGAATTGATTCCGCGCTCTCTAAGCAAGTCCTTAAGAACCTTACCGGTAAAGCCTGAGATAAAGCCTATAGCCTTGTTCTCTATACCTAAGTTAGTAAGAACAATAGATACGTTGATACCCTTACCACCTGGCAGAACCTTCTCTGATGATGCCCTGTTTAAGCTTCCAACCTTAAGGTCTGGAACTGTCACTACGTAGTCAAGTGATGGATTAAATGTTACAGTATAAATCATGTCTTGCTACCTCCTTAAATGTAATTGTACGTGTTTAAAAACCCCTATGTCCATTATATAACATTTGTCGTATATTTCAACCATAAAGAGATATTTTTTAGATATTTTACACAAATATATGCATAATTTATATATATTCAAAAATAAAGAAAAAATGTCAGACAGTAGCAGGTTATAAAACCCACTAACGCCTGACAATTTTTTAACTTACAGCTCCACTGTAACCTCAACCGGACAATGGTCTGAGCCAAGTATGTCTGTATGAATTGCTGCGGACTTAAGCTTGTCCTTTAAGTCCTCTGAAGCAAGGAAATAATCTATACGCCACCCTGCATTCTTCTCTCTAGCCTTAAAGCGGTATGACCACCAAGAATAGATGTCTGTCATATCAGGATAAAAGTGTCTGAATGTATCTATAAATCCTGACTCAAGGAGAACTGTCATCTTCTCTCTCTCCTCGTCAGTAAATCCAGCGTTACGTCTATTGGTCTTAGGATTCTTAAGGTCGATTTCCTTGTGGGCTACATTTAGGTCGCCACAGATTAATACACTCTTCTTAGCCTTCAAATCATTAAGATAAGCTCTAAAATCATCCTCCCAAACCATTCTGTAGTCAAGTCTTGCAAGCTCATTCTGTGAGTTTGGTGTGTAGCAGGTAACCATATAGAAATCATCATACTCTAAGGTTATAACTCTTCCCTCATGGTCGTGCTCATCTATGCCTATGCCGTATGCCACACTTATAGGCTCATGCTTAGTAAATATAGCTGTTCCAGAATATCCCTTCTTCTCAGCGTAATTCCAGTATGCGTGATAACCTTCCTTCTCCCACTCTATCTGTCCTTCAGACAGCTTAATCTCCTGCAAGCAGAAGAAATCTGCGTCCATTTTATCAAAAAAGTCCATAAAGCCCTTTGTCATGCAGGCTCTAAGACCATTTACATTCCAAGATATAAATTTCATAATATACTCCTCACTATCTGCCTAAAACACGAATCGCATTCCTCTTATTCAGGCTAGATCATATTTCTAATGTAATCTACACACTACTCCTGATTAACAAGCACAGCCTTTATTTCCTCGGCCTTCTCGTAGCCATTCTTCTCCATAATATATTTTAAGGCTTCCTGCAAATCCGCCTCTGATAGAATAATCTTTTTACTGTCAGTTACAACAGTACATCCGGCACTCATATCACAGCATCGACCGGAACAGGCAACCTTTTGAATATTCTTCCTACTTACTGCACCTATCTCCTCTAGTACATTAAGCATTCTATATACAGTGGCAATACCAATACTCTCATCCTTTTTGTGGGCCAAAATGTATATTTCCTTGCAGCATGAATATTCCTCATTTGCAATAACATCTACTATTAACTTTCTTTGCTCTGTAAGTCTTAAACCCTTTTCCTTAAGTTTAGCCAATATATCATCCTTGTTAAGGGATAGGGACTCTATAGCCTGATTATCTTTTACCGCCATACAAATAATCCTTTCATCTACTCCTTGTATATTCCTAGAATCTTCACATTATTACTCTTCTTAATCTGTTCAAGAGTATCTAGGATAACATCCAGTCTCTCCAGCTTTCCATCAATTTCAATGTAAAAGTTATACGTTCCTAGTTCCTGCTTGGTAGGTCTAGACATAATAGAAATCATGTTAATCTTATTGTCATAGAAGCTTTGAAGAAGCTCAAATAAGATACCCGGTCTATCCTCCACCGGCATAACATATATAGGAACTCTCACCTTGATTTTGTCTTGGGAATTAGTAGGCATATTTACTGCCTTATTGTCCTTAGCCTGACCCTTTTTCACTATCAAAAATCTTGTGTGATTGTGATCAGAATCAGTAACATTTTCAATTACAAATCTATCTGTTTCATTTACCGCTATGTGGTGTGGAACTATGGCCGCTGCCCCCTCCTCGTCACCAAGCTTATAGTAGGATTCCATATTACTATCTGTGGTAACTATCTTGGCATTGCTAAGAGAGTTGATAAAACGTCGGCACTGTCCATTTGCCTTAAACTGTACGTAGAGAGTTTTTATCTCATCTAAGTTCTTCACGTTGCCCACAAGGGAGAATTGAACAGAAACCATGTTCTCATCTATGATGCAAACATTCTTCTCTAAAAGCAAGTCCAAGGTTCTTTGAACATAGCCATCCAATGTATTCTCAACAGGAACTATGCACAGGTCACAGGCCTCTGTAGCTGTCATATCATTGTCAGAACAAACTGCTTGGAATACATCATCTATAGTTGGATAGTATTCTCCTACTAGTTCTTGTCCTGTCTTCTTACAATATTCCATATATGCCTTATCGCTAAATGTACCTTCTGGTCCAAGTATTCCTATCTTCATGTACATATCCTCTTAATTCATAGATTATCATATTCTCTAGACAGACAAAGCAACTATCTAACCTAGCTTGCCTATCCATACAAAAGCATTGTCTTAAATCCAGTCGTAATTGCCACCTGTAATAGCAAGACTAAGAAGAGTATCCATCTTCTCCACATCCTCGCCCTCAAGCACCTGAATAAGCTTTGCAGTATCCTTAAGAGTACTCATATCCTCATCCGGTCCTATCTCAAGGTCCACATCCTGCTCGCAATAAATGCAATCTATAGTATTCATAGTCTGAAGTGAGAGAAACTTCTCTCCACAGCTTTCACATTGGTAATATCCGCACTTTGTAGTGCCATCTGGTACGTAGTACATAATTAAAAGTTCCTTTCTAGTTTACATAATACTTCTCACAATTCACAAGCTTATCTCCCTCATAGGTAAGCTTCATATTCACAAGAGGCTTACCATCTATCAAATCCTTCAGGAAATATCTATCTCCCTCCCACAGACTCAAATCCATAATGTCAGTCTTTTTTATCCAGGAAAGCTCACCTTCGTTACAGTTCTCCAACAAGCTTCCCTCAAATTCTGTGGCAGTGAACATAAACATAAGCTCATCTTCCCAGACATCTGAGATAAATGTTATAACTCCCCTAGAAGTTACGCTCTTTAATTTAAGTCCTGTCTCCTCGAAAACCTCACGGAATACACAGTCTTCAGGGCTTTCTCCATCCTCAAGCTTACCACCTATGCCAAGCCATTTGCCCTGACTTTGGTCCTTATCTTTCTTATTGCGATAAAGCATAAGGTAACTATCATCCTTTTCAATATAACAAAGTGTGGTTAGCTTCATAACAGAACTCCTAAATATCAGTTTTCTCACTTGTCATTATTTGCAATCCCTAAAATCTTGATATATATCCACAAGATGTAATCTGAGAGACTGCACACACGACAAATTATTATATCATAAATCATCCCCAAAGTAATGCATTTTTTTCTTATATTTTCATATACTATGAAAAACTATTTAATCTTGAAAATGGAGCTTAAAATTATGAATAAATCAAAAAATGGAATTGTTAGATTTCTAGTTCTTGCAACAATGGGTGTGCTACTCCATTTTGCCTATGACTGGTCTGGGCAGAACAAAATTGTAGGTATATTTTCTGCAACCAACGAATCTACCTGGGAGCACCTTAAGCTACTGTTTTTCCCAATGCTCTTTATAACAATATGGGATAGTTTAAGGGGTAACACAGGACCTGGATTTTTAAAGCGACGGATAGTGTCAATTATGATTGGTATGCTGGTTATAGTTGTACTCTTCTTTACAGTTTTAGGAGTTACCGGAAGAGTTATCGAATGGTTTAATATAGCAACATTCTTTATAGGACTATTAACAACTGTTGTTCTAGACAATGTTATTACCATGGAAGATAACATTTACAGTGCTTATACTGCTCTTGCAACATTTATATTATTCACAGTGGCATTTGGAGTATTCTCATTTAAGGCTCCTGATGTGGGTATATTTTATCCATTTCCGCAGGGCACAGAAAGCTTTCCTATAGTTGCTGGAGAATAGTGTTAATTTAATACTAATTTCTGTCGATAAACTTGTTGGATTATGTTAAAATGACATTAGTTATTAAATGCTTTTAACAATGATGATTATATATCAACAAATGAGGACAATAGTATGAACACATATTTAAAGCTTAAGGGTGAGGAACGAAATAGCTTTCTGCAATCCAAATTTTTGTATTACAGAAAGTTCAATACATACGTTGTACTTTTCGCCTCACTTGCTTCAATTACATATTTTATATCTGACTGTCAGCTATTTGGACGTTTTGCTTGGGAGACATTATTTCAGAGATTATTTATATTAGTCCCACTTACTGCATTTCTTATAGTTAATGCCAGATGCACCAACTACAAGATTATGTCCATATTCTCACAGTTTATGGCCCATATGATGATGTGGTGCACTATAGGCGCTATATATTATCTGCCAATTAAAACCCACGCCAGTGAAGGATTTATTATAATGCACATAGTGTTTATGGCTTGTACATTTGCATCCCCATTTTGGGTAAGCACCATATCCCACTGCTGTGTATTCCTAAATATTATTGTATCCCATCAGTTTAACCACTATGAAAATATAGATATTATGTTTTCATTGGGACTTCCTTGTATGCTAGGAATCATTGCAACAAACTATGTAATGTGTGGTGTTTATTTTGATACCTACACTGTAAAGCATCAGCTGGAGGATTCATTGGTTATGGATCCACTTACCAAGGTTTACAACCGTCATAAGCTGCCATCCATCGTCAATGGAAGAGCCTTTGATTTTGAGGGTGTGGATGATGTAAGTGTGCTTATGGCAGATATAGATTTCTTCAAGCACATCAACGATACCTACGGACACGACAAGGGTGACGAGGTGTTAAAGTCTGTGGCAAATGTTATCAAGGGATGTACCCGTTCTAATGATTACATCATACGTTGGGGGGGAGAAGAATTCGTAGTTATAATGCCTAACTGCCCTATTGACCAGGCTGTAAATGTAGCTGAGAGAATTAGAGAAAAGGTTGCCGCTACGGACAACGGCGTTTGCCCTGTAACTATCTCCTTAGGCGTGGCACGCTACGATGGATTTAATTATGAGAATGCCATTACGGCTGCGGATAAGGCACTGTATGAAGCTAAAGAAAGCGGAAGAAATAGAGTTGTGAGTGCATAGCAACAGGCTATGCTTTCCAACCATGCTTGCATGATTGGAATCGCGGCAGTAGATGCATTAGCAACGAGCCGTGCTTTCCAACCATGCATGCATGATTGGTATCGCGGCAGTAGATGCATTAGCAACAGGCTATGCTTTCCAACCATGCATGCATGATTGGTATCGCGGCAGTCGCCGTATACACATAAAAAGGAACTCATACATACAAGCAAGCTTGTGTATGAGTTCCTTTTTATGTGTGCATGGCTCGTTGCTAATGCTTAGTAGTTCTCTGGCTTTACCTGGAAGTAGCTCTGTGGGTGTGCACATACTGGACAAACCTGTGGTGCCTTCTGTCCGATGCATATGTGTCCACAGTTGATACACTGCCAGATTACATCTCCATCCTTAGAGAATACAAGATCACCTTCGATGTTAGCAAGAAGCTTTCTATAACGCTCCTCGTGCTCCTTCTCGATAGCTGCAACACCGTCAAACTGTCTTGCAATATCCTCAAAGCCTTCCTCTCTAGCTACCTTAGCAAACTCTGCATACATGTCAGTCCACTCATAGTTCTCACCCGCAGCAGCATCCTTAAGATTCTCAATAGTTCCAGGAACTGCTCCACCATGAAGAAGCTTAAACCAAAGTTTTGCATGCTCCTTCTCATTATTAGCAGTCTCCTCAAATATATTTGCAATCTGCACATAGCCATCCTTCTTCGCCTTTGAAGCGTAGTATCTGTACTTGTTAGTAGCCTGTGACTCACCTGCAAATGCAGCCATAAGATTGGCCTCTGTTCTTGAACCTTTTAATTCCATGTTTTATATACCTTCCTTTCTATAGAAAATGTACCCATATTTTACCAAATTATTCTTCTAAAATAAAGCAATAATTATCAATATTTCAGATTAATTAACTCTTTGTATATTCAGAAATATACCCTTATCAACATAATCATTTTTAAAATAAAAAATAGCAAAATACACTGCAATAGATATGGCAATTGTGATTATCAAACTTAACAGATTACCCAAGCCAACCCCAGTTAAAATACTCATGGAGCTTACGGTAACTACCCCCATTAGTCCAGAAGCTATAACAGGCTTTCCAATTACACTTATTATTCTAAGCCTACATCCAAAATACTTTTCAAGAGACTGAATATTGGCAAAGCACATAGCCATAGAATATAGAATTGAACCGCTGACTAAGATTCCCATTACACTGCCAGATACATTGAGCATACCCACCACATATAAGACATGAATAATCAGAGCTCTTGCAACATTTTTGATAGCTATAAAGCTTTTGCCCATGGCCTGAAGACCACAATTAAGGACAGTTGCCACGGAAAAAAATAGCACCGATACACTTCCTAAGGTAAGGGCATCTGAAGCCGCATCACTGGTTCCCTTAAACAAGGTCTGCATAATAGGTTTTGCCAAAACCATTAGACCTACCACTGCTGGAACTGCTATTAACACCACCGACCTAACTGCTTTGCTAATTCTTGCCTTCACATCTTCTATCTCGTCACTGGAAAATGAAACAGAAAGTCCAGGCATCATAGAAGACGACACAGCAGATGCGACGGCTATTGGCAGATTAATCAAAACCAGGTACTGTCTGGAATATATTCCGAAGATGGATGCCGCAGTTTCCTGAGAGTAACCATTTTCCATAGCCCAATTCCAGAATATTTTCATATCTAAGGTGGTGCACAGATTATAGAGAAAGCTGGTTATTATTATGGGAGATGCATACATAAAAATCACTCTGAACAATCTAAAGTAAGGTTCAGGTTTCTTGGGTGCATTTCTAGAATCTACGGTGTTTACTGGAGTAGTCTGCTGATAAAGCTTTGCCCTAGTTTTCTTGGTTGACATAATGTAGACAATCATAAATGTTAAGGCGGTCAAAACACCTATCAATGTTCCAAGAGAACTACCCATAGCCCCATAGGCTAGTGGTGGAAGTTCTGTATCTGATTGGGTGGTGGCATATTTTACTAAGGCAAGGGCCAAGACAATGCTAAATATAGCATTAAAAAGCTGTTCTACTATCTGTGATAAAGCTGTGGGAACCATAGTATTGTGAGCCTGTGTGTAGCCTCTTAGCACACTCAAAAGTCCTGAGAAAAATATGGTAGGTGCCATAACTCTAAGAGATAATGCAGCAGGCTCAATAACCAAACTGTCCGCGAAAATGTAAGTAACTATTCCGCCTGCTCCACCCACCAAAACAACGTAAAACAAACAGGTTCTAAGAAGCCTTTTGCAGTTTACATAATCTTTCTCTGCCACATAGACAGACATAATCTTAGATATTGCCATAGGCATGCTGTAAGCAGTAATTAAGAGTAGCATATTGTATATCTCGTAGGCTGTTCCGTAGTATCCATTTCCCTCTTCTCCAATTATGTGATACAAGGGAATGGCATACAAAAGCCCTAATGCTCTAGACACAAATCCCGCCACCGCCAGTATTACTGCATGAACCAAAAACTTCTCTTTCTTCATGGATGCTACTCCCTTTACGAATAATTTGGCATATATGTAAAAATACCCCTGCCTCAGGTTATTTTTACCTGAAACAGGGGTTGATTATTCATAATATATGTAAATTTATTCTTTTATAGGCACATCATACTTTTGGGAAATTTGTTCCAACAGCTCTTGAGGATAAATTCCCTGCTGAAGATAGATGGTCATCTTCTGCATTTTATTCATCTCAATATAGTTTTTCACACCATTAACAACTCTGCAGGATCTAAAAGTTGCATTTCCCTTAATCACTGCTCCCTCACCAAACTGCTTAATAAGCTTAATGCTGTCCATAATAATCAAATCGGAATAAATTGGTTCTGGCTCTGTTATGAAATTAGCTGCCAAGGCTTCACCATTTTCATCAAAGTTTGCACCACCTATGATATAAAGCTTGTCATCAGTCAAAAATCTAAACTGATAAAACTCATCATTTTGATTAGTTATGAATATATCAAATTGGTTACATTTTAAAAGATTCAGCGCTGTTACAGTTGTCAAAGAAGCTAATATAAAAAGAAGGCATGTAACTACAACAAGGGAATCAATTTCCTTTCCATACATCACATTGGACAAAAACATAAACAACAACACACAGGCTGATGCTATTCCAACTCCGCCTATTGTAGAAGTCCATAAGTATCGGGTGTTATCATATTTTTCCTGCAATTCACTCCAACGCCTCTTTCTATTAATAGCCTGTACTGGATGCTCTGGACTTTCAACCAAGGTGTAGGCCTGTGTGGAGGTGTTAAGCAATGCATCCAAGTCCTGCTGAAAGGTAGTTGGAGCTTGGGTATATGGTTTGCTAATTAGGTTATTTGACATAGCTTAGATATCTCCTCTCTTACGCAGATAATCCAGCAATCCCTCGCAACCCATAACCACATCATTATAGGTTGTCTCAAAGCGACCAGTATACCAAGGATCCGCCACATCACGATTAATACCTGCAAACTCTAGGCACATCTTGATTTTGTTATCAGGATCACCGCCAAGGATTCGAAGGGAATTGCGAACATTTGCAGAGTCCATACAGATTAAATAGTCATACTTGCTGTAGTCGTCCTTACGAAGTTGGACTGCACGTTTACCCTCACAGGAGATGCCGTGCTTAGCTAGTTCCTTCTTAGCCGGTGGGTAGACAGGGTTACCTACACCGTTCCATATTTCCTCAGTGCTGGTGGCACAGGAGGCGATGTGGAATAGGTGGGAGATATTTTGTTTTTGTGTCATGTCCTTTAGGACGAATTCTGCCATAGGGGAACGGCAAATGTTGCCGTGGCAGATGAATAGGATGTTTATATGTTCTTTCATAAGTTTTCAAATCCTTTCAAATGCCCGTAAATACTGGGGTTGTGGAGTTTTTCATTTTTTTGATACTCTTTCATTTCTTCTCAAAATAGAGCATATTTTCTCGGGTGATTGTCTTAAAAATTGGCTTATTTTAAAAAATTTAAGACAGCAATTTCAACTGTCTTAATTTTTTACGAACCCGCATAAACACTGACTTTATTGGACGTTCCATGGCAAACTAACACATCATAACTGTCCTTTGCCAAGCCAAAACACTCATTCTTTTAAGCCTCTTTTTCCATCAGTAAATCGAGTCTTTCCATCTCTGCAATCGCATCCTCTGACTTGATATGCGTATATGTATCAAGTGTTACGGAGATATCACCGTGTCACATGATATACTGCAATACCTTTGGATTTATGCCGGATTTTGCCATATTCGTACAAAACGTATGTCTACACACATGAGGTGTAATCTGCGGCAACTGTACCCTATAAATGTTATTGTACTTTCTTACAGAGAGCTGGAAGTACTTCTCCCAATGCAAAGCCACCCTTGGTCTTCCGTTCTTATCTAAGAAGAAAAATCCTGAATATCCGTCTACAATTGGCTCAATCTTTGGGTTTGGACGATTCTTGATAATTCGCTTAAATGCATCCACCACATCCGGTGTCATCGGAACATCACGAACTCCGTTACCTGTCTTGGTTGACTCACAAATATACTTCATTTCGCTTGTGCGTTGGAGCTGATGATTAACCTTAATGACTTTCTTTCTGAAATCAATGTCCTTAATCGTCAAACCACAAAACTCACTGATACGAAGTCCTGTCTTGAACAGAATATAAAATGCATCATAATATCGCTTATAATGTGCATCTTCTGCAATAAACTGCAGAAACTTTCGCTCCTGTTCTCTTGTGAGTGCATCCCTTTTGACACTGTCATTCACAACAACTGTGTGAAGTTCAAACTGAAATGGATTTTTGATAATCATATCATCATCTGCCACCATCTGAAATGCCGGACGAAGAACACCACGCACCGTACAAATGGTGCTATATCCCCTGTCTTCTTCCTGCATTTTAATCAGAAAAACCTTTGCATCTGATGTTTTGATACTCGCAATCATTCTTTGTCCAAAGGGTTCCTTTTCCAAGATGCTTTGCACAAATTTGTAGCTGGTACGAGTACTGTGCTTTACTCCGGTCTTGGTCATCAGATACTTTTCAACTAATTCGCAAACCGTAATATCTTCACAACAGAGCTCTAATCTCAGTTGTTTCTCGACTTCTTTGATTTTCTCTCTCAAAGATTTCTCCTTACGCTTTCCTGCCGGAGTTGGATCCGAAGCAGTCAATCGCCAACTGTACACTGATTTTCTCTTTCCTAATGGCGAAGTGTAACGATACACATAACGCCCATCGTCCTGTTGCCACTCGCCCGTCTGAAGCACTCTTCCTTTATTGTCACGTCTCTTTGTATTACTCATAATCATTCTCCTTTCAAAGAGCTGTGACATGGCTTAGTGTTAATATATCACAAACCCTTAGTTTTTTCTATATCGCTTCTAATGTATCTACGAATTTCTCAAACTTAACACGTTTAATTTGAACACGATTTCCATTCCAAAGAAAATAATCTGCGTTCTTATCCTCATTGATGAGTTTACGCAGCTTATGTTATCCGATGCGGGAATATGCTGCCGCTTCCTCCACTGTTAAAGTGTACTTCTCCCACAAAGGAACATTCTGACTATGTTTCATCCACATTCACGCCCCTTTCCTTTAATCTTCGTTGTAGGTCTATTACTAGCCCCATTGTTTCATCCATCTTTTGAAAGTATCTACACGATCCAACTTCATCACCTTTAGCCTCTGCTAAGTCAGACTTCGCATCATAATAACTTGCCTTTACATCCAGATAGCGATAACGAAGTAAATCATATTCCAGCTCCAGAGCTGCATATTTTTTCTTCAGTTCAATCAATCCATCCCTTGCTTCCGTCTCCTCTTTAGGCGGATACGGATAAGGCTTTAACCTGATAGGATAGATGGAACGTAAATCCTCTATGACTGCCTTAAACTTTTCCTCTTCCAAGTAAAACTTCCATCCAAAGCTTTTGACAATTCCATCTTCATCCTCCAAGGCTCGCGTCATCTGATACCGGGCTGTTGCCTCCGGCATTCCCAACTTCTGCATCAAATACTCTTTGATTTCCTCTTTCTCCTTGCCTTCACTGCCAAGAAATTCACATATGTGTCTGTACTTACAAAAATGTTCTAACCACTGTTTCTGCATTTTCTTTTCCTCCTTCTGATTAGTACTTAGGGTCAAAAAAAGCTGATTGCAAAAATCTCAGTAATTTTTCTTCAACTTTTTCTCCTGTCAGTTATTACTTGGAGTCAAAATTTACTGATTGCAAATCTACTAAAAGCTAATACACTCATAAAAAAAGTGCTAACTAATAGAATTAAAAATTCATTATTAATTAGCACTTTTAGCATCTAAAATACCTACACTATTTTATGTAAAAATTCATTTTTGCATTTAATTTCTATTCTTTTTTTTCAAATATATAACTCAACAGAGAATCTAATTCTCCGTCAACTTGCATGTACTCATCTTTCTCCTCCGGAGTAAGCTTGCCCCACTTACTCCTCAATTCTTGCTTCATATCAATGATTTTCATTGCTTTCCAAATAACATCCGTTGGTCTTTTATCAAAGCGAAAAGCTTTTTTTAACATATACTCCCCCACCGCAGAACAGCTAATAATTTTACCACTTTCATCTCGTTGTAGATGTGAGTCAAACTCCTCTGTTGCAGGGTCACAAAAACCTTGTTTATCATTATGTTGTAGATTTATATTCTCTGTCGGCCACTTTTTACCCTTTTTTCTATTACATGTAAAACAAGAATATACCAAATTATTATAATTATCTCTCAATTCTTCAGCCAATCTCTGCGGAATAAAATGGTCAATCTCAAAGCCCTTTTTTGTAACTCTCTCCGATTTACCACAATATCCGCATATATAATGAAAGTCTTCTCTTAACTCTGCTAAATAATCCGGATAACTTCTTGAATCTAGACCTGTTCTTCTTTTTATTATATGTCTTCCGTGTATTCTCATTAAATTCAGTCCTTTTTATCTAATAATTGTGACAGATGTTCTATCAAACTATCTAACTTCTTATTTGTATCAGATGATAATAATTGAACTGGCACATCATCTGTCTCACCATATTTACTAAATAATGAATGTAAACGTAAAAAGCGTTCTTCCTCATTAGCCGACAAAGTAGCATTAGTCCGCTTATCTACCAATTCACTATATTGCAAATAAAGAACATCTTTTCTTTTTAGGTAAACTACAATTTCATCTTCTATTGCGGATACTACCTTTGATAAATCGGGAGCATTCATCATAGCACGATCCCATATCAAACGCTGCGGAACCAAATGCTCGCCTTTGGAATCTTCTGGATAATTAGTTAAAATAATACAAGGGAAATCTGGTAAAGCTTGATTGATTTCAAAAATTAAATCTGTCCCATTTCGAGCAAATTTCTTTCTTAGATCAAAATCTATCAAAACACATAACAATTCCTCTCGAATAATCCAATCAACAATACTTGCAGCAGTATTATCTCCATCATAAAAAAGCAAACTCACATCTCGTCTTTTCAAACGTTTTGCATAATCTGCGTAATTTATACTTTCGTCATCAACAAAACCAACTTTTCTCATACTATCACCTTCGACCTTTTAAAGTTATTTCAACATGAAATCCTCTTTCACTATCAATATTTTTCGATAAATCCACTGTGCCATTATAATCTTTAACAGTTTTACCAATAATCCACATTCCCATACCTGTCCCGATTATTTCTCCATCAGAATCTGTTTTATCGGTTTCCATTGCTTCCATGATTAAATCTGGATTTTTCTTATACTTATCTGATAACCCTGGTCCATTATCTTGATAATATATGTTTACAAAATTATCTCTAGTCTCAACTTGAATACTTATTTTATGTCCTGTTTGTGCCTCCGTCTTAAAAACAGATGTGCTATTAGCAATCAGATTATTTATAATGCTTTCAATCTCATATGGAAAACATCGAAAGAATATTGATTCACATTCCACAGTTATTTCTGTATCAGAACAATTCCTCATCCATGATATCCTCAACTCCTCAAGCAATTCTTGTAGATTCACATCCTTCATCGTACGACGATCTTTTCTCACAGAATCAATGGTTACCTTAAACCATGCACCAAACGATTCTTGGCAAGCAATTGCTTCATCGATATATTTTAAAGCATTATCTATATCTCTATCATACTCTAACTCTTCTTTCGTCATGACCAATTTTAATCCTAATGTATTGGTCCCCCCTCTTATCTCATGAACATAAGTATTGGTAACAATACCTACTGTCGCCAGCGCTCTCAACAATTGATTTTCATCCTCAAGGCTCTGAATACGTGCATCTCTTTCCTCAATCACAGCCTTCGCCTTAGATGCTTCTACAGTAGTATGTGCTATAGAATCCACTGCATTCGGTTGTTCATTATGCTCCTTTTTCTTCTCTTCATACGCTGCTTTCTTAGAAATCTCGTCCTCAAACTGTTGGGTCGGATGTGTTTTTTCATAATAACTATTTAACTTTCTAAACACATACTGTCGATCACTTTCAAAAAACTCTATTATCTTTAATAAGAAGTTTTTTAACACTTGAAACTCTGGTGTTTCGACAAATCCCTCTCTATTTGCTTGATCTGGGAGTGTGATATTGGTTCTAGATATTAATACTGTACCACATATCTGATCTGCGCTTACACGCCATTTACCATCTACATGCGAAGGTGCGGCTGGTGATTTTGCTTTCCGATTTGAAAGAAGCAACCAATCATACGCAGAGCTATCTGGATCACCATAAGGACGAACTCTAAAATTATCACGATAAATTCTAACTCCCTTCCATGGAAGTTCTGTTTGATTCCCACTTTTATAATAGTATTTTTCTTTATCTCCCACCTGTTGCTGGATTTTAGAAAAAAGAAAAACGCCACTAAAATTCCCAATTGTATTATTAACAACTATTTTTCGAGATGACATAAGCTTACAAAAACTTATCTCATGACAAATTTCTTTTCCTCCAAAAAATTCTCTATCCTCATTTGAAAAACCTGCTCCAGTTAACACGACTTCACGTTTTGCCTTAAAATCAAACTCATTCCTGCTAATCTTAACTTTAACACTATCTCCAACTACATCAAATGCAATTTTATAATCACCATTGGAATCTGTCGAAGATGGAATCAGCTTAGCATCCTCAATAGTAGTAGGCTCTTCAAAAAAATAAATATTAAATATTCCACTAATCTCTTGTGGCACAAGTGTAATTAAATTACTACGTAATTTCTTTATTTGTTTTTCATTCCATACATCTCTAACCGGATAGATTTTAAAAACTGTACAAGTAGCTTTGAACTCATTTTTAATGCATTCTTTGAAATTATCATTCACAGCACTCGAAATAAAATCTGCTACAGAATATGTTACACTATCTAAATTAGCAGAAACACTTGTAAGAGGAGTCCCGTCACTAAAACTTGTCCAATCAACACTCCATTCAAGCGCTCCCGAATTAGATTTTGTAAACATAGTGCAAGAATCACCAATGCGATCTAATGCAAAACGTCCAATTCCTTTGGCACCGGTTTGTATTCTCCCCTTTTTTGAAGTGAATTTTCTTTTTTTAGATGAATTTCCAATGGTCATCCAGTGCTTTTTTATTACCCTAGATGTCATTCCACAACCATTATCTGCCAAATACAAAGTGTTCGTTGATTTTTCATAATATAGAACACAACAACTTGCATCGGCATCATATGTATTTTTTACGAGCTCCGCAACAGCACTCTCAAGACGAGAAACGTTTTCTCTACCTATCAATCTTGCCGTATATGCATCAACATCAAACTTAATTTTTCCCATCAAACCACTCCTTCAAAAAATATAGATTTTAGAAGCTAATGTTTAAGCCTTCTCTTTAGATACCTATCTCTTATCTGTTGTAATAGATTAATCTCATCATTACAAAGACTATTCAAAACTATATTATCAACATAATCGACAATCTCTTTTATATCTATACCCTCTCTAATCATCTTGTCCAATTTCTCAATATGTCGATTCTCTATTTTTTTATATGGCAAACTAAGTTGTTTAAATTCACTCGGAACCAACTCTCCTACTCCACCACCATAAAAACGACCATAATATTCACATAATGCTAATGTTAACGAATTATAAAAACAAAATGCAAAAGACTCCGCATCATATCCCTCTTTTAATCGTATGTTGTATACTATATCCGTTGTATGAACACCTACTTCATTAACCACAACTCGTGGAACATTATGATATCGTTTAAAGAAACACACATCTCCCTTCTTTATAATTGGAACATCATACCATCTTTTTCTCGCTTTGCACTTAAATCCCTTATGTATTTCTTTTTCTTTGCCCTTTCGAATATATGAACGTAGCTCCTCTGAAAAATCTTCTTCTTTAAGCTTATTTAAATCTAACAAGTGTGTACGATTTTTTTCAGTAAAAGTTTTACTAAAATCCACAGCTTTTAAAATTAGCAGTTGCGGGATAATAGAGGCCTTGGTAATAATAGGTAAAATATATTGCTCCGAAATTAGGAGTTTATCTATTTCCTTTTTCGGCAAAATAAAAAACGAATTTGCTCCCGTAACAATTCCCGGTGAGATATCCCCAAACTCCAAAACTCGCATGAACTTTTTCGAAAGCATATTTAAAGTTTCCGTTTCCTCATCATTTAAAATACAATTTGACCATTTTTTTAAGGGTTTATTTCTCATTATCACACTTTGCAGCACTTGTTTTTTAGTCCCTACATCACTTAGCGTAGTATATTGAATATATGGCTTAGCTTTTTTCTCATTCGCCAAATAAACCAAACAAATATCTTGTTCTATCTCCTTAAAAACTTGTTCTTCAAATGTTATTATCTCAATCGTATTAAATCTAGTTTCTAAAAACCCACGAAGTTTTTCTGCATATTGTACTTGTAGAAATTCAAATGGTAATACAAAAAAGATTGCCCCTTTATTGGACAATAATTTCATTGATGCAAGCACAAACGCAACCCACAGATTTTGAAAAATGCTCTTATCAAGCTGAAAATATAGTAATATTTTTTCAGTTTCTTCACATTGTTCTTCTGGTATATTTTTTTTAGCAATATAAGGCGGATTTCCTATGATTAAATCAAACGTTTCATTACTTTGATTTGCATATTTTATAAAATCGCTACAACAAATATTACAATCCTCAGAAAAATTTGAAGCCAAAATATCTGCTTTCTCTTTATCAAATTCGATTAAAGATACTTTTGCATCAAATGACTTTAATGGCTCTGCAAATCTTCCATCACCTGCTGAAGGTTCCAAAATTTTACCTGGATTTATCCTAGCACGAATATACGAAACCATATATTCGATTAACTCATAAGGAGTGTAAAATGACCCCGTTTCTTTATTATTCATAATTTTAAACATCCTTTATTTTTAATATGTTTAGAAACCAAATTATTCATCTGGCAATATTTCCATAATATCCTCAATGCCACAATTTAATGCTGTACATATTTTTAAAAGAATCTCAGTCGTAACATGACCATTTCTCCCCATCTTTGTGACAGATGCAGCACTAATTCCCGCCTTTGAGCATAAATCTTTTTTCTTCATATCCTTATCAATGAGTAATTTCCACAGTTTTTTATAGCTAACTGCCATCTCTTTTCCTCCACATCATCTACTATACAAATCAAAATAATTTCTACCGATACATTGGAATATATATTTCTACACACCTAAACAATAACATATTTCACTCAAAAACTCAATTAAATGATACATTCACACGATTATTCATTCATAGTAGTCACAAACTATAGCGTAATGTGCGTAATGTGAAATTTTAAATTCCAATTTTTCAACCCCAAAATATTCAAATCCGGAATTTACTCTTGCACATGGTTTTTGGTACAATCTCATGTGGTTATCTGTCTGCCGGAAAGGATTACCATATGAATGAACATAATCAAAAACATTTAACCCTATCT
>SVEI01000048.1 GCA_015057445.1 Lachnospiraceae bacterium | reverse complement strand
ACCCCAGGCAGTGCGCACATTTATACTTGGAAGCAATCAGCCTGTGATTTATCAGGGCAAGGAGATTAAGATAGATAAGAAATATTTCGGCAATGATGCATTGGTTGAAAGGTGTATAGTTACACTTGCTGGTAACAGAGGACTGATGCTGGTGGGTGAGCCGGGAACTGCCAAAACCATGCTGTCAGAGCTTTTGTCTGCGGCAATTAGTGGTGTCAGCACCAACACTATTCAGGGTACAGCAGGCACCACAGAGGATATGATTAAGTATTCTTGGAATTACGCACTTTTGCTGGATAAGGGACCGGTTAGAGAAGCACTTGTTCCATCTCCTCTTTATGTGGGTATGGATCAGGGAATTATCACTCGATTTGAGGAAATCACCAGAACTCCTGCGGAGATTCAGGACAGTTTAATTAGTGTGCTTAGTGATAAGGTGTTAAATGTACCTGAGCTAGGTGACGAAGGCTTAATATTTGCCAAGCCTGGATTTAATGTAATCGGTACTGCCAACACACGTGATAAGGGTGTAAATGAGATGAGTAGCGCTCTTAAGAGAAGATTTAATTTTGAGACAGTTGCTCCTGTTCGTGAGGTAGCACTGGAGAAGCAGATTATTATTAGCGAGGTTAATAAGCTGGCGAAGGAGAACCACGTTGAGATGTCAGCAGATGGGAATGTAGCTGAGATTCTTGCATCTACATACCATGAGCTTAGAGAGGGTGTGTCTTCTATGGGACACCAGATTGACAGACCAACTGCAGTTATGAGTACAGCAGAGGCAGTGTCTGTTTACTATCAGTCTATGATGAGCGGATATTACTACGGAGATGGAACCATAAGTATGGATAGCTTAGTTCAGAATCTGGTAGGTGCCATCGCCAAGGAGAATAAGGACGATTTACAGAAGGTTAAGGGATATTTTAATACAGTAGTTCGCGACAAGCAGGATAGAGAGGGCGGCTTATGGAAGAATTATTACGAGGCCAGGAAGTGGCTATAGAGCCTATCTTTCAGGAAGCATTTTCATATTCTAAACAGGTAGTATATTTTCCAATTCGTCACCACAGTCCGGCATGCTCCTACCATTTGATTAAATGTATGGAGGAATACAAGCCAGAATGTATTCTTATAGAGGGCCCTGAGGGGGCTAATGAGATGCTTGATGTTATGACTGACGGTGATACTGAGGCGCCATTTGCAATTTACTATTCTTATAAGGATAGCAAGGGCTATGTGTCTAAGGAGAAGGAGGCGTACAAGTGCTACTATCCATTTCTTGACTATTCCCCAGAGCTGGTGGCGGCAAGATATGGAGTGAAGCAGGGAGCAAATACTGCCTTTTTTGACCTGCCTTATGCTGAAATTCTTATAGCCTCAGAGGAGAACAAGGGTCTTCGTAAAAAGGAGGACAAGAATAACTATAATGACGATTATTATTTGGCTTCTAACCGTTTTTTCAAGTCATTAGTGGAGCGTACAGGGGTTAGGCATTTCGATGAATTTTGGGAGAAATATTTTGAGCTAAAGGGTCTTACAATTTCCACTGATGAATTCGTGAAAAATATGCTTCATTACTGTGTGCTTTCAAGGGTGAATTCTGATGAGAGAAGGCTTCAAGAGGAGGGCTGTCTCTCCAGAGAGGCATATATGTGTAAGAATATTGAAGCAGCCAAGGGAAAATATAGCAGGATTCTTGTTGTTACAGGTGGATTTCATACCTATGGATTGATGGAGAGTGTGCCAAGCAATGTAGTGGACTGTGATAATCAGGATACGAAATTATCCAATAGGATTAGCTCAAACTCATCAGCCACCTTGAAGCTACATAATATTCCACAGGATGATCAGGGCGTGTATCTTATGTCCTATTCTATGGAGGCAGCAGATGGACTAAATGGTTACGCCAGCGGTATGCCACATCCAAGCTTTTATCAGGATGTGTGGCAGGAACTTGAGAAAATTGTTGTGGATGGGATAAAAGATGGCAATGACAAGGCGATTGTATCTGTTGATAATGGAGACAGTAATGAAGGTGAATCCGTGGAATCTGGCATTGGCCAGATATACAAGGACACAGTTTTAAAATACATAGTAAATGTTGGCAAGACAGTTCGTAAAAAGGAGGGCTACCTTTCTACCTACGACGAGATTTGTGCATACAATATGGCGGATAATCTGGCTATGCTTAGAGGTAAGGAGTACCCTGGCGCATATGAGCTTTATGACAGTGTGCTTTCATCCTTTGTGAAGGGTGAGTACAACTTTGCCACAAGTCTGCCTATGGAC
This sequence comes from Lachnospiraceae bacterium, assembly GCA_015057445.1. Taxonomy (GTDB): domain Bacteria; phylum Bacillota; class Clostridia; order Lachnospirales; family Lachnospiraceae; genus Coprococcus_C. The sequence continues at coordinate 16,156 of SVEI01000048.1, read as the reverse complement.
ATTTTAAGAAGACAGCTTACGGGGAAGAAGATTGGTAAGCTGTGTAAGAACGCAAAGATTCCACCATTAGTACAAAGCTTTGAGGAGCTTAGCCGTAAGTATAAGCTTAAGATTGGTACCAGTGTAAAGAATGAAGTGACATTGTCCATATTCTCTACCAAGAGACACAGGGAAATAAGTGAGTTTTTGTATCAGATGACATTCTTAGATACTGGCTTTGCCATAAGGCAGAAAGGTCCAAATCTAAGGCTTAAAAAGGACAGGAATCTAATTAGGGAGATATGGTCTTACAAGTGGAGCACTCAGGTTATAGCGGCGCTTATTGATAAATCTGTGTACGGTGGAACCTTAGAGGAGGCATGTGTATCCCTTGTAGGGAGCAAGCTTAAGGAGGATATGAATTCTAGTGTTGCATCTGATATATTGATTCAGATGTTTGAGATGGGTCTTTCTGAACAGCTTTCGTCGGCCATAACCAGACTTGAACAGTTGCTTGGTCAGGACGAGGATTTTTTCTCATTGGTAAATGCTTTTTCAAATGTAATTATGCTGGACGAGTTAAGCGCTCTTTATCAGAGTGATATAGAAATAAAGCCTCTTATTATGGCGGTATACCGAAAGGTAATGTACACCCTTCCACATATGCATCAGGTAAAGGAGGAGAACTTAGCTGATACTATGGAGGCGGTGAAAACCTTGAATTCTATATTAAGTCGTAAGGAATATGAGAAGGATTTAGAAAGCTTTATAGATATATTGGAGGGACTTCTTAATAAGAAGGACATTAACCCGGGGCTTGATGGGGCCATTCGTGGAGTGCTTTATGGAAGAGGAAGATTCACTGCCAGTGAGGTGGGAAATGCATGCGCCGGATATATGTCAGGAACCAAAGAGAAGAAGCTTAAAGCAGCAACATTTCTAAGAGGAGTATTCTTCACAGCCAGAGATTTAATATTTGTGGGAGATACATTCCTTAGAATTATAGATGAATTTTTGCTAGGTGTGGAGGACAAGGATTTTATGCAGCTTCTACCCCAGTTTAGAATAGCATTTAGTTACTTTACACCGGCGGAGATTGATAAGCTGGGTGGTAAGGTGGCGTCTATGCACGGTATGGATAAGAGCAAGTTTAAGAAGCTGCAACAGATTACACCTGAGGTGTTTGCTTATGGAAAGAACTTGGAGGAGCAGGTCCTTGGAGCTATGGAGATATAACAATTCAAACCACAGATTATTGAAATATAAATTAATGATGTGATAAGGAGTAAATATATGGGATTATTTGATTTTTTTAAGAAGAACAAGCATGAGGCCTTGCAGGAATCCGCTGAGCAGGTCAATCAGGAACCTGTACAAAAACAGATGCAGGAGGTTGCACAGAATACTAAGCAGGAGCCTGTTGATAAGCCTGTAATTGAGAATTTTACCATTGATAGAATTGATTACTATTATGACAAGGCATTGGAAACATATTGTCAGATGAAGAAAATTTCTCCGGAAGAAGCAACTGAGGAACAAATGGAAGAAATATGGTTATATGCAGGTAATCACATTGGCTTCTTTCTGACATGGGTTATTAAGCGTGGTTTTGTAGGTGAAATTCACAAGGAATATGACAGCGAAGCCGTTAGTAAGGTTATGTCGGAGGAGATGTCTGGAACTCAGTTTCTAATTGACTATTGTGATACTAAGCTTTGGAGCGAGGATTTAGATGATTCGCTTGTTCCTTTTGTGATAGCGTATTATGAGAAATGCTATTGGTCTGATTATTGTAATTGGGTAATAAATGAGTTGGGTGATTTGCCTATGGAATTTATCGGTACCTGGGAGGATTTTCATAGCTTTGAGCATGTGTTGGATGAGGCATATGCTAGATTTAAAGAGAAATAGATTGATGTTGTAGAGGTACAAGTAAATAGAAGACATTTTTTATTTGTGAGGAAATACATGAGCAAAGAAAAAGACATAGAACAATTAAATAAATGGCGTCTCATGTTAGGAAAATATTCTAGTGATCAAATATCTTTCGGTCAGGGTGCTGCCAGATATATGGAGATGGAGGATGTGCTGGAGTATCTCTACTCTAGGGAGTACGGTGAGGATAGTGGTGTCAGAGAAGAAAAGGGTAGTCTGGAGGACTCTAATCCTACGGTGTCTCATTGGATTAACAAGGTGCGTAAGCTGTTCCCTAAGGAGACTGTGGAGATATTAGAGAAGCAGGCTTTGGATAGATATGGCATGACAGAGCTTCTTACTGACAGAGAGGTTTTAGCTAAGATGGAGCCTAATCAGGAGCTTCTTAAGATGATACTTCAGCTCAAGGGTTCTATGAATAGAAGCGTTCTACAGGAAGCAGAGCGGATAGTCAAGGTTGTGGTGCAGGAGCTTATGGAGAAGCTGGAGCAAAGGATTAAGATAGGTATTATAGGAAAGCTTAATCGTAACAGTGAAAGTGTTATAAAGTCATCCAGGAACTTAGATATCAAGAAAACCATTGCCAAGAATCTTAAGAACTATGACAAGGATAGGGAGAAGCTGATTTTAGATAGAGTTTACTTTAACTCTCGCGTTAGAAAATACAACAACTGGCGCATAGTAATAGCTGTGGACGAAAGTGGTTCTATGCTTGATTCTGTAATTCATAGCGCTGTTACTGCGGGTATATTTGCCAAGCTTCCAATGCTTGATACGAGACTAGTTATATTTGATACAAATGTAGTTGATTTAAGTGACCACTTAGATAATCCTGTGGAGACGCTTATGAGTGTTCAGCTAGGTGGTGGAACCAATATCGGACAGGCAGTCAGGTACTGTGAAGGGCTTATTGATAACCCTGACAAGACTATATTTGTGCTTATTACAGATTTATATGAGGGTGGCAGTGTAAATGAACTGTACGCCACCAGTAGAAATATTATAGAGTCTGGAGCCAAGATGATTGTTCTTACAGCTTTAGATGTAAATGCAAATCCTAATTATAATCGAACTGTGGCAGCTCGCCTGGTGGACCTTGGAGCTCATGTTGCGGCTATGACTCCGGAGCAGTTAGCAGATTGGGTAGGAGGTGTAATATCATGAGTGAGATGATAAAGTACTTCCAAACTATAGATGATGACTACCTAGTTGGTTTGTCAAATAAGGGAATTGTTAAGCGCTCTTACAAGGATTTGGAAAGTGTGGCTGTAGGCATAGATGAGACTGATGAGTGCATAAAGGTTTCTATGGAGGATGTAAGCTGTAAGCTTTATGTGCCTCTTGGTGATAGCAAATGTAGCTGTCCATCTAGAAGTATGTGTAAGCATATAGTTATGGGAGCTATAGCGGTGAAGAGAAGGTATGAGGCTGGTGAGATTGGAGATGTTGATGAGCCTTATGGATCGCAACCTGGAATCGAAGGTGCAGATGAGCAACTAGTAGACCTGACGGAAACGACAGAGCAGGTAAGCACATCGGTGGGCTATGTGACGAAGCCGGGACAGGAAACTCAACAGGTGATAGATACAAAAATAAGTCAGGAACGAAGCTTCTCAGAACTTGACTCTTACACCCTAGACCAGATAAAGAAGCAGCTTGGAGAAAGTGCATTTCGCAAGGTGTGCCAGCGTATGAGGGTGGCAGAAGCACCGGACATAACCGTAACATCAGTGGTGACAGTTTTATTTGCAGATACAGATACCATTGTAAAGCTCCTTGAACCAGTGGCTTATTCCACCTGCTCCTGTCATAAGAAGGAGCTTTGTTCACACAAGGCAGAAGCAATAATAGCCTACCAGCTACATAAAGGTATATTGACTAAGGATAAGCTGGATTCATATTATGAGGGTACAGATAATCCAGAGTTTGATATAGATGAGATTAAAGAACTGATTGTAAGTATGAAACAGCTCTTGAGTGAATTAATATTTCAAGGCTTGGCCCGTGCATCTATGGATATGGTGGATAGCTGTGAACGTATGGCTATCATGTGTCATAATGGTATGTTGGCTAATTTTGAAAGTAACTTTAGGAGACTTTCAGAAAAGCTAAACAGATATTTTAAAAGACATGCATCCTCAGATGTGGCAGCACTTATGCACTTTGTGTGTGAAATGTATGGTAATACAATAAAGCTAGAGAATATAGTTAAAAATATGTGTAAGGAGATGTCTGCCCCAGAGCCAGACAATAGGGTAAAACATGACATAGATAAAACTGTAAAAACCAATAAGGAACAAATGGTTAATGTAGACGCCCTTTTGCAAATAGCTGGGAAGCTTCGAGCTGAGTATGAGCTGTCCAAACCACTTACTCTAATGGGCATGGGAATGAGACATTTTGTGAGTCCGGCAGGCTTTGAGGGTGAGACAGTATATTTTATAGAGGAGGACAGTGGTGAGTGGTACACATTTACCAATGCCAGACCAACTATATATGATAATAGAGCAAGCAGAGGTGTAAGCTCACATTCGGCAGCTCCTTGGGGACTTAATTGTAGTTTGGAGGCACTGTCAGAGCATAGAATAAGGCTTACAAATGGAAAGGTTACCCAGGATAATCGACTATCTTCCACAAGCGAGGCTAATGCAGAACTGTTGGGGAATAGAGATTTAATGTGTGAGGCGGTCAAAGCACATACATATAGTGATTTCGGTAAGCTTTTTGAACAGGTTTTTGGAGAAAGCTGGTGCAAGGGTGAGGAACAGGAAAAAGAAGTTAATTACCTTGCTATAGTCAGACCTGAGACTGTGGAGGAAGCGAATTTTGACAGTGTAAAACAGGCATTTTATATGCGTCTTGTGGATGAACAAAGGAATCATTTATCCATCAAAATCACTTACAGCAAAGAAGATAAATATATTATCAATCATCTGGAAAGATTGCATAGAAGAATTAAGGAGGGCAGACGCGGTGTGCCTGACTTTTTCGGTAGACTATATATAGAAGATGGTGAGCTTAAACTATACCCTATAGAATATTACGATCAAGAAGAATATGATAAAAAAGCTTATGATAATGAAAAACATAATAAGGAGGTGGTGTCATAATGGGAGCAGAGATTATACTTGAAACACACCTTAAGGATTGTGAAAATACTATGGAGGCTCTTTTTCTATCGGGATTTACTGTGGCTAATGACACCATCTTGCAGGATGTTAGTGATAGGGCTGATAAGAGTAGACAGCTAGGGTTAAGCAAACTGGCAAATCAGCTTGAACTACTAAAATCTGGCATGGAGGAACTAAGACACAGCCTTAGCTTTTCGGATGATAAGAAGCAGGGGCTTATAGAACTATATTGTGGCATAAACAAATATCTTGCACTGGGAATAAAAAAGTGTAGGTATGACAGGGTTAGAGAAGGTTTAAAGGAAAGTAAGCAGGAGGAAATGTAGTATGAAGAATGCAAAGGAAATGCAGCTTGATAAGATGTTAGATTGTCTTAGAAGTGCAGGTCTTACAGCGGAGCAGCTAGCTCAGGCGGAGGACTATATTGCAGGGGATGGAGCTTGCCCGAATTATGGAATAGTAAATAAGCTGGACGCAAAGGTGAAGGTTAATTCTGCTCAGCAACGAGAGGTGGAAAATTATCTTCAGAAACTGATTAATAGTAAGCGTATGGAGGAGTTTGGGAAACTTTTTAATCTTCTGTTTCAGGTGTATGGTGTCAGCATGAGGTGTATGTTTCCCAGATATCTCTTTGGAACATACTCATCTAAGCTGGAGTTAGATAAGTATGTATCAAAGGCTCAGCTAGTTGCCCTTATGGCAGAGATGAGAACTAGAGATGTGTACAGAGTAAACACTCAAAGCATCAATGAAGTGATAAATATGGCCAAGAGCCCAGTGGTGGTGAAAATGGCCTACGAGCTGGCAGACAAGCAGTATTGTAATGGTAGGATATTGCTTCTTGCAGCTTATTTTAAGATGCAAAAGAATACATTTTCAGGGATTACAGATATAGCAAGTGAGGATTCAGGTAGTGCGGTTAAGAATTTGGTTGCGCAGATGAATAAGGCATTTGAACCAAAGCAAAATGCAAACCTATCTGCACCTCAATATTCTTCACAGCAAAGCTATGGAGCAGGACAAAATGCAGGTGGAAATATGAATCCGGGTGCTGCACAGAATATGACGCAATACTCACAGAACAATCCTGGGGTACAGCAAAACATAACATCCATGCAATCACAGACAACAATGGGTAGTATATTAGGTGGGCTTGCCAGATTATTCGGTAAGAAAAATCAAGCTGCTGGGCAGGTGCAGCAACCACAGTATGCTCCACAGCCGCAGATGGTGCAGCAACAACCTATACAGCAAATTAATCTACAGCAACAGGCTGGAGTGCAGCAATCAACACAGAATGTGCAGCAATCGGCTCAGCAAGCTGTACAACAGTCAACTCCAAATAATGCATTTGCTAAGAAAAAGACACTTAGCCCTGAGGATAAAGCTTTATTCGATGAGTATGTTCACTTGATAATAACAAATATAAGAAGCATATTTGAGGGTAATATTCCTAACTCTGATGTGGCTAAAATAATTGAATATATCAATAATGACAAAACTACCAAGTTACCTAGACCTAAGGAAATATGCGATATTATAAACAGGTATAAGATTAATGAGTATTTTGATGCTCTCTTCCTAGGTTGCGCAGTAGCAAATTATAAGATGTCCTACAAGCTTACTAATTTGATTAAGGTGTGTGCTTGTGGCAACAATTTTAATCGCACCATGGACCTTGTAAGAGGTAATAGAGTAGGTGAAGAGATAACTAAGCAAATAGATGAGTGGCGTAAGGATTTTATGCTTGATACCACAGAGCTAATCTGTTGGTGTGCAAAGATAGGGCTAAAAAGTGCCCTTCCTAAGTTAGCACAGGAAAATAGTGATGAGTATAAGGATGCACTTAAAAAGGTGGATTTAGGTAGCTATTCTAAGATGATAGAAGCATTGAATGAAATCGACCCACAAGTTTATGAGAATAAGTTTAAGTCAGTTGTATCGGATTCTGGTGATGACAAGCGAAGAATGATTGCCGGTGAAATTGCTAAGATCATAGAAGGAAGGCTTAAAACAGAGGATGTGGAAGCTGTTAAGAGCTACTTAATTAACGGAGGAGATATAAACCTTATTTATAGTCTGTCAGACCAGCTTAAAGGTGTCAGCTCCTATTATAATAGCAGTAACTATGTAAACTCTCTGAAAAATTATCACAATGCTTATGGCAGTGATGATTTCTATAAGAGATGTAAGGCATATCTAGCCGTAAAGTTTGTCGCAGAGGATGGTAGTTATTACATTTTCTCTAACAATCTTACCAGAAATAATGGTAGCTACAACAAGGACGAGGTAAAGGATATATTTAAAGAGTTAGATGCTATGGGCGTGCATCTTAATACTCAGGTGGCGGTTGCTATGGGAATCTACGATAATGCTTATTTGGATTCGTTTAAAAGCTCCCTTATGGATGCTTACATAGATATATTCAACACTTACCTGCATCTTCGTGAGGAGGAGATGCTTAAGGCCTTTGCTGAGGCAAATGCGGATGGTAGATACCTGGGTGTGTATGTGATTGGTGTCAATAAGGGACAGTATAAGGATGCGCTATTTGCATACTTCTCTGATGGATCTAAGTTGGTTAAGGAGGAGTTGAGTAATGTCATTTCCGCTAACGAGGAATGGCTGTCTGAGGTGGTGGAAAGGCTTAAGAGTAAGAAGGCAGCAGACAGAGAACTTGCTGCTACAATTCTTGCCAAGTCAAAGGGTAATTACACTGAGGATTTAAAGGCTGCCCTTGAAGTGGAGAAATCCAAGAAGACAGCAGATGTTATAAGAGGACTCTTAGGAGCAGCTGCTACGGAGGGAGAAGCTGGTGAAGAAGGAACAAATGGTTCACCGCTTACAGCAGATTCCCTAGTTAAAGAGCTTCACAAGGGTAACAGAAAGCGCTCTCTTGCCTGGGCTTACGAGGCACCATATCCAGATGTTCATTTTACAGGAGATAACGCTGAGGCTATAGCAGACGAAGCTTATATGCAGGCAATTCTCCTTGGATACAACGATATGACTGCGCCAAAGTATAATAAGAGAATTGAGACTTTGACTAACAAGCTTAACAAGTCAGAGCTTGCCCTTTACATGAACGAGCTTTATGACCGTTGGATAGAGGCAGGTGCTGAGGCCAAGAAAAAATGGGTTCTCTATGTAACTGCAATCTATGGTGGAGCTGATATGGTGGTTAAGCTTCAGCGACAGATTAATGACTGGGCTGGAAACTCTAGAGGTGCCATAGCAGCAGAAGCAGTTAAGTCTATGGCGTTAAATGATTCGCCTACAGCACTTCTTGTTGTGGACGGAATAGCTAGAAAGTACAAGTATAAGCAGGTTAAGGCTGCTGCTGGTGATGCACTAACATTTGCAGCAGAGGAGCTTGGACTTACCCGTGAGGAGCTGGCGGATAGAATTGTTCCGGACCTAGGCTTTAATGAGAACCTAGAGAGAATATTTGATTATGGAGAGAGACAGTTTAAGGTTTACATTACACCTGCTCTTGAAATCGAGATATTTGACGAAAATGATAAGAAGCTTAAGAATATGCCGGCACCAGGAAAAAAGGACGATGAAGCTAAGGCGGCGGAGACTTATGCTGAATTTAAGCAGATGAAGAAGCAGATGAAGACAACTGTTACTAATCAGAAGCTTAGACTTGAATATGCCCTTACTGTTAATAGAAGGTGGAAGGCAGCTGATTGGGAGAAGCTATTTGTGAAAAATCCTATTATGCATCAGTTCGCCATAAGCTTAATCTGGGGTGTGTATGAGAAGGAAGATTTAAAGGATACCTTTAGATATATGGAGGATGGAACCTTTAACACTGTGGATGAGGATGAATATGAGCTTCCTGAGTCAGCTATAATTGGTTTGGTTCATCCGGTAGAGTTAGATGAGGAAACAAAGTCTAAGTGGCAGGAACAGCTTACTGACTATGAGATTACTCAGTCCATAGAGCAGCTATCAAGACCAGTGCACAGAATAACTGATTCGGAGAAGAAGGAGAAATCTTTAACCAAGGTGGCTGGCAAGATGTTAAACCCATTGTCTCTATCCAGTAAGCTTATTGGTATGGGATGGACAAAGGGACCTGCTATGGATGGTGGAGGATTCTACAAATATGTCCGTGATGATGCTGACTGCGGGCTTGGTGTGGAGTTATATTTCTCTGGAGCATTTATAGGTGATTACGCGAGCATCAATGAGGATGATATAACAGTTTATGATGCAGTGATTTATAACACAGAAACTGTACAATACGACAGTAAGGTATGGGGTGATGTGACAAAAAGTAGCGCTTTGGACTTAGGGGATGTTCCGGCTAGATACTATTCAGAAATAGTGTATCAGTTAGAGAAGGCAACAGCTACAAGTACAGAGACTAATGAGAATTGGCAAAGCGAAAAGTAGGTAAATTAGCAGATGATATGGATTCCATATATTATGGAATTCATATCATTTGTTTTTTTGCACCAAAATCCACCCTAACAACGCAAATTTCATATTGTTACTTTCCCTAATTCTTGGTATTATCATTATAGTGGGTTACTTTGTGTTACGGGTGCCTATTACAACATATATGTCGGGGGAAAGATATGTATAGATTTATGGATAAAGAGGAAATAGAAATCAGACAGATGGACAGTCTTAAAATGATTCATCTGTATAAGCTCGGTGGCAGTGATGCCATTGCTGCTTACTATGGTGATAATCAGCAGATAAATATGTGCGCCATGGATAAGCATTATAATCTTTTGATGGAAAGGGTACTCACCCTTTATTCCCAGTGTGAAGATAAAAATTCAATAATAGTGGATGGAACAGCTAAGAAACTCTTAGAAGTGGCAGTTGGCAGAGAGAACAACTACACTAACTTTTTTAATAGAGTGGGAGTTAAGTATAAGGCTATGGAAGGCTTGGAAGCTCCAAGGTTTGCTGCAGATGGTGCCATGAGAGAGACTATGATTCCTATGCTTCAGTACTACATTAAGGAGCTTTACAACCTGTGGGATGTGAAGGTGGATTTTGAACGAAATACTAGAGGTTGGCACAGAAATTGCGTTCTTAAGCTAAAAAAGGATGGAGAAACATTTATGCTCCCTGTAAGAATGGATTTTCAAGAGACCAACGCCTGTACAGCTAATGTAGGTAATTTCCTTACGGATATGAATACCATTGAGTTTCAGGTGACATATTCTGATAATAGACAGCTTATTGTTTTTGAGTGTAAGGAGCTTGCCTTAGTGGGTGAGAACAGAATAGAGATTAAAGGTGACAAAATTAAGTCAGTTACCACCATAAGTGTTAATGGTCAGAACGTATATTATATGGACGAGGATGTTCCTGTGGTGCAAATTGGCTCAGAGGGAGCAAGGTTTAAAAACATGCCTAAGTATGTTGATATTGATGTTGCAAATAGCATGGTATACCAACTACCTTGGGGTGGTTATGTGGTTTGTAGAGTAAGTGAAAGTGTAGATGAGACAGCAAAGCGAACTGACTATGATACCATTTATATTGAAAGTAATGACACAAAGGTAATGATTAGACATTTCTCCTACGGGTTAGTGGAAAATCTTTCCGATGGTCTTAAGCTTAGAACCGACGGAGCTATTATGCGTAAGCTTTATTACGGAGATAAGCATGGCGAATTAGAAACATTATTTATTCCGGTAGGATATTATTCAGGATGGGACTACAAGGAATTTTTAGAGAATAAATATTTTTACGAGAGTATGGAGGTTAGCAAGTAATGGGGTTATTTGATAAGAAGGACACAGACGGTAAAATTCATGTAAAACGTATAGAGAAGATAATAAATAGTATCAATGATGACTATACATATAATTTGACACAGTCAATAGACAGAGCATTTATCACATACTGTAAGGAGCTTTGTAGGGAGCCAGAGATGGCTAAGATTCAGCCTATAGAGCTTTGTGCAGAGCTTGTTGAGACTATAGTTGCTAACAAGACTGATTTTGCAACTACATCTTATCTTTCTGTTATGAGAAGAGCCGAAGAGATATATGCAAGAGTTTTTCCTTACGGGGAAAATACACCTAATTTTGAACTTATAGCCCTAGTTTTTATAAACTTATTTAAGCCAGAGGGTCTTGTGGGAAAGGGCTTGTTCAACACTACTCTTTATGCAACATTTAAGGATAAGGATAACTATGTTGAGTTTATGGACACCATTAAGACTGATGCAAAGTGTAGTGAGTGTCTCTATGACATTATTCAGTATGGTTTAGGTGTAAGAGCATTCTTTATTGATGATGAGACATATACTGCAAATATGAAGAATGTGGCTCAAAAGATTCTACATGCTGGTGATATTAAGGCTCTTGTTGCTCGCGAAACCAAGAAGGTTGAGCATATGGCTGGTATCTATGATATTGATGAGGCAGATGTGGCTAAGACAGAACAACAGCTTACCAAGGCCAATGCTATACTTTCAGAGACTGTAGGTATATTAGACCAAGCTGACAGAAAGACTGAACAGCTAAGTCGTGTAATGAATGAGACAACTAAGAGCATTCAGGAGATTTCTAAGAGAGAGACTGATATTATTTCTATGAAGGCTATTTCGGCTAAGGAAGATATCAATGCTGCATATAATAGTTTCCTTGAGGAGCAGCGTCAAGAGGTTATTCTTCAAAAGGATGTTCTTATAGGACAGATGTTTAGTGAGGCAGAGGCTAAGCTTAATGAGCTTAGAACCATGGCGAGAGCTATAACAACATCAGCCAATTCGGAGCTTCTTAGAATTAACACAGAGGCGTCAAGTGCCATGGATAAGATTAGTAATCTTGTGGCAAATGATAAGGATTTAGAGAAGATTTTAACTAAGGCAGATGAGAATAAGGAGCTTTACGATAAGATTGCCAAGCTTGAACTTTTAAATACACAGAATATTGAAGCTATTGCTAAGGGAATGGAGGCACAGGCAGCTGCTATGAATTTAAGTGGTGATGCTAGTGCAAATCAGGACCAAGGGGCAACTGTCACACCAAATCAGGGTGCAACGGTTGTGGCCGATCCTGTTCAAGCGGTTCAGATGATGAACTCTCCACAGTTTGCTTCAGCAGGACTTCCACCTATGGAGGTTGACCCACAGGCTATACCAGAGGTCAACCCACTTCTTGATACAAGTATTCCATTTGAGAAAAGATACAAGATGGTTATGGAGGAGAAACAGAGAAGAATTGCCAAGGGAGAACATTTCCACAAGATGTTTGATGATGTTGTTACAGTGCTTATGGAAGATGCAAACCCATATATGATTGGACCTTCAGGCTGTGGAAAAACATTTATGGTTAAACAGATAGCTTCCATACTTAACCTTGACTTTATAGATATTGGTTACATTAATGAAGAGTACGATATCTTAGGCTTCCAGACTGCAACAGGTGCATATAGTACACCTAATTTCTACCGTTGCTACAAGTACGGTAAGATTGCATTCTGCGACGAGCTTGATAATGGTAACTCAAGAGCCACAGTTAAGCTTAATTCCTTCTTATCAAATGGTCGTGATGCAAGCTACAGCTTCCCACATGGTGAGAACGTTAAGAGACATCAGAACTTCCGTATTATAGCTGCAGGTAATACTGCGGGAAATGGTGCTGATGCAAACTACAACACAAGAGAGAAAATCGAGGAGTCAGTTCAGCAGAGATTTACTCCTGTATATGTAGGCTATGATAACTATGTGGAGGAGAAGATTCTTGGCGATTACAAGAATTGGTATCAATTCTGCGTGATATTTAGACTTGCTACAGATGCCTGGGGCAATCAGAATGATTGTGCAGCCCCTGGTATCCTTACAACTAGAGATACAGCTAGAATTAGAAGATACCTTGATAATAAGAGTCTTGATATGGGCAAGATTCTTGACTATGAATTTATACAGACTAAGGATATGGAGTACTTGGCGTTCTTGTCTAGTCATATGGGCGGAAGTGTTACTGCTTATCCTGGTGCTAAGGAAATATATCAGATGTTTGCTACAAAGGTTAATGACCTTAGACAGAAAGGCGGAATAAGATAGTATGGAAATAAGCTACGGATTAAAGCCGGAAGAGTGTCCACATCTTAATATTGAAACTAGAGGAAATATGCAGATATTTCGGGCAAACTTCAAGTCCTTAAGCCAGCTACATTTGTTCCTGAATTCTAACCCAACAGTTAATACTAACATTTTCTATACCCAGAAAAGTATTAATTCATCTACTAAGTTTGCGGGAGAACCATTAGAAACTGCTATAGGTTATTGTGTTGGAGGATACGAGAAGGATTTTTCTATGTTTGTTAAGCTTAAGAAAGACATAGATAGAGTAAATATCCGTCACGTTCATACTAGAAAGGTTCGACCATCTGTGGTGGGGTCAAGGCCAAATGTACCAGCTTACGTGGCCGGAGCTCCTAAGTCTATGTATCGTATGGATAGAGTTAAGGAGAAGAAGTTCGTAACCATATACATAAATCTGGCATATGCTAACGATACAACAGAAGCTCAAATTAGAAATAGAGGAATTCTTACTCTTAATCTAATTAAGATACTAGAAAATAACGATTACGGAGTTAATCTTAAGGTTTTTGAAACCTGTATGGTAGGTAGCGAGGTGTTTGCAGCATCCATAGGTATCAGTAGACCTGGGGAGTTGCTTAATGTTAAGAAATGTTATTACCCGCTGTGTGGTAAGGAATTTCTTAGAAGAGTTATGTGCCGAATTAAGGAATCCATGCCCTTTAAGGAGAATTGGCATATGAGCTATGGACAGCTGTTAAGCGATAAGCAATCTAGAGTTATTATGGATATTCCAGAAGATGGTATCGTTATTAATGCTCCATCAGAGATGGGGATTATGGGCGAAGATGTATATGAGGATGCAGATAGATTTTTGGCTAAGTTGAATCTGAGTAAGGAGATTATTGTGCCAAATTATGTGAAGGAATCTAAGGAGGAAGATACTAAATAATGAGTGATACATTGATGAGCTATGATATGCTCCAGACAATTGCAAATAATCCTGAGATTAATCTTACAGAGGAGGAACTTAAGGAAGTTGATGAGTGTGTTAAATCTATTGATTTGGCTAACTCTACAGCTATTATTGAGTACGGTTCAGATATTCAGAAGAAGCTTTCTGAGCTTTCTGGAACTATGCTTACAAATCTGAACTCACAGGATATAGATGATATTGGAGAGGTTCTTGATACAACAGTTGGATACCTTAGAGATATTGAGGAGGAGAAGGGGAAATTCTCACTCTTTAAGAAGGCAAAGGAGATGTCTGTTAGAGAAAAATATAGAGAGGCCGAGAAGAATATTGATAAGGTTACAGGTACATTGCAGCAACATCAGATTCAGCTTATGAAGGACTGTGCTATGCTTGATCAGATGTACCATATGAATACAGTATATTTTAGAGATTTAAATGTTAAGATTGCTGCAGGTAAGAGAAAGCTTGATGACTGTAAGCATTTGGAACTTCCAGCCCTTGAGAAAAAGGCTATAGAGACTGGCCTTGCACAGGACGCTCAGGCAGTTACTGACATGAAGAATCAGATGGACAGACTAGAAAAGAAGATATATGAGCTAGAGCTTACAAGAACTATATCACTTCAGTCAGCACCACAGATAAGACTGATTCAGTCTAATCAGGCAACTATGGCTGAGAAGATTCAGTCTACACTTCTTAATACTATTCCACTATGGAAGAATCAGGTGGTTCTTGCCCTTGGTATGGAGCATACCAGACAGGCTGTTAAGGCTGAGAAGGAAATCAATGATATGACTAATAAGCTTCTCCTTAAGAATGCGGAGACTCTTAAACTTGCTTCTGTTGAGACTATGCAGGCTGCAAATCGTGGTTTTGTAGATGTGGCAACTCTTGACGCTACTAATAAGCTTCTCATCGAAAGTTTAGATGAGGTTGCTAGAATTCAAGCGGAGGGACGTGATAGCAGAAGTGCAGCAGAGCTTGAGTTGGTACGTATTGATGAGGAGATGAAGAATAGATTGATGTAGTGCTATGGTGAATTTTGGAACCAGCATATTCAAGCGACGCTTCACATCAGTCGTAACCTTGAGAAGAGAGGTGTATATTGTGGATATAATGTTAGTCATTATGTTTATTATTTATATAGTTTTGTTGGTTATTGCTTCTAGGAAAAGATTGTTTGAATATCCAGCTCCTGCTGATACATCAACTATTAACATAGATGAAGCTATGAAGGATGCAGATGCAACGAAGCTTTCTATGGGGCGTGACCAGTTTTTGAAGTTTAAAGAGGCTCTTAGTAGAACCACTAATGCTTCTGTAGCATTTGTGGCAGCAGCTATGGCGGATGCAATATTTATGCTTTTAGGAGCATGGAATAACTTTGGTAAGAATGTAACCTTGCTTTGTGTGATAGGTGTTGTGGTAGGGTTTATGTTTTACAAGGTTTCTAGAGATAAACGTAAGAAGCAAATATTTGTTAAGGGTCGAGATTTATTTAAAATGCAGACGGGATATATACTGGATACTTACAGTAGTTCCCAGGATTATGTGTACAAAACTGCCAGTGGTGGGGTGAAAAAGGGAACAGCAAACTTCCATAAGGTCCTAGTAGGCATAATTGGAAAAGAGGGAAAGCCAGAGGCGTACCTAGTGGATATGGATCATTTTACCTTTGAAAGGGTTATGAAGTCTGAAATGTGTGATGTGGTTACATATAATGGGAATTTTGTGATAGCCTGCTATTTGGTTCAGAAAGAACCTAGGAAATAAAACGACATTTGTTTTACTTGACAGTTTAGTGTCATAGTGGTATAACAAGTGCATATAATTAAATATATCTAAACCGTTGACGCGGAGATAAAGTTAATTATGCTTCTACAGAGAGCCTGGGTAGCTGAGAGCCGGGTGAAAAACAGATTAGCAAATGGACCGCTGAGGGCGCAGTCAAATGTGTTATATAGTCATAAGTAGATGGCTGGCACAGAGTATTCTGCGACGTGAGGGCATACGTCAGTTGCCAGAGATATGATAGTATCTTGCTAAGAGCGTGAGTACACGAATCAAGGTGGCACCGCGGATAGATTAGAATTTATTCGTCCTTGACAG
>SVEI01000047.1 GCA_015057445.1 Lachnospiraceae bacterium | reverse complement strand
GCACGAAAATCCATTTGGCGAATGTCCATCACTGAGCATGTTTTGCATGCGAAGTGAGTGTAAACGGAATCGAGTAGGAGTATCCTACTCGATTGTTAACAATGAGCCAAGTGGATTTGTGCTTGCACGAAAATCCATTTGGCGAATGTCCATCGCTGAGCATACATTGCGTGTGATGTGAGTATTGACAAATTTTAATAATGTATTATACTAGTATCAAAAGTGAGAATAGTGAAAGGAGTACACTATGGACAAAAAGCTAAAGGTTTTAACAGACCCTGTATCTAATAAGATAATTCAGCTTATAAGAGTCAAGGGAGCGATGACTGTTGCAGAGATAATTGCTGAAAATACTGGCATTCCAAGAGCAACCATATATAGACGTATAGAGAAGATGGTTGAGGTTGGTGCTATTCATGTGGTATCAACTAACACTGTTAGAGGGCAGGTTGAGAAGATTTATGCCATAAAGAATATATTTGTCCATGGCTCACCTTCTAATGAGGATAATTTGAAGCTAACCACTATGAGCCTTATGAGTATATTAGGGCAGTATGAAGCTTATTTCCAGGGTGAGGATGTGGATGTAAACAGAGATAAGCTATTTATGGTGAATTACTGCATCTCTCTTAATGACAAGGATTTTTCGGCAATGCTGGGAGAAATGAATAAAATAGTTGATAATTATCAGAAGAAGCAAGGAAAAGAAGATGCAAGAGTAAGGAGCTTGTATCTATTATCAGCACCGGGAGGAGAAAAGAATGAATAAAAAGGAAAAGCAAAAGATATTATGTCCAGATTATCCAAATGGAATCTATAAATATGAGTATGTAGAGATAAATGGTATCAAGCAGTATATACAGATAAGAGGAAAGGATAAGAAGAATCCTCTTATATTGTTTGTACATGGTGGTCCGGGTAGCTCTACAGCAGGTATGGCCCACATATTAATGGGAAGCTGGGAGGATAAATATACAGTAGTTAACTGGGACCAAAGAAATACCTGTAAGACTTTACTTGCTAACAAGGATAGGGTTGATGAGATTGGTAAAACAGGTACTATGTCTGATTATATTAAGGATATGGATGAGATAATTTCATATCTTCATACAGTATATGAGTTTGAAAAGATAATTCTTATGGGCTTTTCCTGGGGAACAGTTATTAGCTCGGAATATGCTAAAGTACATCCTGAAAATGTATTAATGTATATAGGTGTTGGTCAGCTTATTAATTATATTGAGGGCTTCGAAGTTGTTTGTGGACAGCTGATGGAAAGGGCAAAGGCGGATGGTAATAAGAAAGATATAATTAAGATTGAGAAAATATTACAAAGTATTCCAAATGATGGGAAAGCTACTGATGAGCTTCTTAAACAGATTAATGTGTTTAGTGCCATGGGAGGAAAGTATATAACAAAACATACTAAGGCATTTCCTACAAAGGAGTTCTTTAATTCACCTTTATTAGATAGAGCATCAAGAAAAACATGGTTTAAGCACGATAATAAAAATTATGAGAGATCCTTTAAGACCATGTGTGAGTATGATTTTAGAGATAATATGAGCTTTCCGGTTCCTGTTATCTTTATAACAGGAGAGGAGGATACCAGTTGTCCTCATACTATGCTTCAGGAAATAATAGATGGTATTGAAGCACCTAGAAAGGAATTACATATTATAAAAAAAGCCGGACATACTTGCTTTTGGGATAATGCAGAGGAGTTCTTGAGGGTTTTAGTTGATGTGACAAGAGATATATTATAGATATAGATTTTATGAATAAGTAATCATTTATATTGAATCCCCTTATGTAGAGTTAAAAAATATATTAATTTCTACTTAAGGGGATATTTTTACCAATTTTGATATATTTTTAGAGATTTACTTGACTCTGCACTTGGTTCATAGTTTAAAATCCAACCTAATTTAAGGTTTGAATGAGGAAAGGATGAAACAAATGCTAGGTAAATTAATCTTCGGCAAAAGAAAAATACAAAGAAAAATGTTTGAAAAGGAATTTAATATGTGGCCTGATGATTATACAAACATGGATTTTACGAAAGATAGGCTGGGAAAAATCAAGATTTATCTAAAGGAATCATTAGAGCATGAGGATTTAGAAACTATAGATGATGTTACCTGGAATGATCTCAATATGGATGATATGTATTTTAAGCTTAATCATACTAGAAGCTTTGTAGGTGAGCAGGTATTATATAAGGAGCTTGCAACCATAAGCAGTAATCCCTTTGTATCAGAAGAACATATTGCTTACCTTTTGGCTAATTCAGAAAAAAGAATTGATTTGGAGCAAGCCATTTATAGTATAGGAAAGCAGAAGGATGATTATTATCTACCCATTATAATAAATGATGCGTCAGCTCTTAGAATAGGAGTAGGTTGGATATATAATATTCTACAGCAATTGCTTTTTGTATTATTATTTGTAGCTCTTGTGTCTCAAAATAGGTTGTTTATTATGGCAACTATAGGAATTGGTGTAATTAATCTTACTATATCTATGTATTTGAAGAATAAGTACCAGGATATGTTATTTTCCATCGGTAGCATTAAGCAGATGACAAGCTTAGTTAAATTAATAAGTAATGATAAGGAATTAAGTAGTGTATTTTTAACTGATAAATTGGACTCTGTCATAAAAACAGCTGAAAAAATAAGTAAATATATAAGTAACTTTCAAATTAGAAGAAAATATTATATGATAGGAGATAGTGGTGGATTAATCCTTGACTATATTATGGGGATAACCTTGTATGATATAGTATCCTATAATAGGGTTATTAAGCTTATGGAAAGTCGTAGGAATGATTTTTTAACTCTATATAAGCTGATTGGTCAGTTGGATGTTGAAATAGCAGTGGCTTCATATCGACATAGAATTAATAATTGGTGTATACCTGAATTTGATTCTGATATTATTACAGTCAGTGAGCTAGTTCATCCAGCAGTTAATAAGTGTATTTCTAAT
This sequence comes from Lachnospiraceae bacterium, assembly GCA_015057445.1. Taxonomy (GTDB): domain Bacteria; phylum Bacillota; class Clostridia; order Lachnospirales; family Lachnospiraceae; genus Coprococcus_C. The sequence continues at coordinate 15,803 of SVEI01000047.1, read as the reverse complement.
AGTATAGAAATCGAAAATGGAATTATGTTAACCGGAGCAAATGCATCCGGCAAATCTACATTTATGAAAGCAATAGCAGTAAATGCTATAATTTCACAGACCTTAAATACTGCCAGTGCTAATAGATTTGTCATACCGTATAATCTTATGATAATGTCATCTATGTCTCTTCGAGATGATATTGAGACAGGTGAGAGCTATTATTTAAGGGAGATTAATCAGCTTAAGAAAATGATAGAGTCTATTAATGAGACAAAACCTACACTTATATTAATTGATGAGATTCTAAAGGGTACAAATTCCATAGAGCGTGTAGCAGCTTCCTATGGTGTGCTGGAATATCTATATCATAAGAATGCATTTGTTGTAGTTGCCACTCATGATATTAGTTTGGTAGAACTAGTAAAAGATAGATATAAATGTTATTATTTTGGTAGTGAGATAATAGATGGCGAGATAAAGCTTGATTATAAGTTGCATCAAGGAATTAATAGTACAAGCAATGCTATTAAACTACTAGAGATAACAGGTTTTCCGCAGGAAATAATAACACTGTCTATGGAGCAGATTAAGCATATGGCTGTATAAGTGATTGAAGTTATTATAGAGTTTAAGATAGAGCATATTGTATAAGCAAAGGAATAGATAATATATATGAAAATTAGTGAAGTTGCAGAGCTTACAGGATTAAGCATAAGTAATATAAGATTTTACGAGAGAAAGGGGCTTATAGCCCCTGATAGGAGAGTGGATAGCAAATATCGTGATTATACACCCTCTGATGTTGATTTGATTAAGAGAATAGTATTGTATAGGAAGATGGATTTGTCTATTGAGGAGATTCAGTCTATACTCACTGAGAAAATTGAGGATAGACAAGTGGTTAAAGCTCATATTTCTGCACTTAAGGAAAAACAGGAAATGCTTGATAATTCAATAGAGCTATGTCAGATGTTTATAGATGATAAAGAGGAATATCTTGATATGGATTACTATCTAGGATATGTTAAACAAGAGGAAAATAAAGGGAAATTATATTCCAAAATGGATGAACTATATAATGACTTTGAAGAATTTTCCAAAAGTACAGTACTTCCAGATAATGGACTGCTAAGTGCATTTATTCCTGAGGTATGGAGAAAAAGAATCGGTGTATTTATATGGAGTATGATGATAGTAGGACTTCCGTTGGTGGCTATGCTCCATATAGGAGAGGAAGCTTTTCTAAAAACTATAATAGTGTGGGGAATATGGTGTCTGTTCTTCTTTATTGGATTTTTTCATTATAGATCAATAATTAAGTCACATAAAGATTAATACTTAAATGGGGGATTTTATGAAGAGAAAAATAATATGTCTTATGGTTTTATTGTCTTTGTTTCTTGTTGGATGTAATAACAACTCTAACAAAGAAAAACAGATATATAGGGATTGGGATAAAGTGACAATCTCTTTTCAATATAATGAAATTCAGTTGGATAATAATATATCAGGTTTCGAAGAACTAAAAAGCCTAAGTAGCTTGGATATGTTAACACAGCTTGATTATAATGATGGTTTTGAAGAATGCTTTGGCAATCCTGTACTAGAGATAGAGCTAGTTGAAAATGATAAAATATATGACTACATAATATATACTGACAGAGTAATTTATATAGATTATTACAGCATCTATGATAAATGTGCAGAGATTACAAAAGCTGAATTCAATTTATTATTAGACCAGTTATTGCCAGTTATAGGTGATAATTACTTTTATGCAGGATGTGAAACTGGGGAGAAATATAAGGAAAAGTCAGAACATACTAAAAAATATGATGAAATGATTGCTACTAATAGATTTGAAGAGCATTATGCAATAACTAATGACCCGAAGGGGCAGTGGATATACTATAACTATAAAGATAATGATAATTATGGTTATATGGAAATGCAATTTAGGATAAATGATGCAAATCTTCCGGATGTATCACATTATTATGAATTTGAGTACAACGGAATGTATGCATATGAAAAATATGATTTTTATGGAGAAAAGACCAGAATTAATAATGATGATATGCCAGAGATAATACCACTTAAGGAACAAATTCTTGGAGATATGATGTATGAGTCTAGCAGCAAGCTTACTTATAAGGATTGTGAGATAATAAGAGAGCGATATAACATTGGTTCTTCTAAGAAATGTGTGGCTTATTTCGAGGATGCTGGTATGAATGCTGTATTGTATCAAGATGGAAAAATTTACACGATTGCATACTATTCAATAGACGAAAAAGGTGCATTTGATGGTGATTATTCCAGTGGATTTATTGCTCAGCCACAGGCAAATAATACATATAGTAATTTGAATAGTAATATAGATGATAATACAAACGATAATGAGATAAGTAATTCAGGTAATGTAGATGGTGACTTAAACAATAACACATCCTCTGTGTGGAATGAAGAAATTGTTGGAGATTATGACTATTACACAAAGTTTAATAAGTACAATAAATTTGATTTTGAAGCTGAACGAGTTAAGGGTGATAGTATAGATAATCCTGGAATAGTAGAATCATATAGAAATATTTTTGTTAAAGGAAATTGTTATACAGTTTATATTACATCATTAAGAGAGGATGGATATATGACTAGTCAATATACCACCCAGTCTGGGGATGATTATTTTTCAGAAAGCATATCTGAAGTACCTGGTGAGTATGTAATGATTGGAAATGATGTATGTGTGGCAGGAAGAAAATATTATAGACTATGCTATGAAGGAGAAAATGAGAAATATAAATTAGATCCATATGGAGGGGAGTACGGTCCATATGTAGGACCAATTATCCAAGGATCTGAAACAGAAGAACTCAATGATGATGAATTTGTCGAGGCGTACTATGTATACATAAATGATGATGAATATATATGCGAGGTTTGGCATGCAGGGGTAACAGATTTCTTTGTGTATTGCAAGAATAATGAGGTTATCGCAATAGAAGCTGATTACAAGGCCGCTGGTTTTACAAAATATGTTGTAGAATATGTATTTGATTATGCTCAAATTGAAAAGATTGTAGAACCATCAGACTATATTGAGCGATCAGAATAAAGGATCTTAAGATATTTAAAAAATATATTTATAGGAGATAAAATGGATAAAAAAAAGATATTAATTATAGATGACGATACAGACCTATCTATGCTTATTATGGATATGTTAGAGGACAATGGATATATAGCAACAAATGTTACAACCTTAGATGATGCATATGAACTATTAGAGAATGAGCAGTTTCACCTAATTCTTCTTGATATTAACCTGCCTGATGGTACAGGCTTTGAGTTATGTCAGGAGCTAAGACGAGTGTCAAATGTTCCAGTTATATTTGCCAGTGCCCGAACTAGTGAGGATGATAAAATCACAGGCCTTGATATGGGTGGAGATGATTACATTCCAAAGCCATATTCTATTAAAGAGCTTATGTCTAGAATTAATGCACTCTTAAGAAGAACCTATGGTACTAAAGAACAGGGAGAAAAGTATAGTCTTAGGGCAGGAAAAGATAATGTAATAGTTATAGATACTGCCAGTAAGTCAGTTACTAGGAATAATGCACCTATAAATCTTTCCTTAAGAGAATATGATTTGCTTCTTTATATGGCCCAACGTAAAGGGCAGGCCCTTCATAAGGACAAGCTTATCAGTGATGTATGGGGAGCATTTTCAGATGTGGAGCCATCCACTCTTACAGTACATGTTAGGTGGCTTAGGGAAAAACTGGAAAATAATCCATCAGAGCCGGTATTTCTTAAGACAGTAAGAAAGGTTGGTTATATGCTGGAGGAAAGTAATGAGTAATAAGCAAAGGAAGAATGTATATAAATCAAATATAGTAGGTAAGGTTATATATATGGCAGTGGTTAGCATACTTGTGTTGACCGCTGTATTTGTGGTTATTTATATTAATTATAAGACTGAATATGACAGAATAAATAAGGAAAGCAGCACAGGCCAAACAATAGTTGCTTTAAATGAGGTTAGTCAGCTTCTAGAAGGTGTAGAAGCATCTCAGTCTTATCAAGATATTTCGCTTGTTCAGACTAAACTTGATACAGTAATAGAAACACTTAGAAGCAAGAATACAGTGACTGCTGAGAATAATATGAGATTTATCATTATTATGTATGTTGTGTCATTAATACTTGTTTTAATTACATTTGTGGTAATATATGTGCTTATTCTTAGGCCCTTTCAAAAGCTGGAGAGCTTTGCAGGTGAGATTGCCACTGGTAATCTGGATAAAGATCTTAAGTATGAGCGTGTAAATATGTTTGGCGAGTTCACCTGGGCCTTTGATCACATGAGAAGAGAGATTAAGAAGGCAAGACAGTGTGAGCAGGAGGCTATAGAGAACAATAAAACAGTAATTGCAACCCTGTCTCATGATATTAAGACGCCTATAGCATCAATTAGAGCCTATAGCGAGGCTTTATCTGATAATATGGACTCTACACCAGAGAGAAGGAAACGTTACATAGATGTTATAACTAAGAAATGTGATGAAGTTACTAAAATTACTGATGATATGTTTATACATTCTCTTCATGATTTAGATAAGCTTGTTATCAAGAAGGAGGATGTAGAAATACATAATGTTATTAAGGAAACAGTTAACTCTATGATTGGAGATAGATCTGATGTTTGTTTAGGCGAGATTAAGAAAGCTACAATTAAGAACGCTGATGCTACAAGAATTGCGCAGGTTATAGAGAATCTAATAAATAACTCACGCAAGTATGCAAAGACCGAAATATCTATTAGTACAGATATACTTGATAATGGCAAGGAATATTGCCTTATTATACAGGATAAGGGGCCTGGGATAGCACCCGATGATATGCCTTTTATATTTCAAAAGTTCTATCGAGGCAAAAACCATGGCCAAGAGCCAGGTGCAGGTCTTGGTCTGTTTATAGTTAAGTATATTATGGAGCAGATGGATGGAAGAGTAAACCTGATCAATGATGGTGGCTTAAGATGTGAGCTTGTGTTCAATATTAGTAATATTTAAGAGAAGCTCATAAGAACTGATAAAAATAGTAACAGATAGAAGAAAGTGGGAGATTGACCTAAGATGAAGAATAGAATACTTTATGTTGACTTATTAAGAGCATTATTATGTATTATAATTTTATTATATCATATGGGACTTCTTAAGGGTGGTTACCTTGCTGTATGTTCATTCTTTGTGCTCAGTGGTTATTTGTCTGCACAGTCATTAAGAAAAGTAGATTTTTCAGTATTATCGTATTATAAATCTCGATTACTGAGAGTATATTTACCTTTAGTTATGGTTGTACTTGTATCTCTTGCCGTAACTATGTTAGTTTTTCCTGATATAACATGGATAAGTATGAAGCAGGAAGTTACATCTATAATATTTGGTTATAATAATTTTTGGCAAAGTTCAGCAAGTATGGATTATTTTGCAAGACATATAGATTCACCATATATGCATCTGTGGTATATAGCTATTCTTTTACAGTTAGAGCTTATATTTCCATTAATTTATACTGCTTTAGAGTATACCAAACGACAAATTAGTAAAAATACACCAGCCATAATGTGCTTAATAATAGTTATGGGTTCTGTAGCTTACTTTGTCTATACTTACAAAGCAAATGGATTGATGACATCTTATTACAATACTTTTGCAAGATGTTTTTCTTGGTTTGCAGGTATAGCAATAGGTTATTGGCACGTAATCAATAGAACTTTCATCATTGATAAAATACAAGAAAAAGCCAATTCAAAACGACTAATATATATTCTTATAATTATACAGCTAGTACTTTTCTTCTTAGGAAGTGCAGATTCCTATCTTTACATGATTGGAATAATAGGAATTACAATGATCATGTGCATATTGCTTGATTATGTAAAATCATCAGAATTTAATTTAGATATGGAAAAAACACCTAAGATTGTAAAAAAGGTCATAGAGTTTGTTTCAAATATCAGTTATGAGGTTTTCTTGGTTCAGTATCCAGTAATATTTATATTAGATAAATTAGGAATATCAACAGTTAAAAAATATATACTTATTATAATAATTACTTTTGCGGTAGCAATGTGTTTTAATACTGCTCTTAATATCCACAGGAACACTATGCCTTTAAAGCTTGTTAGTGCTGTTATGTTGGTTGTACTTATTGTTGGAACAATTTATGGAGCATATAGATATGTGATATCTCCAGATTTAAAGGCTGAGCAGGAAGAATTAGAAGCTGAGATGCGAATTCTTAAGATGGAGCAAGTAAAAAAACATATTGAATATGAGATTGAACGAGAAACACAAAGTGAAAATCAAGAAACTCACCTACTAGCAGAAGCTATACTTGCCAATCACAACGACATTGACAGTCAAATTGCTGCAATAGAAAATGAAATTTCAAGAGTAAATCAAATGGTAGTTACTCTTCGTATAACATTTGTGGGTGATTCGGTTTTATTAGGAGCATCCGATGTCCTAGATGATTATTTTAGTAAGTGCTACATAGATGCAGATATAGGTAGGACAGCATATGCTTTAAACCCTATATTGCAGCGTTTGGAGAAGAGAGGTATCCTTGGAAAAATTGTAGTTATAAATTGTGGTGCAAATGGTGATTGTCCTGATGATATTAAGGATGAAATTATGTATACATTACGGGATAAAGAAGTATTTTGGGTAACTACAACTAATGATATGAGTGCAAATGAATCTATTAAATTATATGCTGAAAAGCATAATAATCTGCATATTATTGACTGGTGTAGTATCTCGTATGGTCATAGTGAGTATTTTGCTGGTGATGGACTTCATCTTGAGTATGCAGGAAAGGAAGCTTATAGTCAGGCTGTATTAGATACTATATGTAATTATTTCATAGAAGAGCTTGAAAAAGAAAAAAATGAGTTGGAAAAACAAAAGCTTGAGAGTGATAAGTAGTTATCTATATCAAGTTATATGACCACATATTAAAAACAGATACATCATATTATGATTAAAATTAATTATACCAATAGGCTGGAAATCCAGCCTATTTTTTTTATCAAGGAAAGAGAAGTAATAGAAAAATGAAAAGGAGATATTATTTATGAATACATATGGTTATATAAGGGTATCAGCAAAAGATCAAAATTTAGATAGACAGTTAATCGCTATGAAGGAAGCGTCTGTAGAACAAAAAAATCTTTATATAGATAAGATGTCAGGGAAGGATTTTGCAAGACCACAGTATATAAAATTGTTAAGGAGGCTTAAAAAGGGTGATAGAGTAATTGTTAAAAGTATTGATAGATTAGGACGAGATTATTCTGAAATACTTGAACAGTGGAGAAAGATTACTAAGGAAATAGAGGCAGATATTCAAGTGATTGATATGCCTTTATTAAATACAACTCAGGATCGTTTTGATTTAACTGGTGTATTTATAGCAGACTTGGTTTTACAGATTCTTGCATATGTGGCAGAAACAGAAAGAGCGTTTATAAAACAAAGACAAGCAGAAGGAATAGCTGCTGCAAAACTTCGTGGTGTAAAGTTTGGATGTAGAAAAAAGGAGTTACCTAAGGATTTTATGAAATATTACAATTTATGGATAAAAGGAGAAATATCAATAAGAAAAGGAGCAAATGCATTAAATATGAGTCATTCTACATTTTATAGAAGATGTGTAGAACTGTTGAAAAACGAAGAAAGCTGTCACAAAAAGTAGACTTTTTGAAACAGCTAATATATAATATCAAATGTAATTAAACTGTATAACTTTTGAATTACACAATGTGCAATGTATTAGTTTCAAAAAGTCTACTTTGTGAAACAGGTTTTGTAATTTGAAATGTATGAGATTTAGTTTATAGAGTATTAATTACATTTTCATAGAAAATCTAAGGAGGAAGAAAATGATTAAGAGATTGAAAAAGGTTGTCTATGTTGCAGCTTTGTTTTCTGTTGTATCTATGGGATGTATAAGTGCATCTGCTGCTGAAATGGATGCAGAAACAGCTGTTATAGTAGATGAGGCAGACACAGTTGAAGATGACTCTTCAGGAGTGCATAATGGAAAGGTTAAGGTAAATGAGACAAACTTCCCAGATGCAAATTTTAGAAGTTATTTGTCTGAAGAGTTTGATAGTGATGGTGATGGATATATTGTAGTAGGTGATGTAACAAGAATAGAATGCGGAAAAAAAGGTATATCTAGTTTAAAAGGAATAGAGTATTTTTCTGAATTATCCTATTTGGTCTGTTCGATTAATAATTTAACAAGCTTAGATGTTACAAATAATACAAAGCTGACTGTATTATTTTGCTATGAAAATAAGTTGACTAGTTTAGATGTTTCAAATAATACAAAGCTGACTGAATTATATTGCAGATATAATAATTTGACTAGTTTAGATGTTACAAAATGTACAAGCTTGACTGTCTTGCAATGTACTTCTAACGAATTGACTAATTTGGATGTTACAAAGTGTACAAATCTCACTGAATTAAGATGTGATATGAACAAGTTGACTAGTTTGGATGTTACTAATTGTAAAAATCTAGTTGATTTAGATTGTGCTTATAACCAGCTGACTAGTATAGATGTTTCAAACTGTAATAATTTGCATAATTTTAGATGCGCAGGTAATTCGTTAACAAGCTTAGACGTCACAAATTGTACAAGTCTTAGTTCCTTAAATTGTGAACGTAATCTCATTGAAAGCTTAGACATTACAAATTGTACTAATCTTATCTATCTGCAGTGTTGGAGTAATCTATTAAACACTTTGGATTTAAGTAAAAATAAAAGTTTACAGCGTATAGGTATTGACTATGAGTTGCTTGTTAATACAAACAATATAGATAAATTAACATCTCTTGAAAATATATATATTTTCGGAAAATTCAATAAGAACGATGGATATAATGAATATAACCTTAAGCAGTTAGGCTCAATTACTAATAACTTTACTGATGATAATTACGATAAGAATAATTATATTTTAAAGATTCAGTCGGATGAATTTGTAGAATCCTTTGAAAATGGATATGGTACGCTAAATTTATTTACCGTAGAAAAGGATGCGGCACCTCAGGTTTCTATAATACCAGTAAAACCAACTGAGGTTTATTATCATACACATATTCAAGGTTATGGTGACTCGCAAGGAGAAAAGAAAAATGGCGAGATGGCAGGTACTAGTGGAGAGGCAAAGCGTCTTGAGAATATCAAGATTGATGTAGATTCTGAATATGATATGATTGGAATTCAGTATACAACTCATTGCCAGTCATATGGTTGGATGCCATGGTCAAGTCGTTATGAAGCAAATGGTACAGCAGGTGAGGCAAAGAGACTTGAAGCCATAAAGATTCAGCTTACCGGAATTCATAAGGATAAGTATGATGTGTACTACAGAGTTCATGCCCAGTCATATGGCTGGCTTGGATGGGCTAAGAATGGAGAAGCATCTGGAACTGCAGGCTATGGAAAGCGACTTGAGGGTATTCAGATTGTAGTACTTGAAAAAGGTAGTGAAGCGCCTGGGGTTACATTTAAAGGAGTAACTGGTTCTGCAACTAATAAGGCATACTACGCAAAGGATAATACAGTACCTACGGTTTCGGGAGCTGATAATGTAAATGTTAAGTACAGAACTCACGTACAGACATACGGTTGGCAGGGCTTTAAGTATAACGGAGCAATGAGCGGAACTTCAGGTGAAGCTAAGAGACTTGAGGGAATAGAGATTGAACTTACTAATCAGAAGTATTATGGAGATATAGTATACACTACTCATGTACAGACATATGGCTGGCAAGGAAAATTAGAAGATCAGTCTACATGGATTAGAAATGGAGGAATGAGTGGTACTTCAGGAGAAGCTAAGCGTCTTGAAGCTATCTGTATTAACCTTACAAGTGATATGGCTAAACATTATGATATTTATTATAGAGTACATGCACAGTCCTATGGCTGGCTTGGTTGGGCGAAGAACGGAGAGTGTTCAGGAACAGCTGGTTACGGAAAGAGACTTGAGGGTATTCAGATAGTGTTAGTAGAAAAGGGTGGAGCAGCACCTGATAATAACTATGGTGGAATTACCGCAAATGACGAAAGAGCTTATATAGAGAAGTAATTTCTAGCTTATATCAAATATTTTGATTTTAATATATCAATAAAAATAAACTGGATTGGGTCAAATTTTTATAATTTGACCCTTTTCTAAAAGGGTTATTAAAATCTTGATTTTGTAACAATGGATAAAGGAGAAACATAATGATAAATTCAACAAAAAAGAAGATAACGTTGATTATTGGTACAATATTAATATTATGTATATATTGTTTTAATCAGCCTACAGAAGCTTCCGAAAGTATGGCTCTGTCGGGACAGGCTCATATACAAACCTATGGAGATACTGCTGGCGAGTATAAAGATGATATCCTTACTTTAGGTACAACTGGACAGGCTAAACGACTAGAATCGGTTACAATAAACTTTGAAAATAACACAGAATACGAGGGTAACATTCAGTACAGAGTTCATCGACAGACCTATGGTTGGACTGATTGGGTAGATGCAGGAAATCCTGCTGGTACTAAGGGGCAAGGTAAGCGTTTGGAAGGCATTCAGATAAGACTTACCGGAGAACTTGCAAATCATTATTCTGTAAAATACAGAGTACATATTCAAACATACGGTTGGAAACAGGGCTGGCAATATGACGGAGCCTTAGCAGGTACAGAGGGTGAAGCTAAGAGACTTGAATCTTTGGAGGTACAGCTTGTACCTAAGACTGAGGAAATGGGATTAATTTATAGAGTACACAGACAGACTTATGGTTGGGAAATGCCATACAAAACTAATGGCATTACTTCTGGAACTACAGGACAAGCTAAGCGTCTTGAAGGAATTGAAATTGCTTTAACTGGTAATAAATACAGTGGAAGTGTTATATATACAACTCACGTACAAAGTTATGGTTGGATGGATGAAGTATCAAACGGAATGATGTCAGGTACATCAGGTCAAGCCAAGCGTCTTGAGTCAATCAAAATTAAATTAGTTGGTGAAATTGCTAACTATTATGATATATACTACCGTGTACATGCGCAGAGCTTTGGCTGGTTGGGATGGGCTAAGAATGGTGAGCCTTCAGGAACAGCCGGTTATGGAAAACGTCTTGAAGCTATTCAGGTATTGTTGGTGGAAAAAGACAAGACTGTCTCTTCTGATTATGAAGGAATTGAAAGTATATCAGACTATTCATATTATGATAAGTCCGTTGTAGATAAGTGTAACCACGATTGGGAAGATGTTTGGAAGAACACTTATATTGTGGGTGAAGGTCATGTTGAAACTAAAACATTGTATTATGATGGTGCAGGAGAAAAATATCATAAAGTTGATGTAGATGAAAGAGAAAATTATTATTGTACAGAAATTCATACGTTGGATGGAGAATTTGTTTGCTATAATTTAAATGCCGGCAGTAATATTAAACCAGGTGAATCTTTTCTTGATACTTACAAAGATGAAAATGGTAATAGAATAAACCTTTATAGCACGGGAGGAGATGACTTGTTGTTTTTAAACATAGGAACCGTGCCTGAGGGAAATTGTGGTAAGTGTTATAGTGATTATAAAATACATACAAGATTTTCGTTGTTGGAAAAAGATAATGAGATTTATCATTATGCTCATTACCATAACGGAGGTAGTTATTCCAATCCTGGTAGAAGTCGCTATATACAAGTGAAGGAATTAAAGAAACAGATATATGTAGAAGATGTTCCAGCTTGTGAAAAGGAGATTCTTGTGAGGAGTGAATGCTCAAAGTGCGGATATGTTAAGAATTTGGTTAGCACAGGATGTAGCCATGAATGGCAACCTAAGACACAGATTTTAAGTTATGAGGAAATGGGGCACTATGAGGATCAGTATTACTATGAGGATGGAACATTATGTAATCGTCCCATTGGTTATGGTGAATCAGAAGAAGGGCGGATAAATTACTCTGATTGTTATTCCTTCGATGGTATAGAATTTTATTGTGATAAATGTGAAAAAGTTATCTATGACTATAGATATGATCCTGATTTTTTTAATCATCTCAATGAAGTACACATAAATACTTGGTATTGGTATACTTTTAGACCAGCTGTAACCCCTATAATAACTAAAGTTAATCGAGAGATAAACTATGTAATGGATATGCCTGCTTACACAGAGGAAGAGGTGTATATGTATACCTGTAAATACTGTGGAGCTACAAAAGGGAAATAAAACAGATAATTCGTAGCAAGTCGGCTATAATTTTTATATTCTAATCAATCCTTAAGGATTTCTTAATATTAATCATTGTATTATACCTACAACGATTAATACACGTAAGTGGAGAAGGAGAATATACCATGAAAAAAGTGATTTTAAAGTCAGAAAAGCTTTGTAAGAGCTTTGCAAATGAAGGTTCACAAAACCATGTATTAGACAATGTAGATTTGGAGATTTATGAGGGGGATTTTACTGTAATAATGGGTTCCTCAGGCTCAGGTAAGTCAACACTTCTTTATAGCTTGAGTGGTATGGATATGCCAACCAGCGGTAAGGTTTTCTATGGTGATTCAGAGATTACTGCACTAAGTGAGAAGAAGATGTCTGATTTAAGAAGTAAGGAGTTTGGCTTCGTATTCCAGCAGGTTCACCTTGTAAGTAATCTATCACTTATGGAGAATGTGTTAGTTCCTGGATATATGGATAAGGAGAAGACAGCTACACAGGTTAAAGAGAGAGCCTTAGAGCTTCTTGAGACTATGAATATCAGTGAGGCTAAGGACAGACTTCCAGCTCAGGTATCAGGTGGAGAGGCACAGCGTGCAGCAATAGCAAGAGCTGTAATTAATGAACCAGGAATACTATTTGCAGATGAGCCTACAGGTGCTTTAAATCGCAAGAATACTGTGGATGTGCTTAATCTGTTGACAAAGATTAATAATAAGGGACAGAGTATACTAATGGTTACCCATGATGTTAGAGCTGCTCTTCGTGGAACAAGACTTATCTACCTTGAGGATGGTAAGGTTTGTGGTGAGATGGAGCTTCCGCCTTTTGATGAGAAGGATATGAAGAATCGTGAGACCCAGGTTAATGCTTGGCTTTCATCTATGCACTGGTAGAAGGGCGGTGGCATAATGAGAGAAATATTAACTGTAATAAAGGGTAATTTTAGAAAGAATAAGGGCTCATTTATAAGTGTTGCTATTCTTATGTTTGTGGTTTCTGTTGCCCTAACTACTGCATTTTCTGTAATTATTAACACCAATAAAAGGGATAAAGAGCAGATGGATGCAGGTGGTTTGGGAAATATTATGGCTGCCATAGATTATGAGTATCAGGGACAAACTATGGATGAATACTATTTCTATTGTGATGAGTTAGCTAATAAAATGCTTGCTGTAGATGGTGTGGAAAGAATAGACCAAATTCCTACAGTTATTATGAATATCGTGGATGTTAATGGTGATGATGGAAATGGTTCAGTATTTGTATATGATTATAAAAGTAAATATCTAACATATAATATTTATGATGAAAATGATAATCTTTTAACAGATTTTAAGCTTAATGAGGGAGAGATTATAGTTCCTGTTAGCTTTAAGTCTTTATATAATACTGAAATTGGCGATCAGGTTACATTAAATTTAGAAAGTTGGGAGGAAAAAGAAGAAAATTATCGTTCATATAAGATTGCAGCTTATATGGAGGACCCATATATGGGATCTTCTGTAATGGGTATAAAGACATTACTTCTTTGTGATGAGGATATAGCTAGTCTATGTGAGAAGGATTTTACTAAAGAAGGTAATGCATTAATATTTAGTGTTCACAAAAGCAAAGAATCTGTGCATACTGACGCAGAGCTTGAGGCCAACCTTAATCGTGAAACCTCCTATGCCAGCTATACATGGATTACTTTAACCAAGGCACAGGCCTATAATTATATGACCATGATTACAAATATTTTTGCAGGTATACTAGTTGCTTTCATTGTTATGCTGGTTGTGGCAACTATAATTGTACTAGGACATAATATAAGCAGTAGTATAGAGCATGATTTTGTGAATCTTGGAATATTAAAGGCTGTTGGTATGAGTAATAATAAGCTTAGATTCTCTATTATGCTTGGTTATCTATTTGCAGGGCTTGTGGGAGCAAATATTGGTGTTCCGGTAGCTATACCATGTATTGCTGCCATTAATAAGATGATAAGACCTGTTATAGGACTATATCCTGAAAGCACACCTGCCTTATTTGAGACAATTATCTCACTTGTTGCTATATTTGTAATAATTATAATATTTATAGCCATAAAGTTGATTAAGATTTCAAGAATAACTCCTGTATCGGCTATAAATGGAGGTAGAAAGGACGTACATTTTTCAAGTCTATTTAAGCTTCCAATATCTAAGAAGGCACTTGGCACATCTCTTGCATATAGACAGCTTATATCAGGTAAGAAGCAGTACATAGGGGCTATTGTAATTACAGCCATACTAACACTTTTCATGGTAATGATAAGTGATATGTGCATTTATTTTAGTGATGACGATAAAATAAATGATATGTTTGCTCCGGTAGAGTATGAAATGTACACGTATGCAACCACTGATGAGGAGTGGGAAGAAAAGCTTGCTGATGCTGAATCAATTATTGGAAAATACACTAATTACAGAAAGTTTTTCTATAGCTCTAGATATGTACTATTAAATGATACGCAAATTTGGTGTGGTATAAATAGTGAGCCTGATTATGTAAAATCAGTATATGAAGGTAGAACTTGTACTTATGCTAATGAAATTGTTATAACTGAATATATGACTGAAAACTATGGAATCAAGCTAGGGGATGAGGTTACTATAAGCTTAGATGGCAAATCCGCTGATTACATAGTATCAGGCTATTATCAATGTACTAATGATGTAGGTAAGAATATTACTATGTCCTTGGAGGGGTACTATAGATTAGTTGGTGAGCCTGAGGAGGATACTAGATTAGGTTGTGTATATGATTTAGAGGATGATGACCTTGCTGATGAGATATATGAAGAAATAACTGCAAAATATTCAGAAGAAGAGGTGTATTTTGGATATGATACGGATTTTTCTGGTGATGATTCTATAATATTTGCTTTATATGGTGTAACAATATTGATTTATATTCTGTCAGGTATATTTGTAGCAATTACTGTTGTTTTGGTTTGCTCTAAGATTTTTGCCAAGGAGAAGCAGGATTACGGTATATATAAGGCTATAGGCTTTACATCAGCAAAGCTTAGAAGACAGTTTGCTGTAAGATTTGTAATCTGTGCCTTTATTGGTGCAACTATAGGAATTATATGTACCTTGTTATTCTCAAATGCACTGCTAAGTGGAATACTTAAGATGTTTGGAATGTATAATTTCTCCTCATCACTTAATGTGGTGGCAGCTATTGTACCAATTGTATTTATGTCTCTTGTATACTATTTGTTCTCATATATAGTATCAAGGAAGATGAAGAAGGTTACACCGAGAGTGCTTATAACTGAATAAATTATTTATTATAAATTCTACAAGAAATATAAAAAGAGGAATATGGAAAAATGTTTTGTACCGACCCCCAAAAGTTAGACCAAAGAATCTAACGATTGGAGGTCGGTATTTTTATGGCTAAATATAGCTATGAATTTAAGAAAAAAGTTATCATGTCCTATCTCAATGGAGAAGGTGGTTATA
>SVEI01000117.1 GCA_015057445.1 Lachnospiraceae bacterium | reverse complement strand
CATACCCTCGCCACTTTCCAAGTCACTAAGATATTCATTAAAATACCAAAGTGTATACCAGGAACCCTTATCACTCTCAAAGTTTTCTATACTTTCATTTAACTCTTCTAAGGTAAATTTCTTCTCTTCAGAATTAAACAAGTTCACAAACTGAACGTAGAAATATCTCTTATCAGCATATTTCTCATCCATTAGATGATAATCATCTTCCCAGTACCTTGTCTTATAACTATCATAGCTTTTATCCCACTGATTGTTGCTAAGTACCACAAAGGAAGCTACTGCAACCAGGCTTATGGCCGCACTAACTATAACTGGTACTTTGGCCTTATCAAGGTGTTTGTCATCCTCCATTACACTGTCATTTTTCTTGTAGTTGAGAATATTCTTCGCCATCACTCCATAGAAAGCGCCACCAAGCAAGAATGCTACAACCACATCCCAGCACATCAATTTTAGATACCCTAATGTAGTAATACCATATGCCACAAATGTAGTAGCAAGATAACCTATTCCTATGTTAGTAACCAAGATACCATCTCTGTGACGACTGTCATAACGTTTCCTGCCTACTAAAATCAAAGCTACACCTACAATAATAAGCACACTAAAAAAGATACTATATGGATTCTTTATAGCTTCAAGATAATATTCTTCAACAAAGCAATTTATCTCCGGGCGCTTACCAATACTTCTTACATCTATAAGGTTAGCACCTGTCAAAAGAACAGCTCCCATAATACCTGATAAAAACAATATTAACTTTCTGTAAAGTGATTTAAACCAAAAGTGCCATTTCATATATTTTCTCCCAAATCATATTAAGGCTACAGAGTATTTGTTTACTCACGTACATATACAGCAGTAATCTTAATAGGTGCCGCCGGCATAACAAATGAATTGTTTTCTATAACCGGCTTCCATTTATCATATTTTTCTGAATTTTTCAATTCTATCTCTACCTTATATGTCTTCAACTTGTAACCGGCAGCAGGGGCAGGATCAAGAGTCACAACAGTTCCAGCTACTGCATAATCGTAATTCGTCACAAGGTCGCTTTTCTTTGAAGTTTTACCATATCCATAACTAGATTCTGTGGTTACTCTGTAATAGTAGACACTACACCCTATATTGCCACTATTCCTTAAACTTACATATCCACCACTCCAAAAATCACTTATAGAACCATTCCCTTTTGGAAGCTTTTTCCCATTGATATTACCTTCTGTATTCTCAGAAAAACCATAGCCAGTTTCACTTAACAATGTGGCATACATCTTATACATCTTAGGTTCTTTTGATATTTTAGTATCATTGTAATGCCCTGATGACGGATAGTCAGCCTCCCATTTTAAACTAGTTACAATAGCATTAGGATTTCCAGTCTTAATGGTTTCTAAGGTAGACATATCATCTATACTATCTCCCACACAAAATCCCTGTGGTGCTTCAAGATTCAAATTCTCTATAACCTTATAGCTTCCATCACAATCTCCTGTGGCAACCCACATACTTATTTCAACTGCTTCTTTCCTTTCACCCATTCCAGAAAAAGTTGTATATTCGTATGTCCAGGAGTCCAAATCTATTTCATCATATTCTAGTCCCTTTACAGATACCTTTACATCTTCTCCTAAGGTATGATTCAAATCAGACATAACCATAAGCTTGACAAGATACACACTATTGTCCTTTATTATAAATTCATCCTGAGATAGGCAGTTTGTCTTTTCAAGCATATTCTCACTACCGATATGACTTACTCTTCCCACCTTCATAATGTATGCTGCGTATTCTCCATTATTTTCTGGATAAGATATTTCAAGGGATGTATTTTCTCCTACCACAAGAGGCTTTTCAATATTAATCTCTATATCCTCTTTATACTCTGTGGCACCACTTTCTGTGTAGAATATCTTATCTACCTCCTGACAAGCATTAGCAAGTATCTCTTCTCCTAACATAGGCTGCTTGAAATCATTTCCATCAAGATAGCCTTCATAGTAAAGCTGCTGAGCTACCAGCTTAGAATAATCAGATAATGCATTGTCATAATCTATATCTGCATTTTCTCCATACTTTCCAAGATAAGCGTATATATAATTATCCTCAATTTTCTTCCACAAGTCCCATGACTTACCATTATTCTGTATCAGGTTCAGGTAGGATGCCTTAAGTTCATCATAATCATAATCATAATCGTAATCCTTCACATCCTGCTTATACTCATTATAAAAATGTAATTTTACATATATCCAATTTTCTGAAGTGTCATCCCAATTATTTGTAAATATTCCTGAACGGTAATTGTTTTCATATCGTTCCTTTTCATCCTTAACTGCTGTAATATCCTTCCTAACATTACCAAATCCAACAGCAACAATTAATATAATTCCAAGAACACCACAAACATATGAGCCAATTTTAAACTCATATCTATCTGGATGTTCTGCATCAAAATCCTTATTAGCACAAGGTAATAGCAAGAAACAACATACACCTATGAATATGTACATTATTG
>SVEI01000046.1 GCA_015057445.1 Lachnospiraceae bacterium | reverse complement strand
CTGTTCAGTACAGGCTCCGTCTCTTGGCTGCATAAAAATAGCGTAGCAGCCATAAAACTGCTACGCTTAAAAAGTCTAACTTTTTGGGGTCACATCAAACCACAAATATGATCCCCCTCGTTTTTCTTTCACAAACCTTTCTTGCAAGATTCTTACACCCCCAGCAGCAACGGCACCACAACAACTGTCACGATACCCGCCACAGCCACTGCCAGGCCACTCATGGCTCCTTCCACATCTCCAAGCTCTACCGCTTTAGATGTTCCTAGCACGTGAGCCGCACTTCCTATAGCTATGCCCTTTGCCACCGGGCTTTTTATCTTAAATATTTTGATTAGTGTTTCAGCCAGAAGATAGCCTGTATTTCCTGTAATTACTATCATGGCTACTGTAATATTTACCACGCCACCAGTTTCTTCGGAGAGTACCATTCCAATGGCTGTGGTTATAGACTTTGGTGCCATAGTTGCAAATACCGTCTTGTCTAGATTAAATGCTACACACACGCCCCAGATTGTTAACAGATTAGCTGCCACACCTGCAATTATTCCACCCATTACTGCAAGGAAATTATCCTTAAGTAGCTGCAATTTCTCATATAGTGGCACCGCAAGACACACTGTGGCTGGCGTTAGAAATATTGATATGAGCTTGGCACCATTATTGTAGGTTTCATAGCTAATGCCTGTTACATTTAATATAATAATTATCATTGTCATGGAGATAATTATTGGATTAAGTATCTTCAGTTTGAATTTCTTCTGCACTATTAGTCCTATAGAAAAGCAAATCAAGGTCAGAGCTGCCCCGAAGAACATAGTTGCAGATATGGTGTTAAGTAAGGTTTCAATTTTACTCATTTCTACTATCCTCTCTTGATTTCTTTTCTACTGGTTCACCTTCTATATTCACTCCATCCACAGTGATTCCATCTGTCATCACAGTGTCTCCGCCAGCAAGCTTCATAAGAAGGTCCACGGTTTTTCCCGACACTATAAGCACTATCAATGTTCCAACCACTGACACTATAAGCACAGGAACAAGTATTTCCTTAAGCAGACCCCAACTTACCATAAGTCCTACCGATGCAGGCACAAACATTATTGGCATTACATCCATAAGGAAATCACTAGTTTCCTTCACATGACTTGGTTTTATTATCTTGGTCATAAGGGCTAGGAGCATTATGAACAAACCATATACGCTAGAGGGTATGGTAAATGGCAATATATTTGCTAACACTTCTCCCATTAGGGATATGGTTATTATTATGGCGAATTGTTTAATGTATTTCATAATTTACCTCTGTTTTTGTAATTTGATATTTATAGTATAGCCAGTTTTTTGGTGGTGACAACAAAAAATAATGCAACGTATAAAAGTGGTCATTTATGGACCACTTTTTTGCTCTAAAAATATCTTTTTCTAGCGGAGACGGCGGGATTCGAACCCGCGTGCCGGTTGCCCGGCTAACTGATTTCGAGTCAGCCCCGTTATGACCACTTCGATACGTCTCCGTATGTTTTTTAGGAGAATCTTCATCATATCGCTATGACAAGTTACACCCAATATCACTAAAAAATTTTATCACAAACTCCAATCTGTGTAAACCTCTCCAACCTGGTTTTTCTTTTCCCGCGAGTCTATTCACTGGCTTCCTGCTCCACTGACCCAACACAACAAAAAAGCACCCCACCAGCTGACGGGGTGCTTTGAAATACAAATGAATATTTATTTTCGCAGGAATCCTACTCAGTTCTAAGAGCCACAACTGGATCCTTCTTAGCTGCGCTTCTAGAAGGTATAATTCCTGAGATAAGAGTAAGACATACACTTATTATTACAAGAATTATAGCCGCTGGCACCGGAAGCACCGCATTAAGCTGCTCTATGCCTGTAAGGTGGTGAATAATCATATTTACAGGTATACATAACAGATATGTTACCACAACACCTAAAAGTCCTGACGCAAAACCAACTATCATAGTCTCTGCATTGAACATTCTTGATACATTCTTCTTTGATGCACCAATTGCACGAAGGATACCAATCTCCTTTGTACGCTCCTGAACAGATATAAGCGTAATTACACCAATCATAATTGATGATACCACAAGTGATATAGCTACAAATGCAATAAGAACATATGTGATAGCATTAATAATTGTTGTAATTGATGACATCATAATTCCAAGATAGTCTGTATACTTAATCTGCTGAAGTTCTTCAACATCCTTGTTGTAATTTTCAATAGCCTCTGTGATGATATCCTTATTCTCAAATGATGATGCATAGATGTGCATTGCTGCAGGATGCTCTTTCTCTACATAACCCATAGATTTTAAGTTGAGCTCATAGGTTGAATCAGAAAACTCCACTATCTCATCATAGTAAAGAGCACACTGTTCTTCAGTGTAATTTGGAAGTGCCATCTCAAGTCCTGCAATAAGCTCTTCTGGCTGCATAGTAGCCATCTGAGTCATAACATTTTGAGCATACTCCATCTTAATCTGCTCAGCAATAAGCTGGCTAAAGATTTCCTCAAGCTCCTCGTCAGACATATTTGCAAGGTAATCCTGAATTTCATCCTCAGTTACACCCACCTGTGATGTAAGTCCCTGCATCATAGCCATTTCTATATCTTCTCTAGTCATTCCGGCAAGGGCGCCAGTTACCTGCTCCTCTAAGAATGCTGGGTCCGGAATACAGTTGATTGCAAGAAATGCTGCTGCCTTATCCGCTGCATTCATATCATCTATAAATGTTCTAAATGCATCTTCCTTTTCAGCATTAGAGAGTGTTCCTGTTGTTGTATCAAATGGCAAACCTGTAATCACATCCTTGTCAGGATTTGAAAGCTGCGCCTCAATTACTTCAGCATCATCAGACTTATCTATAAGATACTCTGTAAGCTTGCTAGTATAGCATATACTTCCTGTAAGCATTGTTGTGTCAGCATCTTCCTTTGGTCGTACTATACCTACCACCTTAAGTGGAAGTCCATTGTCATATAAATACTTAAGACCCGCCTCTGTCTCTCTAAGGTCGGTGTAAAGTCCAGTCTCTTCGTCATATGAGTAGCAATCTGCATTTAATATTGTTCTATATTCTCTACTACAAATTTCCTCATAGCTCCAGCTCTGAAGTTCCTGCTCACCAAGCTCATCGCCGCCTACTGCTGCATTTGCCAGCATATCCATATCCTCTGCCGGAAGAAGTCCCAACGTATAGAGAACTACATCATCAAGCTCGTTATGTCTGTCAACTACAAGCACTACCTCGTCATAGCTGTTAGGCCATGCACCGTACACCACATCGTACTGGTCAAGAATAAGGTCATTAACCGGCGCTCCGTCTGTGCCAGGAAGAAGCTCCTGCCAAAGGGTTGTTCCCATTGTACTCATGGAACCCATAGATGTCGACTGAGTCATAGTTGACATAGAAGACATAGCAGTCATATCCACATCAAGATACTTTATCATAAGGTCTATAATTACCTGCTCAAGATTTGTATCCATTATTTTACCGTCTACATTTTCGGTATAGATAAGAAGATTTAAATCATAGGTATACTGAATACCATTTACCGCCTTGCTAAGGTCAGTTTCCTCATCAGCTACCTGTTCTACCAGGTATGTATTAAATGCTTCAAGGTCATTTTCGCTTTCCTGAACATTGTTCATAGCGTCAATCATATCATAAAGCGCCATTTTCTTATAAACCGCATCATTTTCATGTTCTTCATTATCTGCGGTAACATTCATAAATGCGTCAATAAGAGCCGACATCTCTACTGTCTGAGCCTCTAAGGTAAGTGGATAAGCAGAAAGTGTACTCTCCTGAACATCATTTATGTACTTTGTCATACCTGTTGATATAGCTAGTATCAAAGCGATACCAATAATTCCTATAGAACCTGCGAAAGAAGTAAGTATTGTACGTCCCTTCTTAGTAAATAGGTTTTTAAGAGAAAGCATAAATGAAGTCCAGAACTTCATAGATGGCTTCTTCTCTTTTTTCTTTCCATGTTTTCCCTTAGCTGCTTCCTTCGCTTCTTCAAATGCCTTATCTTCTGAAGCCACTTCTTCCTCTGTAAGAGGTGCTGAATCATCTGTCACAAGTCCGTCAAGCATTCTGATTATTCTTGAAGAATACTTTTCTGCAAGCTCTGGGTTGTGAGTAACCATGATTATAAGTCTATCCTCTGATATCTTCTTAAGAATATCCATAACCTGAACACTGGTTTCTGTGTCAAGGGCACCGGTTGGCTCGTCTGCAAGGATAATGTCTGGGTTATTTACAAGAGCTCTTGCTATGGCAACTCTCTGCATCTGTCCACCTGACATTTCACTTGGTTTTTTCTTAAGCTGATCTCCAAGTCCAACATCTTCCAAAGCTTTCTTTGCTCTAGCTCTTCTCTCTGCCTTAGATACACCAGAAAGCGAAAGTGCTATTTCAACATTTTGCAAAACTGACTGATGTGGAATAAGATTATAGCTCTGGAACACAAAACCAATTGAATGGTTTCTGTATGCATCCCAATCTCTATCCTTATATTCCTTTGTAGAGATTCCATTGATTATAAGGTCACCCTCAGTGTAGCCGTCTAATCCTCCGATGATGTTAAGCATTGTTGTCTTACCACAGCCTGACTGTCCAAGTATAGACACAAATTCCGACTTACGGAATCTAAGGTCTATTCCCTTCAAGGCATGAACCACGCCATTACCGGCAGGATAATCCTTCTTTATGCCTTTTAATTCTAACATTTCTTTACCTCCTGTTAGGTTGAAACATATAGTTTTCTATTAAACAATTTATTCAAACCATATCAACTTATAATATTTATGTATGTATGTCAATATTAATGAGGAAAATTTTTTTGAATTATTTGTGAATGGTTTATATATCATACTTTTTCGAGGAGTTGGTGGGTCTATGCACTAGCTTCTTTCTCCACTGACCCACAGAAGCTTGTTTTTTCTCCTTCCGCGGGTCTGTGCACTGGCTTCTTTCTCCACTGACCCACAGAAGCTTGTTTTATCTCCTTCCGCGGGTCTGTGCATTAGCTTCTTTCTCCACAGACCCACAGAAGCTTGTTTTTTCTCCTTCCGTGGGTCTGTGCATTAGCTTCTTTCTCCACAGACCCACAGAAGCTTGTTTTTTCTCCTTCCGCGGGTCTGTGCAATAGCTTCTTTCTCCACTGACCCACAGAAGCTTGTTTTTTCTCCCTCCGTGGGTCTGTGCAATAGCTTCTTTCTCCACTGACCCACAGAAGCTTGCTTTATTTTCAACACATGAATTTGTACTATAATTTCGTCTTGACTTTATACATTTTTAGACTTATATTTTTTGTAGAGTAAAACATTCGCTAATTCGTTTTCAAAGAAGATTCTTCAGGGATTGCATCAATCACTTTTCATTATTAAAATTTCAAAGTAAGGAGGAAATTATGACGTTTTATTATACGTTGGTCAACGAAAGAAAACACCTTGAAAACAAGATTATTAATATCAAGAAAATACTGGAAACACTCCCAAAAGAAAACTTAAGATGTGCCAGAAACAAAAATTCCTACAAATGGTATTCCTATTCAGACAATTCTAGAAAGTACATATATAAGAAAGACAGAGCATATGCAGAGCAACTAGCCTTGAAGAAATATTATCTTCTTGCCCTAGAAGATTACACTAAAGAGCTAAAAGCCATAAACACATGTCTAAAACACTTCCCAGAACATAAGCAATCTGATTTACTAATCCAGCAAGAATCTGAATACAAAAATCTGCTTTCTAACCAGTTCAAACCTATTAATCCCGATTTTGAAAAATGGGCATCAGAACCTTACGATACTAACAATAGTCACCCAGAAAGTCTTAAATTTAAAACTTCGGGTGGATATTTTGTTCGCTCAAAATCAGAATTAATAATTGATAATTTACTATCCATTAACAAACTTCCATTCAGATACGAGTGCGCTTTAAATTTAAGTAGCATAGTTCTGTATCCCGACTTTACTATCAAACATCCGAAAACAGGTATTTTATTTTACTGGGAACATTTCGGGCTAATAGATAACCCTTCCTATGCAAATAGTGCAACATCTAAACTTCACTCTTACATATCTAACGGAATATATCCCAACATCAATTTAATCACTACTTATGAAACCAAAGAGTATCCCCTAGACACACATATGATAGAAGAAATAATAAAATACTATTTTTTGTAAATTTACTTATGTAGATTAAAACGTCTTTGTCCCTGAACTGGTCTTTATAATTATTCTTTTATCAACAAAAAAGCACAGCGTCTTCTACATGCGTCCAGGATTCTGGTACATATATTCTACACTGTACTTTTCTCTATTGTTTAAATATCCACAATTTAACTATTGCCATACATTCTCTAAGACCACTAGGAAGAATTATAGATTTGTGAGTATTACTGTGACAATGAGTCATCTCTCCTAGTCCTGCTATCTTAGCCAACTTCCCAGCTCTATAAATGTGGTAATCATCTGTAACATAAGCTAATTTATATTCTGATACTCCCTTTTGCGAAAAGTATTCATCCAATAATTCTTTAGAAAATTTGAAATTTTCATAGGTGCTAGTAGCTTTTTCTTCTTTGATTATCTTTTCCTGGGGAATTCCATTTGCCATTAGGTAACGCTCCATTGCAAGAGCTTCTGTTATGCTTTCTTGTGGACCTTGACCACCTGTCACCACAATTACAACGTCAGGATTCTCTTGATAATATTCAATTGCAGCATCAAGTCGTTTCTGAAGGGCTCCTGATATTTCTTCTCCACGAACTGCTGCGCCAAGAACTATAATTGCGTCTTCCTCATAGGTCACATTATCGGTTCCGCCGGATATAAACATAGTCGGTATTACTATTGCAATCAATATTATTCCGAAGTAATAAAGACCAATCAGCCATTTAGGAAGTTTATTCACAAGAATTCTGTAGAAAATTCCATATGCTAATGTTACTATTCCCAACAAAATGTTTACAATTATCCCTGCGTTCATGTTGCACACTCTTGATGCATACATACCGTTAGCCAAAACCGCAGCGCCAAGTATTATAAATATAATTTGCAGAATTATATGAATAGGTTTTTTCATCTCTTGTACCTCTTTTACTATATGGTAGGTTTTCACGAAGTTGAATTTTTACCTAGTATAATACAGTTTTTGTTTTATGTCTATCTTTCAACTGTTTACTTTTTTCTTCCCGGGGGTCTATGCAATAGTTTCTTTCTCCACTGACCCACACCAGCTTGCTTTTTCTCCTTCCGTGGGTCTATGCATTAGCTTCCTTCTCCACTGACCCACGCCAGCCCCGAAAACACACTTCCCCCTTCTCTTCGCTCCGGGGTCAGTGTTGGTTTTCGCCCAATAGAAAAAAGAAGGAATGGTTACTTCCTAGTGCAAGCACGGAAGTCCCATTCCTTCTTTTTTCTGCTGGTCTTAAGTTACATCATGTATTCGATCATCTTAAGCACAGCATCTCCAAACTTAGCTGAAAGCTCCTTAGCTTCCTCGATGTCCTTACCTACAACTCCGTAGTAGAACTTTATCTTTGGCTCGGTTCCTGATGGTCTTACACAAAGCCATGAACCACCTTCCAAATCATAGTAAACTACATTTGACTTTGGAAGCCCTGTAGGAACTACTGCCTTGTTTATCATATTAGTCACTGTATCATTATCATAGTTCTTAGCCCAGAGAACCTTGTATCCAGCTATCTCAGTAGGAGTGTTCTCCTTTAAATGAGTCATAATATTCTGAATCTGCTCAAGTCCTTCGATTCCCTTAAGGGTAAGTGTCTTAATATCATCCACATAGCAACCGTACTTCTCATATACCTGAAGCATAGCATCCCAGAGAGTCATATCAATTGACTTGTAGTATGCTGCTGCCTCACAAAGTGCCATAGTTGCTACGATAGCATCCTTATCTCTAGCGTGAGTTCCGATGAGACATCCATAGCTCTCCTCAAATCCAAAGAGGTATGTTCCATTTCTCTTCTGCTCAAACTCAAGCATCTTCTGTCCAATAAACTTAAATCCAGTGAGAACCTCAATAAGCTTAACTCCATACTGCTTAGCCATCTCGTCTACAAGATTTGTAGTAACGATTGACTTAATAAGTGCTCCATCCTCTGGAAGTCCCTTTGTAGCCTTCATCTGACCGATTTCATAGTCAGCAAGTAAGCTTCCTGACATATTTCCAGTTAAGCAATGATACTCTCCAGCCTTATCCTTAACATATACTCCAAGTCTGTCTGCATCTGGATCAGTTGCAAGAACTAAGTCTGCATCCTTTTCCTTAGCAAGCTTTAATGCAAGCTCAAATGCTTCAGCAGCTTCTGGATTTGGATAACTTACAGTTGGGAAATTGCCATCTGGAAGTTCCTGCTCTGGCACAACATATACATGCTCAAAGCCAAGCTCTCTAAGTATTCTTCTAGCTGGAATATTACCAGTTCCGTGAAGTGGAGTGTAAACTATCTTAAGATCCTTGCCATACTTATCTATACAATCCTGATGGATAACAAGCTTCTTAAGCTCTGCCATATATGCATCATCGATTTCCTTACCGATTATCTCATAAAGTCCCTCATGGATTGCTTCCTGCTTAGGCATAGTCAAGGCATCCTGTACAGTTATTGCCTTAACCTCCTTCATAATTCCTGCATCATGAGGTGGTGTAATCTGTGCGCCGTCCTCCCAGTACACCTTATAGCCGTTGTACTCTGGTGGGTTGTGACTTGCTGTAATATTGATACCTGCCACACAGTTTAAGTATCTAACTGCAAATGAAAGCTCTGGTGTTGGTCTAAGTGAATCAAATACATATGCCTTGATTCCATTAGCTGCCAAGCAAAGAGCCGCAACATCTGCAAACTCAGGTGAACATCTTCTGGAGTCAAATGCTATAGCAACTCCTCTATTCTGCTTCTTACGAAGCTTAATGTAATTAGCTAGCCCCTGTGTTGCCTTTGCAACAACATAGTCATTCATTCTATTAATTCCCGCACCTATTATGCCTCTAAGTCCGGCTGTACCAAACTCCAAATCAGCATAAAAACGTTCCTTAATCTCCTTGTCATCATCCTTAATTGCTAAAAGCTCATTTCTAGTGGCCTCGTTAAAAAATGGATTAGTTGACCACTCCTCGTACACTTTCATGTAATCCATGATGTTCCTCCTTATTTCAAGACCCATATCAGGTCTTTATCTTCTTATTTGGGTTAACAACCCATCCATCACAACCTGTAGTCATTATGACCACACTTGACCCGTCGTGAAAAATATATTATAACCCGGTTTTCCCCGGTATTACTTTTCTACATATTAAAATCACTGGTTTAATCTCCAGAATTATCTGTATTCATAATATGCAAAGTTCTACTCTTCTAGAGCGTCAAACACTGATGTAAGCTCTGGGAAGGTATGCTCGTCATTCTCCCCATTATCTGCCGCAGTAATTGTATAACTCTTTATCAGATACCCTGTCTTATAAAGGGTTATAGTATGAGTTCCCACTACCTTAGGGAATGTTACCGGTGCTAGTCCCACATAATCTCCATCCACATACACGCCTGCACCTACCGGTCCTTTGACTGTAATGGTATTTCCCGTAGTATTTGCACCTTCGGTTCCCGGGGTTTCTGCGGTTGTCTCTGAAGTAGTACCTGTTGTAGCTTCCGTAGTAGCCTCTGTAGTGGTTACTGTTGTCTCAGTGGAAGTTGCTGTTGTTGTAGCTGTTGTAGCTTCCGTAGTGCTTTCCTCTGTCTCTTCTTCCTTAGCAACCAATTCTATATCAAATGTATTTACTGACTGAGATATCTTAAAGCTACCATTAAATGTGTTGTAGCCCTCTCTGGTAACTCTTATTCCATAGGTTCCATAAAGGTTGGTGTATGCAAAATCGTCCTGCTCCTCACCATTTATATAAAGCGTGGCATCTGCTGGGGTTATATTAAATGTAACTGTTCCTGTAGGAATCGCAATATCCGTAAGATCAACTGTAACCTCTTTGCCCTTCTTAACTTCCACAGGTTTGCTGTCACTGTAATTTCCATTATAAATTCTAAGAGTATACTTACCCTCTCGAACCGCCACCAACATATCCGAAGTGACTGGGACAATTACATCATATCCTATCTCAACCATTCCACCCACATAGGTATCCTGATTTGCTAATCGTACATATCCATGACCTAACTCCACAACAACAGACACTAGCTTTCCTGCAAAAAATGTAAGAGTTACTTGGTCTTCAGTATTTATTTCCTGAATATTAAGTAACTTACCTTCATCGTAAGCCACAACATTCTCCCACATATTACAGGTTGTTCCCTTGTACTTGGCAGTTCCATTATCCGGATCTGCACTGAACTTGGTCACTCCTTTAAGTACTGTAGTTTTGTCATTTAAGGTTATACTTACTATTCTATTGGTGTCTGAATAATAAAACACATCAACCACACTGCCGTTACCAATGCCACTTATACCTATGTCTCTCCCGTAGGTATTCAGCACGCTAACGCCACCATGATATACCAGTTCAAAGTCTTCCGAACTCATACAATCCTTAAAACTGATAATGTTGGCCTCCAGGTCAATCCCCGTAACCACCGCCGTCTGCTCTTTCTCAACGTGTGTAACTGTAATCTCTTCTGTATCCTCATATACCTTTACTTCACCAGCAGAATTACAGCCAACCAGAAGGAGAGCTAGGCATAAAATTGTAAGTATTATCAATTTTTTACGCATAAAACCCACCTTAACTGCTTCATTATACTAGATAAAATTCAAAATGTGAAGATAGGAGATTTAATTTATAGGTACATTTTTTGCATTTCACTTAATATATGTTGTTTTTTCTCCTCGTCTTCTATGAATTTCTGCATTTTCTCTATTAATTTCGGTGATAACCAATTCTTTGTACCATTCATATACTGGTTGGCCAGCTTATATAACTTCTCAGGATAACAATAATTTATATAAATATATTCATAATCTTCATGTTTTAACGGATTTATTTTTGCATACTCGTCTAAAATATTTGTGAGGGTTTTGAAATTATAATCATTTTTCTCTACCATTTTCCTTGCATAATGATACAAGTCATCCATCTGATTACCAAGGTAAAATTTATCAAAACTAATGGTACCCACCGGCCATTGACTCTCTCCAGTCATCACAATGCTATGATGATTATACATTCCATGACAATATCCAAGATGGTAATTCTTATCGCTACCATCAAGCTCCTCGTACTCCTGCTGACACCTTATACCCTGCTGATAAAAATAATCAAAGGTTTTTAAAAACTTAGTCTCGAACTCTCTCTTGGATTTTTGGCGCAAAATATAATTATTTACTCTTTTTAGTCCCTGGTTTTTCTTTTTAAAATCTCCAGTAACCCTTATATGCACATCTCTTTCAGTTTGCTTAAATACTTCCGCACCCACCTGGTGAAGCTTTGCTAGATTGCGCACACCATATATCACATCCTGAGCATTTAATGGATTACACTCTCTTCCTACAAAAAATCGTCTCAACACATAAGGATTTCCGTATCTGTCGCAGGTGTAAAGTTCTTCATCCCTATTTTTTAAGCAGTAATCTATTTTATCAAAGCCAAGCTTAACCATTTGTTCCTTAAATTGGAATTCAGCTTCTAGACGACTTGGATTAACATCCATAGGCTTTAACTGAAATATCCCTTCATCCGTCCTCAGAAGAAATGCTCCTCTTCCACGCATCACCTGATTTATCTGTAAGTCATATGCACCGTATACTTCTGACATTTTTTCGGCCAAACGAAAATCCCCTCCCACATACTAATCTTCTAAATTGTATGTGGGAAGGGATAAATTAATACATCTTTTCTTCCACCAGCTTTATCAATTTTTCCTTATTATTTAACTCAGGGTCATCTAAAACCTTTTCAAACAATGCTTTTAGTATATTTCCCATCTCCTTACCTGGAGATATTCCCATATCAATTAGGTCTTTGCCTTTTATGGCCATATCAGACATTTTTATACATTGATTTTCTTCTTTAACCTGTTCATACATAGCTATCATATCATCCACATAGCCCTGTCTAACATCTTTATTGTAATCACTTTGTCCCACCATATCAGCCTTCTTTATTGTTAGAAAATCTTCAAATCTTTCTATACCAAGCCTATTAAGAAATCTTCTAAATGTTCTAATATTTGTTCCGTGTAGACTAAAATCGTGCTCTCGAATAAGAAGACAAGTCTCGTCAATAGTATGGTTATCAAGCTTTAATCTTTTAAGAATATCTTTAGCCATATCAGCTCCCTTAGCCTGATGTCCGTAAAAATGTCCCACACCATCCTCGTCTAAGGTCTTTGTTATAGGCTTTGCCACATCATGAAGCAAAGCTGTGTATCGAAGGATTTGGGTAGGTGGTACATTTTCCATAACCTTAATAGTATGAATACCCACGTTGTATAAGTGGTGGGGATTATCCTGATTTGTCTCCATCATAGCATCAAATTCAGGAAGTACCACCTTGGTAATCCCTAAATTGTATGCCTCCACCAATCTATCTGGATGTTTTGATGTAATAAGTTTTGTAAGTTCAACTTGAATTCTCTCAGCACTTATGAATCTTAGATTTTCCGCCAATTTTGTCATAGCCTTACTTGTCTGTTGGTCTATCTCAAATCCTAATTGGGCCGCAAATCTCACTGCTCTCAAAATTCTAAGGGCATCCTCTTCAAATCTTTCTTCCGCAACTCCTACCGCCCTAATGATTCCATTAGCCAAATCCTGTTGTCCTCCGAAGATATCCACCACTCCCTTTTCATGGTTATATGCCATAGCATTAATGGTAAAATCTCTTCTCTTAAGGTCTTCTTCAAGACAGGCGGTAAATGTAACCTCTGTAGGTCTTCTGTGATCTTCGTATTTACCATCTACCCTGTAGGTAGTGACTTCAAAGGCGTAGTCATGGCTTCTTCTATCTAACATCACGGTTACAGTTCCGTGCTGAATACCAGTATCGATGGTCCTTCTAAATATCTCCTTTACCTGATAGGGTGTAGCAGATGTTGTAATATCCCAATCATTTGGTTTCTTCCCAAGAAGACTATCACGCACGCATCCCCCTACAATGTAGGCTTCATATCCGTTTTTATTCAATTGATCAATAATGTACTCAGCCCCTGCAGGCATATGCAACCTATCCATAGTCTTCTCACCTTCTTAGTCTTCTATAATTCTTCTATGAAGCATACTTTCTAGCTGTACAATCAATTCATAGTCTGAGAATTTTGCGATTTTCTGTCATTCATATTACTATATTTTTTTATTTTCGTCTATATTTTGCTAGTATACTTGCTTTTTCTTTCTCTCGTGGTTCTGTGGACCAGTTTCCTGTTCCTGTGACCCAGCGCAACTATAACAGCTTTAAGTTTGCCCAAATCATGTAATGTACATCAGCGCCCGCGCCAATGGGTGTTTAAGCAAACCTTTTTGCACACGTCGGTCCTTAGCGATAAAAATAATGGGGAAGAATGGTTTGAATTTATTTAAAACCTTCTTCCCCGTTTTTTTGAGCTTAGTACCGCTACGTGAATTAATAAGCCTTTCCAAAGTAAACCATCTTCTTAGCAGGCTTTCCACAGTGAACACAAACCTCACCTAAGTTTTCCTGCTCAAATGGCATACATCTTGTAGTTGCACCTGTCTTGTCCTTTATTGCAACCTCACACTCCTGGTCTCCACACCACATACCCTTGATGAAGCCCTGCTTCTTCTCAAGTATATCTGTGAACTCATCCCAGTTAGTTGCTGTGTGAGTGTTCTCTTCTCTATGTGCAAGTGCTCTATTAAACATATCCTGCTGCATCTGCTCTAATATTTCTCCAACCTTAGTGTTAAGGTCCTCAAATGCAACCACATACTTTTCTCTTGTATCTCTTCTTACAACTACGGCCTGTCCAGCCTCTATATCCTTTGGACCTACCTCTACACGAAGTGGAATTCCTCTCATCTCCTGCTCCGCAAATTTAAAGCCTGGGTTCTTGTCTGAATCATCAACCTTAACTCTGTATGCCTTAAGCATACATTTAAGCTCTGCTGCCTTCTCAAGAACACCCTCCTTCTTCTGCATGATAGGAACTATCATTACCTGAGTAGGAGCAACTCTTGGTGGAAGTACCAGACCTGAATCATCACCGTGAACCATAATAACAGCACCGATAAGTCTTGTAGTCATACCCCATGAAGTCTGGTGTACATACTGAAGCTTGTTTTCCTTATCTGTGTACTGAATACCAAATGCTTTCGCAAAGCCATCACCAAAGTTATGTGATGTACCTGACTGAAGAGCCTTACCATCATGCATAAGTGCCTCTATAGTATAAGTAGCCTCAGCTCCTGCAAACTTCTCCTTGTCAGTCTTTCTACCCTTGATAACTGGCATAGCAAGTACCTGCTCACAAAAGTCAGCGTATACATTTAACATCTGAATAGTTCTAGCCTCTGCATCCTCTGCAGTTGCATGAGCAGTATGTCCCTCCTGCCACAAGAACTCTCTAGAACGAAGGAATGGTCTAGTCTCCTTCTCCCATCTAACTACTGAACACCACTGGTTATAAACCTTTGGCAAGTCTCTATATGACTGAATGTCCTTTGCATAAAAATCACAGAAAAGTGTCTCTGATGTAGGTCTTACACACATTCTCTCCTGAAGAGGATTAAGTCCACCATGAGTAACCCAAGCAACCTCTGGTGCAAATCCCTCTACGTGGTCCTTCTCCTTCTGAAGAAGACTCTCTGGAATAAACATTGGAAGGTAAACATTTTCAACGCCAGTCTCTTTAAATCTTGCATCAAGCTGGTTCTGAATAAGCTCCCAAATCGCATATCCTGCTGGCTTTAAAACCATACAACCCTTAACGCTTGTATAGTCTATAAGTCCTGCCTTTGTAACAACATCTGTATACCACTGCGCAAAATCAACTTCCATAGAAGTAATCTGCTCTACTAATTTCTTGTCTTTAGCCATTTTATTTTCCTCTCAATTCCTTATTAAAATTTATTACAAAAATCATTTTATCAAACATTGTGAGTTTACATTTTAGATTTAAGCCAGCATCACAAACTAATCACTAAAACTCATCCAACTCTATAACCTCAAATGCTTCTCCCTCCGGCTCGTGCTTAAACACCATATGCTCTCCGGTTACAGGATGGTCAAGCTCTATTCTAGAAGAGTAAAGTCCTATCTGCATATATCTTCTCTTGGTTTTAGCAAACTTAGGGTTGTACTTTGTATCTCCCCAGATTCCACATCCACGGGCTGCCATCTGAGCTCTTATCTGGTGATGTCTTCCTGTAATAAGCTCAACTAACACGTAGGATAAAATCCCCTCATCAGTCTCCATCACATCCAAAACCTCATAGCTAAGGACTGCCTTTTTAGCTCCCTTATCACCTTTTTTAGCAATCTTAGCAGTATTTGTCTTTCCATCTCTCACAAGATAGTCTGTCATTTCACCAAACTCATTTGGTAGTTCACCTGTAAGTATTGCCTGATAGTACTTAATGATACTCCCATCCTGCATATCATCAGATAGTTTTGCCGCAGCCTCTGGAGTCTTGGCAAATATCATCACACCCCCTACGGGTCGATCTAATCTGTGAATTACCGCCAGATATGGTTCCTCATCACCATCTTGCTTTTCAAATATGTAATTCTTAAGTAATGTTATCATGTCCTGATCATTAGACTTGTCCGCCTGTGATGGTACACCACAAGGCTTCACACATGCCAACATTACATCATCCTCATACAAAATGTTTAGCTTCATATTAATCACCTATAAAATCTATAAATACTGTTATTAAATACTTTGCATACGCATAACAATATTCTATAACATCCATAAATGCAATCTGTATATAAAAAATATACCTAGATAGAATAACACCTTTGCTCTCAAATTTCAATATGATGTAAATCTATTTATTGTCTTCTATAGGGGATTATCTCTTTCAACTATTTTCGCTTGCTTCTTTTAAACAACCCTCTTTTAATCTTTGTTGCAGCTACCTCTTCATTACTTTTTTGCAACAGTCTTATTGTTTCATCCAGCTTTCTATATCTTGCCTCCTCCTTCTCTTCCTTCTCTCTCATTACAGTATCAAATTGGCGCATCACGTCAGTGGTAAGCTCCGACTTAATAGAAGTTGTTATTATGTCCTTGTTTTCTTTGAGTGCATTTGCCACAATCTTATTCATAATATTTTGAAGTTGGGCAGTCTTAAAATCCACTATTTTAAATTGGTCAAATCCATCTACATTATCTTGGTTTATATTTTTCTTTTCACTAATTTGCGATTCGTTTTTTTCTACACACTTTTCCATATCTTTATGTTTAATATATTTATCAACCTCAATTTGTTTATCCTTACCTTGCAGATGCTTATCCACTTCATTTACAGTATTGTCTTCTATCTGTTCTTCCTTTAATTTCTCCCTCTGTTTTTCAATTCCATCCTTTATATCCTTAAGGCTAAAGCCACGGTCTCTCAAATCTTTAACTTCCTTAAACATCTTTATATCTCTATTGTCATAGTATCTATGCCCCATAGAATTTCTCTTTATTTCCAATCCTAATTCCTCTTCCCAATATCTAAGAACGTGGCTTTCTACCCCAAGATTTTTTGCCGCATCCTTTATCATTATCATTTCCATAACATTCCTCCAATTTAATGATATTAAATAAATTTATCATCTTAACATTAACACAGTATCATTCCATATAAGAGTTTTTTCGTCTTCTTTTTTCTTACAAATTTCTTTAAATTTCCTTAGATATTTCTTTAAATTTCTAACTATTGCATATTTCTTCTCCAAACTATATAATCTATTTTATACTGATTTCAGTGTATGAATCATTTGGGAGGAAATAATATGATCAAGAAAAATTTCAAACGAATCACGGCCTTGGCTTTGGTAATTGCTATGACATTTTCCATGGCAGGTTGTGAAAAAAGTAAAAATTCACCTTCTGCCAAGAAGGAGCAGGAAAAATTTGACACCTATCTTCAGGAAAGCTTTGAAGAGTCAGTTACAACGGATACAGTAACTCTTCACTACACATTAGCTCATCCTGAGAACTTTGGCATTACTATGGAAGAGGTTACTCTTGGTGAATTTGATGTCAGCGAAGAGACTATGGCTGAAGAAATTGATGAGATTAATGCGGAATTAAAAGAGCTTGAAGCATTTGATTATGACCTTCTTACAGAAGATCAACAGCTTACTTATAACATAGTTAAGGATGTTCTTCATACAAATTTACTTTCGTATGATAATCCTTATTTGTATGAGCCATTTGCTTATACCAGCGGTCTTCAATCAAATCTTCCTATCACAATGTCAGAATATACATTTTATGATGAAGATGATGTAAAGGACTACATTGCACTTTTAAATCTTATTCCAGATTATTACCAGAAGTGCTTAGACTTTGAGAAAACAAAATCTGATAAAGGATTTTTTATGTCAGACACAAGTGCTGACGAGGTTATAAGACAATGTGAGGAATACATTGCTGATCCCGAAAATAACCTTCTAATTGCAACATTTAACGATAGAATCGGTGATGTTCCAGGTATGACTCCTGAGAAAATTGAAGACTATAAGAAGCAGAACCATGATGCTGTTATCAATTCAGTTGTACCTGCTTACCAAAATGTAATTGATACATTTACCAGCCTTAAGGGAACTGGAACCAATGACCTTGGACTTGCACACTTTGAAGGTGGTAAAGACTACTACAAATACCTTCTTAAGCAGAAGGTTGGTACTGACAAAACACCAGAAGAAGTTATAGAGACCTTAGATGCACAAATCGAAGCCACAATGGGGGAATTGTACGGCTTAGCAATGGTGAACTATGATGCTTACATGGGATACATTGAGGACTATGAAAATTTCTATCAGGGACTTGATACAGTGGAAACTATAAGATATTTCGAGGATGTATTCGTAGAGAAGTTCCCAGAGATTCCAGAGATAAACTTTACAGTTACTCCAGTACACGAATCCTTAGAAGGAATTGTAAGCCCTGCATTCTATATGACTCCACCAATGGATGATTATGAGAATAACTCAATATATATTAACGAAGGTTCAGAATCTGGCAATGCTCTTTGGAGCACACTTGCCCACGAAGGAATTCCTGGTCATATGTACCAATTTGTTTACTTCTTGTCAAATGACCCTGAACCAATTCGTACACTGCTTAGCTTTAATGGTTATCAAGAGGGATGGGCTACTTATGTTGAGATTATGTCCTTTGACTACTATACTGAGTACGCTGATGAATCCTATGCGGGTATCGAAGCAATTAACACCAAGTTAAATCTTCTTGTCTGTGCAAGAATCGAAATCGGTGTAAACTATCAAGGTTGGACTTTAGAAGAGACTTCAAATTATTTGACTTCAAATGGTCTTGATGGTTCAGGTGCGCAAGAAATTATGGATTATGTAATCGCAGAACCTGGTAACTATCAGATGTATGTAATGGGATGGCTTGAATTTGAAGAACTTAGAGAATATGCTCAGGAAGAACTTGGTGATAAGTTCAACGAAGTTGAATTCCATAAGGTCTTGTTAGACGCTGGTCCATGTCAGTTCTATATCCTTGAAGATATTGTTAAGGAATATGTAAAAGAAAATAAATAATGAAGATTTTGACCTCAGCACTTTGAAATACGTGCTGAGGTTTTTTCTTTCTTTCCTAGAACTTCAGTTATCTGTAGCACTTCACGCATCACCAAAGGTGATAACGAGAATCGTCTGGTAAGGCTTAGGTGTCCACAACATAAAACAAGGTTAGATCATGGGTGGGTGCTTAGCTGACCGTCTTAAGTGTCAGCCAGAACCCATACCTTGTCTAACCTTGAAAAATTATAAACTATATCACCTAAGCCTTACCGACTTGCGATTCTCGTTCTTCTTATAACTGTGGACCAGCACTTACAAGTGCCTTACCAGCCTCGTTACCCTCATACTTAGCGAAGTTCTTGATGAAACGTCCAGCTAAATCCTTAGCCTTTGTCTCCCACTCGCTAGGCTCAGCGTATGTATTTCTAGGATCAAGGATGTTAGTATCAACACCTGGAAGCTCTGTTGGAACCTCGAAGTTGAACATAGGAATAACCTTAGTATCAGCCTTGTCAATTGAACCATCAAGGATTGCATCGATGATACCACGAGTATCCTTAATAGAAATTCTCTTTCCAGTACCATTCCATCCAGTGTTAACTAAGTAAGCCTTAGCTCCACTCTTCTCCATCTTCTTAACAAGCTCCTCAGCATACTTAGTAGGATGTAACTCTAAGAATGCCTGACCGAAACAAGCTGAGAATGTTGGAGTTGGCTCAGTGATTCCTCTCTCAGTACCAGCAAGCTTAGCAGTGAATCCTGATAAGAAGTAGTACTTAGTCTGCTCTGGTGTAAGAACAGAAACTGGAGGAAGTACTCCAAATGCATCTGCTGAAAGGAAGATAACGTTCTTTGCTGCAGGTGCTGCTGAAACTGGACGTACGATATTGTTAATGTGGTTGATTGGGTAAGATACTCTTGTGTTCTCAGTTACACTACCATCAGTGAAATCAATCTTACCATTTGCATCAACTGTAACGTTCTCAAGAAGAGCGTTTCTCTTGATTGCATTGTAGATGTCTGGCTCTGACTCCTTATCAAGGTCGATAACCTTAGCGTAGCATCCACCCTCGAAGTTGAATACGCCGTTGTCATCCCAACCGTGCTCGTCATCACCGATAAGAAGACGCTTAGGATCTGTTGATAATGTAGTCTTACCTGTTCCTGAAAGACCGAAGAAGATAGC
>SVEI01000116.1 GCA_015057445.1 Lachnospiraceae bacterium | reverse complement strand
TAAGGTCTTTGTATCAAGCATTTCCTTACCGTATACAAGTATTCCTTCTCCATCGTTCTTTACAGCTATTGCAAGCTCCCCAAGCTCTTTATAAAGCTCACAGTCCTGATTAGAGAATTTTACCATCACATCCCTAAATACCATTCCACTGTACTCATCAGTACATTTAACCTGTCTCATCTCCTCCATAGTATCAAGCTTTGTTATTATCCAAACCTGCTCTGAATGCAATGTAACATAGTCCTCTAAAGAATCTCTATCAGCTACTGCTGCCACAGTTACATTTATATCCTCATACTCCTTAGTGTCAGAATCATACACATGAAGAGGGAACTCATCTCCTACATTCTTTGCAAATGCATTTTCAATCTCATAAAACTTATAATCAGCTGTATCACCATATACCATATTGTCAGTGGATACCTCTGCAAAGCCTACAAGAATTACAGGAGTCTTAGTGTCATCATTTAATATAGTTTTATCTACTCCACAAGCCTTTGCTATCTGGTCAAAATGTGCATCATCAAATGCCATAACGCTTACTTCCTTATACTTTAAAGGATGTGAGTTTCTCATTCGCTCTCTATCTTCTTCAGGCACACCATATGCATCAAATATATTTTCCCTTGCCTGGTGATATTCCTGTCCGATTACATTCTCATCCACAAAAGCCATATTGAAGTCATATATATACTCCACAACATCTTCTACATTTTCATCATTACGAGCCTTACCTATTAACTCCTGCATCTGCTCCTCGTAATCATCTCCCACGTAATTTTGTATCACAAAATCATTCTCATAATTTACGCTGATGTTGGCATCATCTGCCAACACATGAGATATCATGGTTGTAAGTAGGTTTGACGAAAATGCTGTGATTATAAGAATCATAATAAACACTGCCACAGCACCGATAATTCCTCTAGTCTTCTTTTTCTTTCTCTTTACTGAGTTTGCTGCCAGAAGACCCTCAGCTTTAAAAAGCTTTATAGCAAGCTTATTTACCTTATGTGTTTTCTTGCTTCTAGATGCATTTCCTCTGATACACTCTATAGGTCCAATCTTACCAATTTTTCTAGCTGGAAGGTAAGCTGAAATCCAAACTGTAAATACTGAAAATACTATTGTAAATAACACTCCAATAAGTGATATCTTAAGTGGCACCTTATCAAAGCTAACATTTGAATAAATACCAAGTAAAGTAACCATATAAGGCTTTAAAATTGTCATACCAAGCTTTACTACTCCAAGTCCCACTAAGAATCCAACCGGAAGGGATACAAGTAATAAAGTAAATGCCTCGTAGTACACACTACTTCTCTTCTGCTTTCCTGTTGCACCAACTGATGAAAGCATTCCAAGGTACTTGCTT
The DNA here is from genome assembly GCA_015057445.1 of Lachnospiraceae bacterium. Classification (GTDB taxonomy): domain Bacteria; phylum Bacillota; class Clostridia; order Lachnospirales; family Lachnospiraceae; genus Coprococcus_C. The sequence continues at coordinate 1,337 of SVEI01000116.1, read as the reverse complement.
CTCTCCTCAAAGGACATATTGAATACATTGTAGATAAGTATTACTGATGCAACGATTATAATCACTACGAAAAATACTGTCATAATATCAACCATGCCGCTAATGGTTGAGTCAGGTGAGTTACCTGAGAAGGCAAGGAGAATACCGTTGAATTCTATGTTATCATAGCCGCCTACAATCTCCTCTATACCATTATATTCTCCGTCAAGCTTACTTAAGTTAAATCTGATAGATACATTAAATGTGCCGTCTATAGTAGTGTTATCATCCTGTAATGTAATAGCTGTGTAAGCTGCGGAAGAGTCAGCCTCATAGATTGGCCTACCCACAAAACCAACTACCTTATATGTAGCCTTAAAGCCTGTATTCTCTCTTACCTCTACAAATTCTTCAACAGGGTCTGTATCCTCTGGGGCGAAGTAGAAGAAATTGTCAGGTGCCTCTACATAATCGCCTGGCTGTAAAACCAAATTATAGTATGGGAAAATAGTATTGGTTTTGCTATTTTCACTCTTACTCAAAAATCTCTTAAAGCAATCTACAGATATCTCATCCCCAATTTTAATATCTGAACCATCATTTTTTGCGTCCACACAAAGAACTATTTCCTCTGAGTTTTCTGGGTATCTTCCCTCAACAAGAGCCATGTTCATCCAGTCAAAGTTTTCCTTGCTGTAGGCCTTAAGGTTAATGTAAGGTCTAACAGGATTTGCTGACTGCTCAAATACAGATAAATCATACCCTACTGATACTGCAGTTTCATCTACTGCATCAAGGTCTTTAATCTTCTCATACTGGCTAGCATCTACATCATAAGCATTGATATGCCACTTACCCTGACTCTGTGATGCAAGTATCTCTAAGTAATTAACCGCTGTGTCCTTTCCCACGAATACACAGGTCATAAGCATTACCATAAATATTATTCCAAAAAGAGTTGTCATTGTTCTCTTCTTGTTTTTCTTCATATATTCCTTTGTCACCTGAAATACTATTTTCTTATTACTCATTGACCTTTCCCCCAAGTACTCTTATTCTCTCGTCCCTAGTTAATTTTCCATCTTCTATGTAAATAATTCTGTCTGCCTGTAATGCAATACTCTCATCATGTGTGATAAGAATTAATGTCTGCTTCTGCTTTCTGTTTGACTCCTTGAGGAGCTTCATAATCTCCTCGCCAGTCTTTCTGTCAAGGTTTCCTGTTGGCTCATCTGCAAGAACGATTGCAGGCTTGTTAAACATGGCTCTTCCGATTGATACTCTCTGCTGCTGTCCTCCTGATAACTGACTTGGAAGATTCTTTCTTCTATCTGTAAGTCCGATTTGCTCTACTATCT
>SVEI01000045.1 GCA_015057445.1 Lachnospiraceae bacterium | reverse complement strand
GTCATGGTCTCGTCATAAATTACATAATCAAAATAAAATCTAAGTGGCGTAACCTTTTCAATCTTAGCTACTATCTTAATAGTTTCCCCAAACCTTATGCTCTCTTTAAATTCCCCATGAAGTTCAAGAACAGGAATCATGTATCCCATCTCCTCGAACATCTCCATAGGCATGCCATAATGTTGAAGCATCTTAATACGACATTCCTCTAAGTATCTAGCATAGTTTGAGTGATGCACCACCGCCATCTTATCTGTTTCGTAGTAGTTTATTTCTCTCTCATAAAACTGAAATTTTTCCATTTTTTCTCCTTATCTTAGTCCCCATTTTTCGCAAACCAGTTTACATAATGCCGAAAACAAAATTATAAACTTATATTGTTATGCATTTGAATTATGCCACAAAACTAGCCCACAATTGGTTTACATAATTTGGTGCGATGATGCGAATAATCTTTACATCACTATTTATTTCCACCTGGTCTATAGTTTTTAAACATTTCGAGGGTCTTAGAAACCGCCTTAATAGAATGCTCCTCATCAGGAACATACTTTGTCTGCTGATCTATAGCCTGAGTTGGTGCAGTTGTCTGTGCTACCTGGCCCTGAGTTGGCGCAGTTGTCTGTGCTACTTGACCCTGAGTTAGTGATGCCTGCTGTGTTGCCTCTGGCTGTACATTTGCGAAGGCTGAATCCACTGCTGCCTCTGGCTGTACATTTGCGAAAGCTGAATCCACTGCTGCCTCTGGCTGTACATTTGCGAAGGCTGAATCCACTGCCATCTCTGGCTGTACATTTGCAAAGGCTGAATCCACTGCTGCCTCTGGCTGTACATTTGCGAAGGCTGAATCCACTGCCATCTCTGGCTGTACATTTGCAAAGGCTAAATCTACTGCTACTTCTGGCTGTGCATTCGCAAAGGCTGAATCCACTGCCACCTCTGGCTGTACATTTGCAAAGGCTGAATCCACTGCTACTTCTGGCTGTGCATTTACAAAGGCTGAATCCATAGGTTGCTGAGTAGCAGCTATCTGCTCCTCGAACATCATCTCCATCTGGTAGCTTCCATCTTCCTCCATAGCCCTAGCTTTCATACGCTCATTATAAAGCTCGTGGGAAAGAAGCTGTCCTAACTCTAATATCTGAGTGTATCTATCCTCTTTACTTAACTCCTTCAGACTGCCCATAAGCTCTGCCTTATTCTTAGCAATAAGCTCTGCTTTCTCCTGAAGGGTATTAATCATAATTCCATACTGATTTGCTACCAAGTCATAGGCCTGAGCAACCACATCATTTACCTCTGTAAGCATCTCATCTGTATAAATAAGAGATGCCGCATATATATCATGTGCAGTTCTAAGAGCTTTTCTCTCTTCCTTATCTAAGCTTTCTGCTTTAAATGCAGTGCCAATAGTAGACATTCTCTTAGTAACTCTAATACGGCTGGCAGTTTGCTCTGCCTCATAGATTATCTCTTCAGCTTCCTTCTTAGCATCGTTGATAATCTTGCCCTTTCTATCATTAAACTCTCTGTATATCTTAAGCTCACCATTAACAATGCTTTCAAGTTCTCTAAGCATCATAATGGTTTCGTCCTTATTCACAGCAACCTTACCTGCCCCAAAAGGAACGCTTTGACCATTTTCAATTGAATCAATTAACTTCTCTATAATCTGTTCTGTTCTTCCCTTATCCATGGTTTTCTCCCTATGTTTAATATTACTTTTTATACATCTTGGGTAATACAATTTATTTTCCTAGTTTTACTACCCTGACCAGCTTGTTTTTTTGTCTCACGTGGGTAGTAACGCTTATTTTTCCAACTTTACTACCCTGACCAACTTGTTTTTTTGCCTCACGTGGGTAGTAACGCTTATTTTTCCAACTTTACTACCCTGACCAGCTTGTTTTTTTTGTCTCACGTGGGTAGTAACGCTTATCTGTCCACCTCTACTACCCTGACTAGCTTATTTTTTAATCCCACGTGGGTAGTAATGTACATTTTACTAACTCTACTACCCAGTTGAATTTAAAAAAACTACATCCTACATCATACAATTATTTCAGCATTTTATCAAGTGTTTCTAAAAGGTAATGTCTGCTAGAACAACTAAATCCTGACGACATATAACAGGCATAGCATAGAATATGTCACTACATTCATCAACGCACATTTCATCAGCACGCATTTCATCAGCACGCACAAAGAGCACGACTCCCATACTGCCGTGCTCTTTAACCCTCCAATGCACAAAATGTGCAATATTAGCTTTTTATATACATACAGTTTCATAAGCTTGTACATTCATAATTACGCACCAACAAACACTATATGCATCCTACTTATATGATACCAGCTCACTAACCTCTTTTCTAGGTACAGGATCCGGTATAAATTTAGGGATTCCAACTGGAATAAGTGCTGCCACTGTCTGTCCCTCTGGCAGGTCGATTATCTCTGCCACCTTTGCGTCATCAAATATACCAAGTATGCAACTACCTACGCCCTTTTCATGTGCCGCCAAGCAAAATGTCTGTGCTGCAATTCCCGCATCAAACATCTCCCATGCTGCGCCCTTGCTTGTGGTAAAGGATCCATCTCTTTCGTATCCGCATCTTCCATTAATCTGGGTGAGAACCACCAGGGTATTACACTGCGCTAAGGTCTTGATATTACCTTCAAATCCAAGTAAGGTTTCATCCTTGATTTTCTCTATAATTGCCTTATCCTGAACTACCACATATCTAGCAGTCTGTGTATTCTTCCAGGAAGGAGCCGTTCTCGCCACATCGATAATGGAATCCATTAACTCTTTACTAATTACTTCGTCTGTATAGCGTCTAACGCTTCTACGTGACTTTATACATTCTATTGCGTCCATTAATAAATCTCCTTGTAATAAATTCTAGTAAATTTTGCTGACAAGTTGGGCCTAATTTTCTTGAAACTCATCCACTTATGTGTTACTCTAAACACTGTGTAAGTCAGATAAGTGATTGCGGCTGCCATTGGGCAGGTGAGGAAAGTCCGGGCTTCATAGGGCAGGATGCCGGATAACGTCCGGTGGAGGCGACTCCCAGGCTAGTGCAACAGAAATATACCGCCTACTTAGGTAGGTAAGGGTGGAAAGGCGAGGTAAGAGCTCACCGCAGTCTTGGTAACAAGGCTGGCTCTGTAAACCCCATCCGAAGCAAGACCAAATAGAAGACTATGCAGTTGCCCGCTGGGTCTTCAGGTAGGTCGCTTGAGCCTTATGGTAACATAAGGCCTAGATAGATAATCACTCTCGACATAACCCGGCTTATAGTCTGGCTTACACAATTTTAAAATGCCTGTTTCATAACAAAATCTTTGTCAAATCCCCACATTATACAATCCACGATAAGGTTTAAATCCAAATCTGGATACTTGTCAATAAGTGCACTGTTATGTGTATTCTGTGCTATAAGCACATCATCCACCAATAATTTGGATTCCTTAAGCAACTTTTCTCTGCTTACATCATCCATCATGTCAAATATGTATCTTGTCCTTGGAGGAAGCACATCACGAAGATTCTCGTACATATGTCCCTCATCATCAAAACTACTGCTACTAAGAATTTGGTAATATATGGCTTTATCTTCATCAGGTATACCCGCATGTCTTGCGGTTAGTTGAATACACCTTGGAAGAAAATCAATACGTGGCACATCATATGTGGATATACCATAAGAATAGAACACATCTTTATACATTCTAAGATACATCCTCTTCATATACTGATTCTTAGGAACCACCTGCCAGAAGATTTCCTCAAAGTCTGTTCCAATATTACCGTAGATAAGAGAATAAGTGCAATAAACTAATATTGACAACATATAATCCTCTATATCCTTTTCGCTACCATCGAAAAAGCTTAATGATTTCAGCCTGACTCCTAGGCTTCTGTATTCATTCTCACTAAGTTTCAAATCGCTGATAACTCGAATTTTGTCTACCTGTCCCTCAAAATACCCCTGCATTTGCAGAAGGTTAACCTTATTAGTGTAACTCATAGGCCTCCTCCTTTCGCCATATGCATATACAATGCAGAAACTCCAAGGGATGGTTACGACAAGCAAGCTATTAAATTGTAGCAAAACAGCCGGGTGAAAATCCCTAATTCATCCGACTGTTTACTTATACGTTAATTATATATTATTTTCCCAAAAAAGTCATTAAATATTTACAAAATTCAACAAATTTTTAACTATTTTTCTACATTTTCGCCAAAGAAAATCCCATACCACATCAAAAACATATAGATTGTCCATATTTTTTTGCTATTATCTTTCTTTTCTGACTTATGCTTATCGAGTAGCTTAACAATCTCATCGGTATAGAAAAATCTACCTGCCGCATCACTGGTAAATGAGGCTTTAACCTTTTCATAGCATTCATCTTGTCTAAGCCACGCCTTGATAGGAACTGGAAATCCCAGTTTTTTCTTACCCGCAACTTCTTTTGGCAAGTACTTGTTAGCACACTCTCTAAATGCATATTTTGTGGTATTTCCATGGATCTTAAACTCTGTTGGTATTCGTCTTGCTGTCTCAAAAAGCTCCTTATCAAGAAATGGCACCCTTGATTCTAACGAATGGGCCATACTCATCTTATCTGCCTTAAGCAATATATCCCCGATTAGCCAAAAATTCATGTCGATATACTGCATCTTAGTAACGTCATCATAATTTGCCACTTCTGCCTTATCATAATAAGAGCCTGTAATCTTCTCTATATACTTCCTGGACATTCCATTAGGAAGCTTCATAATCTTTGCAGTTTCTTTCTCGTTGAATCTAAATGCGTTACCTACAAATCTCTTTCTGAGAGGAGTGCATCCTCGAATTATATAACTCTTTCCCTTTATATCAGGCGCTATACTAGCCAAGCCTCTCATAACCGTCTTAACAGGCTTTGGAATCTTCTTAAAAGGCTTTAATGAAAATGGTTCATGGTAAATATTATACCCTCCAAAAAACTCATCTGCACCTTCTCCTGAAAGTACTACCTTAACCTGCTTAGCAGCCTCTCTATCCACAAAGTAAAGAGCAACACAAGAGGCGTCTGCCAATGGCTCATCCATATGGTACTGCACACTAGGAAGAACCTGCCAATATTCATCAGGAGTTATAGTTTTAGAATAATTCTCAAGTTCAAGCTTCTTAGCCAGTCTCTTGGCGTAATCAATCTCAGCATGTCCATCATTTTCAAAGCCCACTGTAAATGTTTTACTTCCACTAAACCTGGACACTAGGTAGCTTGAATCCACACCACTAGAAAGAAGAGATGCAACTTCCACATCACTAATCATGTGGTAGTCAACGGATTCTTTGGTAGCATCATCAATTCTATCACCCCACTCATCTAAAGTAAGCCCTTCTTCGGGTTCAAAGGTTGGCTCAAAATATCTATAAACATCTAACTTACCAGCTTTAAAATTCATATAATGACCTGGCATAAGCTTATATATACCTTTAAAAAATGTCTCTGGTAGCACGGAATACTGAAATGTAAGATATGCTTGAAGAGCTTCTAAATTAACCTGTTTTTCGTATTTGGGATATTCCAATATACTCTTTATTTCAGATGCAAAAACAAGCTCTCCATCTATTACTGCGTAGTAAAATGGTTTTATTCCAAAGTGGTCTCTGGCGCCAAAAATCTTTCCAGCATTTTTATCCCAAATTACAAAGGCAAACATCCCCCTTAGATGGTTAACCAGTTCCTCACCATATTCTTTATATCCATGGATCAAGCACTCTGTATCGGAGTTATTATTAAACTTATAGCCTTTAGCCATAAGTTCTTTTCTTATGTCCTTATAGTTATAGATTTCACCATTAAATACAACAACCACATCTCCTGCTTCATCCTGCATAGGCTGGTGTCCATAATCAAGGTCTATAATACTAAGTCTCCTAAACCCTAGATTAATCCCCTCCTGAATATACTTTCCATCCTGATCTGGTCCACGGTGAATAATCTTGTTCATCATATTAGTAAGAATATTTTCTCTGTCATTAATACTTCCTGTAAATCCACATATTCCACACATATCAATAATTCCTCCATTGCTAAATTCGATTACAAAATTGTCCCATAGTTAGACTCGAATTTGCATATTAGCATCCATCGGATACTGAATAATTACATTAGACGCGCCAGCAAAAACCAACGCGTCCTTTGTATAATAGCTTTATAGGTCGAAGCAACCTCCACCCACAAACTCTCTTAGTATTGAGTTCTTAGGTATATTTGTAACTTCTAATCCCAAGAAATAATCTAAAAACTTAAGAAGTCTCTTTGCCTCAAGGTACTCTGGGCAGTCCTTTGGAACAGCAAACAAGAGTGGTTCAGCATACTGCTTAATTACACTAAGCTCATATATAAGAGCCGAGTTAAACATAGCATCCGCCTGTTCCTGGAATGGGAAAATATATTTTTCCTCTCCACGTCTTACTGAAGGCCACATGCCTATAGTTCCTCTAGCATCATTACCTCTAGTTCTGGCATCTCTAACAATTCTTCTAATAAGTCTTCCATCTGTAGTTGGAATTCTATTGTGTTCATCTATATTAAGCTGTGTAAGAGCACTGATATAAACCTTAAATTTGCTCTCATCAGGAAGCTCACTGGTCATAAGTGGATTAAGAGCGTGAATACCCTCTGCCACCAAAACATCACCGTCATTAAGCTTCATTTTCTTGCCTTTGTACTCTTTCTTACCTATCTTGAAATTGAAGGTTGGCATCTCTATCTCTTCTCCAGCTAAAAGCTTGGACATATCTGAATTAAAAAGCTGAAGATCCATGGCTTCAATACACTCAAAGTCGTAATTTCCATTCTCGTCTCTAGGAGTAAATTCTCTATCTACAAAATAATTATCCAAGGCAAGTGGATAAGGTCTTAATCCCTGAGCCCTAAGCTGTACTGATAATCTATGAGAAAATGTAGTTTTACCTGACGAACTTGGTCCCGCTATAAGAACTATTTTCTTTCCACCCTCAAGTATCTTGTCAGCTATCTGAGCTATCTGCTTCTCCATAAGAGCTTCCTGAACCAACATAAGTTCATTGATATCACCACTAGTGATAGCTTCATTTAAATCTCCAACATTTTCAACCTCCAAAGTCTTACCCCAGGCATCTGAAGTTTTGAGCACCTCAAACAGCTTCTTCTGTGGTACAAATTCTGGCAGCACATCGGGATTCTCTTTGCGTGGTGCAAGAAGTACAAAACCCTCATCATAAGGTATCAAATCATAGCAGCTAATATAGGCTGTTGATGGTACCATGTAACCGTAAAAATAATCCTCATATCCATCTAAACTATAAAGATTTGCCTTTGATACTCTTCTGAATTTGAAAAGCTTCTCCTTATCAGACATTCCCTGCTTCCCAAAACGAGTTATAGCCTCATCTGTACTAACACTCTCCTTAATTATATCCATATCTGCTACAACTATTTCATCCATTCTAGATTTTACTTTGGCAATTAGTTCATCACTTATAGTCACATTATCTGATATAAGCTTACAGTAATATCCCTTACCCATAGAATACATAACATTGATTCTATGATTTGTTTTGCTTCCTAACACATCCGAGAATGCCTTAACCATAATTAGAGTAAGACTTCTCTTATATGTATCCATACCTACCACTGTACTCTTAGTAAGTAATTCCAGTGTGGTATCCTTATCCATAATTGCAGCCAGTTCACTTAGCTTTCCGTTTCTTGTTGCAAGTACATACTTCCACTTATCTTCCTGATAGTATGTCTCTATAAATTCTCCTACTGTGGTAAATTTATCCACCTCATATTTTTTCCCATCACATAGTACATTGATTTTATCCATAAGTAGCCCTCCTTTATAGTATTATAAATGGTTCCTTTGTTTTGGCCATATCTACCTGAATTTCTGGACACTGCTCAAATAAATATGTATGCATAAATTGCATAAATATCTTCTCAATCCCATAATGAGATGCATCAATAATATTTAGCCCCATTTCCACTGCATCTATACCATCATGATGTCCTATATCTCCTGTTATAAGACAAGAAGCTCCTTTAGCTTTTGCTACATCAATTACACTCTTGCCAGAGCCAGGACAAATAGCCACCTTATCTACTAATTCTTGAGTATCCCCGTATAATATCACATTTTTCAAATCAAATATTTCTTTGACCTGATTAGCCAGTTGCTCTATAGTCAAGGTGTTACTCAGCATACCAACACAACCTATTCCCTCTCCATTTAAGGTTTCTTCCAAGATTTCCACATTAACCAAATTTAGCATTCTTGCAGCAAGCCTTCCCATACCTCCTATGGTATCGAAATTAGTGTGCATAGCAAAACAGCATATACCATGTTCGATTAGAGATATAACCTTTTCTCCCAGAACAGTATCATCGTTAACCTTCCTTAGTTTGGAAAAAATCATAGGATGATGAGTTACTATCATATCATAACCACCGTCTATAGCCTGGTTACATACATCCACAGTTGCATCTACAGCAATGAGTATTTTCTTAATCTCCTTATCCCTTCTACCAACCAACAGGCCAACATTATCCCACTCTAAGGCGTACTCTTTAGGAGATTGTTTTTCTAGTAATTTCACTACATCCCTACATAGCATACGGACACCTCCCTATTTAATAATATGGAAGAAAAGCATATAACCAATATTATATGCTTTCTTCAAAAAAATTCTGTAAAATATTGTCAATGTATTTTCTTTCTTCTATAAGTTCTTGTATTCGCTCTTTAGATTTTAGACTTCCCTGTTCACTCAATTTCTTCTCAAGCTGAAGATTCTTTTCTTTAGAAAAATGCAAGTATTCTTTCAACGTCTTATGCTTCTTTTTGAGTAGTATAGGTCCACAAGTATAGTCATCTACCGAATAATCTGCTTTCTCGCCAGAATCAGGTACAGCCTTAATTATGGAGTAATACTTACCATCTTCAATGAGCATATCTTCGTCTACAATAGTGTACCCAACACTAACTAAATATTCTCTTACAGCCTTTATATCTGACTGGGGTTGAAGCACCAAACCAATACCACCATTAAGGTGCGATATCCCATTCTTCAGGATATCTATCATTAGGTAACCACCCATACCAGCAATAACAGCCACATCCGCTTCTCCTACTTCAAGGTTCCCAAACCCGTCAGACATACGAATTTCTATCTTGTTCTCAAGATTGTATGCAGCCACATTTGCCTTAGCTATATCAACAGGCCCAGTTTTTACATCCATAGCAATAACTTTTTTTACAAACGGTTTGCCTGCTAGATAAATTGATACAAATGCGTGATCACAGCCTATGTCAGCAACATTTTCGCCATCAACCATATCAGCAACAGCTTGCATACGTTTTGATAACTTAATATCCATAGGTGTTACCTCTTATTTATCCTCGTCAAGGAAATCCTTAAGTTTTCTACTTCTACTTGGATGTCTTAACTTACGAAGCGCCTTAGCCTCAATCTGTCTTATACGCTCTCTAGTAACCTTAAACTCTTTACCTACTTCCTCAAGAGTTCTAGCTTTTCCATCATCTAAACCGAATCTAAGCTTTAATACTCTTTGCTCTCTATCTGTCAAAGTTCCAAGAACCTCAATTAACTGTTCCTTCAACATAGTAAATGCAGCTGCCTCATCTGGTACAGGAACATTTTCATCTGGAAGAAAGTCTCCAAGATGGCTGTCTTCCTCCTCTCCAATAGGAGTTTCTAATGATACTGGTTCCTGTGAAATTTTCTGAATCTCACGAACTCTCTCTACTGGAATATCCATCTTTTCTGCAATTTCCTCAGGTGTTGCTTCTCTTCCAAGCTCTTGAAGAAGCTGTCTTTGAACTCTCACAAGTTTATTAATAGTCTCTACCATATGAACTGGAATACGAATAGTTCTAGCCTGATCTGCAATAGCTCTTGTAATGGCCTGTCTTATCCACCAAGTTGCATAGGTACTAAACTTATAACCCTTGCTGTAGTCAAACTTCTCTACAGCTTTTATAAGTCCCAAATTACCCTCCTGAATAAGATCGAGGAAAAGCATTCCTCTACCAACATATCTTTTAGCTATACTAACCACAAGACGAAGATTTGCCTCTGCGAGTTTTTTCTTAGCTTCCTCATCACCAGATTCCATTCTCTGTGCAAGCTCTGTTTCCTCATCTGCTGTAAGAAGCGGCACCTTACCAATTTCTTTAAGATACATTCTTACTGGATCCTCAATACTAACGCCATCCGTAACATTTAAGTCTATCTGCTCTACATCCACATCTGGTTCCCCATCTACTTCAAGAAGAAGATCGTCATCTACAACATCATCTTCTTCTTCAGTAATATTAAGAACATCCACATTATTCTCTTCTAAGAATTCAAATACAGTTGTAAGTCTCTCTGCAGTAAGCTCAATTTCTTTACTATCATTAAAATGATTAATAATTTCAATATCCTCGATTACATTCTTCTTTTTCTTGGCAACCTCAAGCAAATCCATTAATTTGGCATTGAATTTTTCTTCTATTGCCTGATCTTTAGTCTTGTTTTCTTCCATTATGTTATCCTCCATAGTGATTATATTTTTTCCATATTATAACGAAATATACAACTTATTTAGGTTTGCCTTTTCCACAATTAGCTGTTGTAGTTTTCTTGGATCCGTAGCGCACCTGCTAAGTTCATATTCGATTTTCTCTTGTTTTACTTTTTTAACAACATCATTTATAGCTTGATTCTTCTCATCCTGAGACATTTCAAAAGGAAGCTCAGTCTGAAGTATTTCTGCTACAATATGCTGCTTTTCCAAATCATCTGATACATCTACAATTGATGCAGGATTCACTTCTCCCTTTTCATCATACTGCTCAAATAACTTTTTAGCCACCTCTTTGTGGTTTTCATCAATAAAATCATCTACCGTTACAACACCCTTAAGCTTCTCAAACAGTGTGATTTCATTAACCATCCAAGTCAACAGAAGTTTCTGTGGCTTACTTCTATTATCTGATTTATTGTTATTAACAACAGTATTTTCAAAGGACACAGAATCCGACAATGTGTCATTCTCAGCCAAACCTAGTGTTCCGTATTTTGAAACTACAGCCTTAAAGCTGTCTTTATCAAGTCCATATTCTCTTGCAATAGCCTCAGTATAGCTATGTCTTGTAACAGGATCGTCTATTGCAGAAAGTCTTTTTGCTACATCGTTAGTAAATTTTATCTTATCCTCAGGATCTCTTAACTTGTATCCTTTAGCAATTGTTGCAACCTCAAACTCGATACCTGTTACAGCATTATCTATTCTCTCTTCATAAGCCTCTGCCCCTAGATTCTTAATAAATTCATCTGGGTCTTTGTATGGTTTCATATCTATAATTCTTGTTGTAAGACCAACATCTCGAAGCATGGCAATAACCTTTAGAGTCGCCTTAGTACCTGCTTCATCGCTATCATACGCCAGATAAACCTCATCAGAATATCTTTTAATCAAATTGGCTTGTCCTACTGTAAATGCTGTTCCCAGAGATGCCACCGCATTATCAAACCCTGCTTGATGCATAGATATAACATCCATGTATCCCTCACAAATAATAATTCCTCGCCTTTTTGAACGTCTTGCTATATTCATAGCGAATAGATTTCTACTTTTATCAAACACTGCTGTTTCCTTAGTGTTAATGTACTTAGGAACACCTTCTGCGCTTCCTAAAACTCTACCGCCAAAGCCTATTACCTTACCATTTATATCCAGTATAGGTACCATTACTCGATTCCAAAACTTATCTTTTCCACCCTTGCCCTCGTATATATCAACAAGACCGGAATCCTTCATCTGATTATCTGTGTACCCTTTACTTTTCAAATACTTATATAAGTCATTTTCGTAAATATCTGCATAACCCATAGCAAAGTTTGTTATGGTTTCCTGACTTAGACCACGATTCTCAAGATACTCTCTGGCAAATTTGCCTCTATCAGTTTTCAACAGATAATAGAAATAGTTTGCTGCAGTTTTATTCATATCTTTCAGCATTGTTTTATAATTATCTCTAGCTCTATCACTGTCACTTAACTCAGATTTAGGCAAATCAATCCCTGCTCTCTCAGCTAAGAATTGTACAGCTTCAGGAAATGAAAAATTTTCATATTCCATAACAAAGGTAAACACATTACCACCCGTATGACAACCGAAACAATTATATAACTGTTTGTCCTGATTAACATGAAAGGACGGTGTCTTCTCATGATGAAATGGACAACATGCCGAGTAATCATTGCCTCGCTTCTTCAAAGTTACATAGCCATTTATTACATCTATAATGTCATTCCGACTTCTCACTTCTTCAATTATCTCATCAGAATAATACATTTTTTCTCCCTCTTACCATGATTTTGGTATAAACAATTTATTGAAACATTCAATAGCATAGTTGTCAGTCATACCAGCTATGTAATCACATACCACAATTTCCTTGTCTTCTCCCTGATTAATGTAATCCTGGAACTCCTGTGGAAGCTTACTCAAATCCTTAATATACTCCTGATACAAAAGCCCAATTACTCTTTCAGCCTTTGTCTCCTCGCTTTTTGCCACAGGATTGGTGTATAAATCTTTAAACATAAATTTACGCAGTTCACTTTGAGCTTGCTGGAATTCAGGCGGAAGCTCTACAATATCCTTATCAATACAATGCTTTACTATGGCATGTATTGTGTTATTTATTCTATCTCTTGTACATGAGCCTAAAACCTTGGTGCATTCCTTTGGCAAAGAATCTTCATCAAGAATCCCTGCTCTAATTCCATCATCAATATCATGGTTTACATAGGCTATCTTGTCTGATATTCTTACCACTGCTCCTTCTAGGGTCGATGGAGTATACGCGGATCTGTGATTAAGTATACCATCCCTAACTTCCCAAGTTAGATTAAGACCTCTACCATTCTTTTCTAGTTTTTCAACAACTCTAACACTTTGCTCATTATGATGAAAAGGCTTGGACGTATAGTTACTTAATGCTCTTTCGCCTGCGTGCCCAAAAGGTGTATGTCCCAAATCATGTCCTAAAGCTATTGCCTCTGTCAAATCCTCGTTTAAAGATAACGCTCTAGATATACTTCTTGCAATCTGAGCAACCTCCAATGTATGAGTCAATCTAGTTCTATAGTGATCTCCACCTGGAGACAAAAAAACCTGTGTCTTATGCTTCAATCTTCTAAAGGACTTACAATGAATTATTCTATCTCTGTCGCGCTGAAATTCTGTACGAATATCACACTTTTCTTCTTGGATATCTCGTCCTTTTGTTTCATCACTGAAGCATGCACAGCTTCTATACATATTATGTTCTTTTATTTCCTGTTCTTCTCTAATATTCATATCTACCTATATAATCCAAACTTCTATTTCATTGTTTTTCCGTTATCATATTAAATACAAAAAAACACCTACAACATAATTATTCTTTATAAGTCATTAAAAACCTTTTTTTATTTTAAATATTTTTTATTTCGACAAAAAAACAGAGAATCTAATCAAAGATTCTCTGTTATATATTTCATCATACTTTATTATTCTACCAAACCTGCTTCTTCCATATCCATCAAAAGTCCCTTTAAATCAAAATCATCCCAGGTTGTACCTATCTTATCTCCTTCTGCATCGATTTCAATAGTTCCAAGCCACATTTGTCTAAGTTTTTCAAACTCACTTTCAACACCCTCTGAAGCTACAGAATAGATATAGCTTTCCTTAAGGTTTTTATCATCGGAGTTAATCATTACAATTACGTTGTAACCAAGATCACTGTCAATAGGCTCTGAAACATCTCCATCCTTAAGACCTTCTACCACTGCATTCATTTCATCAGAATAAGCGCCTGTATATCCATTAGTTTCCTGACAATAATCTGCAATTCCATATTCCTGAGCAATTGCCTTATAGTCTTCTCCTGCAGCAATTCTCTTAACTGCTTCCTCTGCATCCCCTTTTACTTTTTCTTTTTCTGCATCCGAAATGTATACATACTTTCCATCTTCCCCTGTCACAGGCTGACCATCAGCCACCTGAACCGTTGGAAATGTCATATAGTAGAACGTAATAAACTTTGTATCCTCATACTGCTTAGTCAAATCATCCTGAATAGTTCTTCCCAAATCATTCTTCATATCGTTCTCAAATTTTGTAACACAGGCCTGTTCATAAAAAAGTCTTTCGAGAAGCTCGTCAGATATACCATACTTATCAAGGAATTCCTGTCCAATCTTTGCCTTGAAATTAGCTATAGACTGGTTTACAAATTCCATATCAGCATCTGTAAGAACCAAGTCATTTTTTTGAGACACATCGTATATTATCTTATTTTCTCTAAGAGTTGAGAGAATTGTAAGTTTTCTATATGCATCAGTTACCTCATCAAAAGTTTCTGAATCACCACCTTGAAGATAAAAATCCTGAATAGCATATACTATCATCTCATCTAAATATATAGTATATTCACCTATCTTTACTACTTCAGTTGTAGAAACCTCTTTTTGTGTATATACCTGCTTGCCTTTACATCCAGTCATCATCCCTAAAGCCAATGTAACTGATAACACAAGCACCAGTAACCTTTTTATTAACCCAATCTTTTTCATAGTTGCCTCCATATAAATATCTATTTGAACACTTTTACTATTTTATGACAAATATACGATTCCGTCAACTATTTTCACACAAATTACACTTAATAGCACAGCTTATGGCAATAAAAAAAGCCACGGTCCTTTGACCGTGGCCCTAATATACTTAAAATATATATTACTCCTTTACACCACCGAGTGCAACACCGGCAATGATGTACTTTGAAAATGCAAAGTATACAATAAGAAGTGGTAATACTGTAAGTGTAAGTCCTACATATACGAAACCATAGTCAGTTCTGATAACGTCTGATCTAAGTCCCTGTACGAACATAGGAAGTGTATACTTTCTATTGTTAGTAATCATCATAGATGGAGTATACAAGTTATTCCATGATGCAATGAATGCGAAGATAGCCTGTGTAGCCATAGCTGGCTTCATAAGTGGAAGTGCAATCTTGTTGAAAGTTGCAAACTCACCAGAACCATCAATTCTCGCTGCCTCAATAATCTCTACTGAAAGAGCACTTGTCATATACTGCTTCATAAAGTAAACAGTAGATGGTGCTGCCATAGCAGGGATAATAAGTGGCCAATATGTATCATAGAGATTAATCTTCATCATGAAGTTCATGAATCCGATGATTGATACCTGTGCAGGAATCATCATAATAGCCATAATAAATGACCAAGCAAGGTTCCTAAGCTTAAACTGGTAAACTGTAAGACCATATGCTGTAAATGTAGCAAAGTAAACCTGAAGAATTGTTGCAGGAGCAGCAATCATACATGAGTGAAGCAATGCTTCCCATACATTTGTTCCTACGTCCTTAGTTCTTTCAAGCAAACCGCTGATATTCTTGAAGAGCTGTCCTCCAGGAATAATCTGGATACCTCTCTCGATAACTGCTGATGTATGTGTTGCGTTAACAATCATTGTATAGAAAGGGAAAATACTTATTATACAAAGAATTACGCAAATAACAGTTCTGAAAATTTTAGTAGCCTTAATCTTAGCTGAGTAGCTTTCCTCAACGCCAGTAGTCTTAGCCATTATCTACGCACCTCCCTTATCTAATTACTGCATGCTTCTGCTTTGGCTCTCTGTCTCTTGTTAAAGCGAAGAACAAGAGTGAAATAGCTAAAGTGAAGATAAACAATATGATTGAAATAGCTGCAGCCTTACCATAATCTGGATTCTGTGAGAACGCATACTCCTTAATAGTCATTGTAACTGTATGAGAGATACGTCCTGGCTGACCAATACCCTGTGCAACGTTGTACAATGATGGAATATCGAACATCTGAAGACCACCGATTGCTGATGTTACAAGTGTAAACTGAAGGATTGGCTTAAGCAATGGCATAGTTATGCTGAAGAACTGCTGCTTTGAGCTAGCACCGTCAACCATAGCTGCCTCATAAAGTGATGGGTTAATACCAAGAATACCTGCAATAAGTACGATCATAGTATTACCATACCACATCCAGAACTGCATAAAACCAATTATACCAACTGTAGCTGCCTTGCTCTCAAGGAAACTAAAGTTCTTATCAATAATTCCTAAATTTCTTAACATAAGTGTTATAGGACCACTGTTACCGAATAAGTTGTAGAAAAGGATAGCTATAGATGATGCAGTGATGATGTTAGGTAAGAACATCATAACCTTGAATGCACCCTGACCCTTAAGCTTAACAACTGTATCAGTAAACCATGATGATAATAATAATGCTAAGAGAATCTGTGGGATAAAGTTAATTATCCACATAACAATTGTATTCTTAATAGAATTCATAGGCAAAGTATCGAACCAAATTGTTCCGCCTGACTTAAAGTCCTTCTTAGTTAAGATTGACATAAAGTTATCAAATCCACAGAACTTAGGCTCACACCACTTACCCTGTGTCATTCTGTACTCTACAAAACTCAAGTAGAATGTGTAAAGTAAAGGATACAGCTGGAATAATAAGAATACTATGAAGAATGGAGCTATGAATATGTATCCATACTTTCCATATTCAACTGTCTTTCTTTTCATGATTTCACTTCCCCAACCTTTTTATATTTTTTCAACATATTTCACGTATCCTCCGTTAGACATTTTATAAGAAATGCTTTTTAAAAGTAGTAT
Source organism: Lachnospiraceae bacterium (assembly GCA_015057445.1). Lineage (GTDB taxonomy): Bacteria > Bacillota > Clostridia > Lachnospirales > Lachnospiraceae > Coprococcus_C. Next base: position 4,070 of record SVEI01000045.1, on the reverse strand, counting down.
TTCTTATAAAATGCCCAACAGCGATATTTATGTTTTTTTAAATTATGCACCGGACGAATCCGGTGCATAACTATTTGAACAATGTTAAATTATTCTAAATATAAATTACTCAACAACGATGTCTGAGTATGCAGCTGATACCTGCTCCTTGATGTTAACGATAGCGTCGTCAACTGTTGCAAGGTCACCTGAGTTGTATGACTGTGAAGCTGTATCAAGGTATGCATTGAAGATGTTATCGTATGAAGTAGCGTTCTTTAAGCTAAGTCCCTTAGCTGCTGCATCATACATCTCAAGTGGGTTCTGTCCACCGAGCTTATCAAGAGCACCCTTACCATCAGCGATAAGCTGAGCAACTGCTTCCTGGTTGTTACAGAAGTCTGTATCCTGATCGAAGATATCGTACATAGCCTCTGTATCACAGCACATAGTGTAAAGTACAAGACCTGCTAACTCCTTGTTAGGACAAGCGTCAGTTACAAGAAGGTATGAACCACCCCAGTGATATGAAACTGGACCAGTAACTACGTTATACTTACCCATAGCGTCAGTATCCTCGATTGAAAGTGACCAAGGAATGAACCAAGTACATCCGAAGAAACAGAATACATCGTCAGCCATGTTAGCTGTCCACTCTGATGACCACATAGCAGCCTTCTTAGTGTAATCGTTGTCATAAAGCTTCTTTGAGTACTCTAAGTAATCGTTAACAGCTGGATCGATATTAAGAGCGCCATCGATTACCCATGCAGACTGTCTCTGATCAAGCATAGCGTACTTAATCTCATCTGGACCTGAAGTCATGTAGTATCCTGCACCCTTCATAGTCTCAGCAGTCTCGAAGAACTTATCCCAGTCAGCGATAGCTGCCTGAACTGACTCTGGATCTGAGAAACCAAGAACTTCCTCAGCGATATCAGTTCTGTAAGCTACAACACCAGGAGTTGCCTGCCAAGTAAGAGCCTTAAGCTCGCCATCGATAGTAGCGTACTCTACAGTGTAATCGTAAGCGTTAGCATACATATCCATAGTGATTCCGAGATCAGTTACAGGAACGATATAATCTCTCTGCATGAACGAAAGAGCTACGTCGTTATCTGCAGCTACGATAGATGGAACTAAATCTCCACCTGCATCGATAGCAGCCTGAATCTTAGCTGGGTACTCCTCGCCAGTACCTGAAAGGTCGAGGTTGTTGTAAACTACTAAGTCAGAAAGCTCTGGGTATCTAGTTCTGAAGTGTGAATCAAGTCTTGAACCTAACTCATCATTCCATGAATATACCTGAATAGCTGTAGCAGTATCAGTTACAGTGATAGGAGCGCCACCCTCTTCTGTTGGTGCCTCTGTAGTATCACCGCCCTCAGCTGCTGTAGTAGCTTCCTCAGTAGCTGCTGCTGTTGTAGTTGCCTCTGTCTCATCCTTCTTCTCCTCACCACAAGCGCAAAGTGAAAGTCCCATTGCAAGTGCAAGTGAAAGAGCTAATGCTTTTTTGAATTTTTTCACAAAAAAACCCTCCTTTTATAATGTGTGTGTATTTGTTCTTCCCAACGTTCATCTTTTCTTAGTTAAGCCTTCACAAAATCTCACTTCTTGAAACGTATCTAAGAATCACTTCTTTGAAACCCTTCTCAAACCAAGCCGCTTAGACCCTACTCAAAAAATATGTACATTCTCAAAGAACTACTATCTATGAACCTATTCATAATCAGTCATTGACTGTTGGTTCCTTATAGATTGTCACAACAAACCCGCTGTGACATAAGTCATTATAGGACATATTAAACAATTTTGCAAGTACTTTTTCAAATTTTGTTTGTTGATTTGTACATTTTTACCAAATATAACTCTTTTGTAACACTATTGTAACATTTGTCCTTCTATATAACTCTTTATTTTATTCCCAAGCCCTTTAGGGTCATATGTGTACAATCTGGCAGGTCCTGCCATCTCTTCTACTGTAACATTTTCCTTTGCGGAAAAATAATCCCTTATACTCTCATTATACGCCACAACATAATCAACATCAGGATTATCTTCCAAAGCAGACTGATATGACGAATTAACATTTTCACTAGAACTTCTATAAGGTTCCATTAGTGGATTTGCATATATCAAATACATTTTTGTATTCTCTGGCCAGCCTTCCTGCGCCACTTTATTAGCATTATCTACCATAGCAAGATTTTCACAATACATATCCTCTGTAAATCCACCCTTGGAAATCAAAGCCTTTCTTGTGAGCATCTGCGTTTCTGTATAAACCCCATATGAATTATCAGGATATATACTAGTAACAAATCTATGGGCGCCCAGTTTGTAAAAAGGAACCAAAAGATAGTCAAAAAATCCACAATACTCTTCTGTAGTTATATCAGCATACTGCTCAGGATATGTTATATTAATTCCTATTACCGACTGAATTTCTTCTGGATACTTATTAGCCCAATAAGTAACTTCTAATCCAGCCGTACCAATTGGCACAACCACAAACGGTCCATTTATACCAGACTTACTAAGAGCGGTTCTAGTTTCTTCCAATATAATATCTATAGTTCTGTCAGAACCACTGTTTTCACTGAATCCAACTCCACTTCTCTCTACAAATACTATCCTATAGTCATCTTTAAGCTCCTTAAAAAGTGGCTCTAAAGCAATTGCATCATCAGCTACATCAGCACTGTGTAAGAAAAGTAGCGTTGTATCAGATTCTTCATTGCCCTCTTTCATTATATGCATCTTATGCCCATTTACTTCCACAAACTCACCCGGAGCATTCAGATATACAACTTCTTTTTTAAGTTTTGATTGATGATTTCCATATATCACCAAGAACAATACTATATTAATAGCCGCAGTGGCTAACATAAATATAATAAATATTTTAAAAAACTTATTCAAGAACACTTTTAATTTTGACTTTGGTTTCATAATTTATCTCCACTTTCTTTTTCCTAATCCTTCTTATAATAATAAACTTTAAATTTCTTGTAAATAGTTTTTAAAGTTTTCACACTTTTTTACTTTTTATAATAGAAATCCTGTGTTAGAATAAGATAGTTTTATTATAACAGATCATACAATGAGATAAGGTGAACATTATGGACAAAAAAAACAACACAGACATTATTACAAAAGACGATAACAAAGCAGAGAGCAAGGATATGCCACAAAGCAAAACAGCAGCCGGAATCCATATAACTGCCAAAGAACCTGTAGCATCAGAAAGCCTAGAAACCAAAGACACTAGCGTTTATAAAAACACTGAAGATAATTTGGAGCTTCGCAAAATGAAGATCGGCGCCAGAATAAAAGCCAAGAGAGAACGCCTAAAAGCCAACACCGAAGGAATGACCAACTGGGAAAAATTCAAATATTATGTGTATTATTACAAATGGCATGTAATACTTGGCGCTATAGCTATTTTTTGCATTATCGCCATTCCGATGGCAATATACAAAAACAGCCGACCAGTATCTATATCCTATGCTGTAGTAAATTCTCCTGCTCCCGAAAACATAAACGAAAAACTGTTCAACGAATACGCAGCCTACTACAACATGACAGACGGCTATCAAATCAGAAACAGCATCTATGTTACACTCAGCCAAGAGGACTATGAAAATGAATTCGGCAAAGAGGAAGGTGATTCCAGCTACACTCAATTCCCAACCCTTTGCTGGAACAACTATTTCGACATTATAATCACCAATGAAACAGGGCTTAACTATTGCTCTATAAATGGTCTTATTCAACCTATAGAAGACAGATTGTACGACGATATCTATACTGCAATCAAAGAAAAACATCCAAGAGCAATGGTTACATCATTAAACTACGATGATGATCCAGTAGAATATGCCATAGACATTAGCGACACTCAATTCGCCAAGGACTTAAACGTTGGCTACGACAAAATATATGTATGCTTCCCAGGCGGCAGCGAACAAAATATCACAAACGTAAGAAGATTCCTAAATTACGTGTTAGAGTTGGATATAGAGATATAGATAGTAATTACGTGTTGAAGATACAAAAATGACGAGGAAACAATTTTCAATCCGGCCGCG
>SVEI01000004.1 GCA_015057445.1 Lachnospiraceae bacterium | reverse complement strand
ACCCAAGATGAGATGATAGTTGAAAGTCAAGGGCATTTTTTACACCTGTAGTAACCTTGCAAAAGCTAAACTTAATATTTCTTTGCACCATTCTATCCATAATATCAAGAGTGATATTCTTACATTGATCAGAATAAAACAAAATTACTGCATCATCAGCCTTTACTCCTGTTAAATCCTTTAATCCATCTGTTTTTACATTTTCATAATCCACCAAATAATACTTCATATACTTTTCCCTCCTTCAACATATAAATTTTTGCCTGTTTTTGAAGCACATCTACATTAAGCATCATGTCATATCTGTTCTTACCGTTAAATATATCTTCGATATAAGACCTGTTATTAAGGGAATACAATTCCCATTTTTGCAGTAGCTTATCAGCCTCTATCATTATTTCTTCTGCATTCATATAATCACCTTTATATTTTCACCTACTCCTCAAAGGCTCTATTAAGCTCCTCTGTTCCCTCTAACACAAACCTACCGTCCTTAATAATAGCAACTCTCGCTCCATCTGGATGCACACTGTAAATTGCTCCAATCTCCTCATAAGGGATAGTTATATCAGTATGACAATTATAATAAGCCTTCTCCTGCTCCTTCTCGTCCTTAGACTTTCTAAGCAATGAGCACTCATTTTCCTTAGCGATTATCTCCTTGCCATCAGGGTTATATAGCACTGCCTCCTCGCTGTAGCTGTAGCAGGTATCGCCCACTGCAAAATGTGGTCCCATCTTCTCCACTATAAGGATAGGAAGCTTGTAGACGATGTCACGCTTCTTAGCCATCACATAGGCTGTAGTGTTGGTTCCTATGGCGAATTCTCCTATAGGAAGTGTGTCGTGGTTAAACATAAGGTTTTCCTTGATAAACTTCTTGTTCTCCTCCTCAGAATCGAAGTTATCACAGGTGTAATCTGCTATCTTACCATCCTTAAATTCTATATTAAGATTTACATACTTAAGCTCGTTAAGGTATACCTGGCTTACATTTAACACGCCATTAGTACCAGTTAGAACAGGTGATGTAAATACCTCTCCTACAGGAATATTTACATCTGCTAAGCAGTTCTCAAAGTTGGTTTCCTTCTCAGGGTTACCCAGCTTATGAAGCATAACCTTAATGTCTGTCTTGTTATCTTCCCTGCCTAAGACGTGAACATATTCAGCCTTATCAAGCTCATCGATTATAGACTGCTGGATATTCTTGTACAGCTCATTATCCAAGGTGTTGACCTTTACTATCTCCGCAAATATTTCCTCAAAGTCCTCACCAATCTCAGGAATTGGGTAGGCTATGATTGTAAAGCTATACTTATCTCTTGGGATGTACTTGTTGGTTATAGCTGCATTTCTGCCAGCGTAAGAAACACTCATCTCCTGCTGCTTCTTAGATAACTTAATAACATTTTCCTTTATCTCTGGCTTAAATGGTAGCTCGCCGAAGGTTTCTATAACCGCAGGCCCTGCGTAAACTGCTGCCATATCCTTGTATTTTTCGTAGGTATCCTCTATAACTGCAAGCTTTCTCTCTACATAAGCCTTGTTATAGAATATAGCCTCGTCCATTCTATGGTCGTACTCATACTGCTTGTTAGCAGGTGTTCCCATGTATCCAGTTCTTACAGTAAGCTTTCTGTTACAGCGGGACACAGCATATCTAAATATAATAGGCTTTAATCCCTGCTCCTCAAAAAGCTTAATGGCTTCTCTAACCATTCTTTCCTGACCGATAGAATATCTTATGTTAACCGATTTCTTGGGTTTTAAATCTATTCTCATGGTCTCAAAGCCCTTAACAAATCCATCCACATAAGTCTTAGCCATGGCCTTTATATCTTCCTCAGGAAGCTTATTTAAGAACTCTGCTGTCTTAAGCTCATTGTCCCCGATGTACTCTCCATACTTGTACAGGTATCTAACATCTGACAGGTCACTTTTCATAACTATATCTGTGGCAAATGTATATGAAGGATCCAATGTTTCTCTTACCCTGTCAGCCACCAAAACATCTGCATAGTCAAACATATGGTAATAGATTGCTTCCTTAATATACTTTGGCTGTGGCAATTCTCCCTCACAGCCCGTAAACATACTATACACCTCTAAAAATAGCTCCACTGTTGCAGTAAATTCCAAGGTTCTCTTCTCATATGCGTATGCTATTAGAGTTCTTGTCTCTGAATATAAAAAGCTAAATAGCTTACCATACTCCTTACCTAAAACCTTTACAGCATAGTCAGGATTTGCAAAGCTTTCCTCATAGTTTTCAGGAAGTATATCCTGGTACAATCTATGATTGATTTTCTGAAGTTCTGAAAGCTCTAAGCTCTCATATACAGAATTATCTTCCACAGTAAGCACATCATAGCAACTACCTATAAAGTCCGAAAGACAAACAAAGTAATCCCTAACTGATGCGGGGATTACTTCGTCACTTAAATCATTCATCTCTTCTCTTATATCACTAACTCGCTCTATGGCAAGCTCTAATCTCTCATATATTTCTTCTAAACTATTCATTTATGCCTCCATATACCATGTTATGTTTTTCTAAACTTTGTTCAAAGTCTGCACTAGTATTGTATTATAGCTTCAACTTTAACATACTGCATATTATGGAAAATATCCACAACTGTGCTCCTGACATTATGTCAACTATATTTCAAAGATTACTCATCTATTATATTCCCTTTTTTTACGTTGTCATTAACCATACTCTCTAAATATTCCCAGATTTTCTCTGAGCCCTTATGAGTATCCTTATTTCTACCCATTACCTGACTTTTCTTAACCTGATGCTCTCTCCATGCCTTACCATCGGTGGCATCATTTAACATCATAGGCTGAGCATTATCTAAGGTTCTTGCGAATAAGGCTTCTGGAGTTTTCCTCTCCTCGAACTCCTCCCAGATAGCTCTAAACTTCTGAGCCTGATCCTGTGGCAATAAGTTAAATATTCTGTCTGCAGCCTTTTCCTCTCGCTCTCTCTGACTTAGCTTGGCCGTCTCATCATAGGCATAGGTATCCCCTGCATCAATCTCCACGATATCATGGATAAGCACCATAGTTATAACCTTCTGAACGTCAATCTCAGTATTGGCATGCTCACTAAGCAGCAGGGTCATAAGGGCTAAGTGCCAGCTATGCTCCGCATCATTTTCCTTGCGAGAAGCATCTGACAGATATGTCTGCCTTCCTATCTTCTTAAGCTTATCCACCTCAAGTATAAAATTCATCTGTTTTCTTAATCTGTCTTCCAATTTAATATATACTCCTACAAACTTTACCTTATAAAATACTTATTCTAGCCACTATCCAAATGACTAGAATAAGCATTGTGTTATTTAATCTAAATTGCTATATCAATCCTGATATATAGGTTGCAATTGGAACAACAAATCCAACAAGATTAAGGATTATGGACATTCTTTTAGCAGAAACACCACCTTCTTGTGCCCTATGTCCAAATATTCCGAAAAGCATACCTGTTGCCGAAAGAATTACTGCACACAAATATAATGTTCCAAATATATCTGGTACATTTCCTCTGGTTATTATAGAAGCTATATAACCAACTACCTCAACACCAAGGCATAGCCCTGCAATCACAAATGCTATAACGGTGTCCGAGGCTACAGCACCATCTGTATAACTATATTTTCTTCTTCTACGCCTTCTACGTCCCATCACTTAACACATCCGATTAATTCATTAATATCATTTACATTATTCTTCTTCATGTATTCCTCAATACCCTTAATTATCTCCACTGTTGCATAAGGGTTGTGGAAGTTAGCTGTACCAACTGCTACAGCTGATGCTCCAGCCATAATAAACTCTAACGCATCCTCAGCAGTCATAACACCACCCATACCGATGATAGGAAGCTTAACTGCATTTGCAACCTGGTATACCATACGAACTGCTATAGGCTTAATGGCAGGTCCTGAAACTCCTGCTGTCTTGTTAGCCACTGCAAAGGTTCTTCTGTTAACATCTATCTTCATACCTGTAAGGGTATTAATAAGTGAGAGTGCATCTGTTCCCGCTGCCTCTGCCGCCTTAGCCATTTCAGTAATATCAGTAACATTTGGACTAAGCTTCATGATAATAGGTTGCTTTGCCTTAGCCTTAATAGCCTTAGTAATATCATAAAGCGCCTTAGGATCCTGACCAAAAGCGATACCACCCTCCTTAACATTAGGACAGGAAACATTAATCTCCATAAGGTCTATGTCAGTATCTGCAAGTCGCTCAACTACCTCTAAATAGTCTTCAGTACTCTTACCACATACATTTACAATAATCTTAGTATCCTTAGTCTTAAGAAATGGTATGTCTCTCTCTATAAATGTATCGATGCCAGGATTCTGAAGCCCAATGGCATTCATCATTCCACCGTAGGTTTCTGCAATACGTGGAGTTGGGTTACCTGGCCAAGGAATATTAGCCACACCCTTAGTAGTAACTGCACCAAGAAGGTTAAGGTCTACAAATTCATCATACTCCATACCTGAGCCGAAGGTTCCTGAAGCTACAGTTATAGGATTCTTTAATTCTACTCCAGCAATATTTACCTTAGTATTCATTATAGCTCCACCTCCTCAGCGTAAAATACAGGACCATCCTTACATACTCTCTTGTTATTAACATTTGAGTGGTGGTCAACCTCCTTAGACTTACATACACACGCAAGACATGCGCCAACGCCACAGGCCATTCTCTCCTCAAGAGAAAGCTGAGCTCTGATACCATTTTCTAAAGCATACTGCTGAATAGCTCTAAGCATAGGTGTTGGTCCGCAAGCGTAAATGTGTGTACCCTCTATACCATACTCCTTGATAGCATCCATAACAGTACCCTTAACACCTATGGCACCATTATCACTCGACTTATACACATCACCATATGGTTTAAATTCCTCTGATAAGAATTCCTCATCTCTATAGCCAAGTACTATAGACTTCTCGCACTTAAGCTCCTTAGCAAGCTGAAGCATAGGTGGTATACCGATACCTCCACCTATAAGAATAGCCTTTCCATCCTCTAGATTAAATCCATTACCAAGTGGTCCTAACACATCAATTGTGTGCTCTGATGTAAGCTTTGAGAATTCTGCTGTACCCTTTCCTGCAATTCTATATACAAGTCTAAGTGTTCCTGCCTCTCTATCTATCTCGCATAAGCTGATAGGTCTAGGAAGAAGCTTGCTTCCATCTGCACTATATAAATCTACAAACTGTCCAGGACGCGCCTGTACTGCAATTTCCTTTGCCTGAATAATCATAGAGAATATATCTGTGCCAATCATCTCCTGTCTGATTATGTTGGCGGTCATCTTTATCTTACCCATAGTGGTTCCTCGTTTCTTACTTATTTGCTAACGCGCTATTTATGTCTTCAATCATATCTATAACAGCCTGACGACTAGCCTCAGCATATCTCTCCTCGCCAAACTCAGCATACTTCTCCTGCTTATATGCAGCGATGATGCCTCTTGATGAATTAACGATTGCTCCAAGTCCGTCCTCGTTGAAGTAGTGAACTAAGTCCTCAGCCTTACCACCCTGTGCGCCATAGCCAGGTACAAGGATGTAAGTGTTTGGCATAAGCTTACGAAGCACCTTACCCATCTCTGGATATGTAGCACCTACTACACAGCCTACATTGCTGTACTTATCGCCCATGCACTCATTTCCCCACTCTACTACCTTCTCAGCTACAAGCTCGTAAAGAGGTCTACCGTCTACAAGCTGATCCTGAAACTCTCCTGATGAAGGATTTGAAGTCTTAACAAGAACGAAGATACCCTTGTCCTCTTCCTTACATACATCTACGAATGGCTTAACACCATCAGTACCAAGATATGGATTAACAGTTACGAAATCCTCGCTGAAGCCTGAGTACTTCTTAGAACCAACCTGAACCTGTCCTAAGTGTCCCACTGCGTATGCTGTTGAAGTTGAACCAATGTCACCTCTCTTAATATCTCCGATTACAACCAAGCCCTTGCTCTTAGCATACTCACAAGTTCTCTCAAATGCTATAAGTCCCTCTATACCGAACTGCTCATACATAGCTATCTGTGGCTTTACTGCTGGAATTAAGTCGTAAGTAGCATCGATAATTCCCTTGTTGTACTCCCAGATTGCCTCTGCTGCACCCTTAAGTGTCTCGCCGTACTCTGCAAATGCCTTCTCCTGAATATACTTTGGAATGTAGTTCATCATAGGGTCTAAACCTACTACTATTGGTGCATTTGTCTCCTGAATCTTCTTAATCAACGTGTTAATCATATCTTTAATCCTCCATTTTATGTTCTTACATTAAATATCATTGATAAGTTATCACTTAACTTACTTCTCTTTACAACTACAATCATCGACATAGCATATGTGCTGAAATTGCTGTTAAATGATTACATATTTTATCTATAACCTACACTTTTTACAGCTCATACACAAGCTTTCCGTCCACAATTGTATGTGTAACTTTTCCCTTAAGCATCTTACCTATATAAGGCGTATTGCTAGCCTTAGAAGCAAACTCTTCTTCCTTAACTTCCCATTCTGCCTCTGGGTCAAATATTGCTATATCTGCTACAGCACCCTCTGAGATATGTCCAAATTTTCCGTCTATCTCTAAAACCTTAGCCGGATTATAGCTCATCTTCTCTGCCATCTTAACTATATCCATAAGACCTGTATCTACAAGTGCTGTGTAGGTAAGTGCTGCTGATGTCTCAAGGCCTGTAATACCGAAAGCCGCCTCTGTAAAGAATTTTGACTTTTCCTCCTTTGAATGTGGCGCGTGGTCAGTAGAGATACAATCCATAGTTCCGTCCACAAGGCCCTCTATAAGAGCCTTTACATCCTCCTCAGTTCTAAGAGGTGGATTCATCTTATAATTGCTGTCAGCCTCAGTTATATCTGCATCAGTAAGTGTAAAATGATGTGGACATACCTCAGCAGTCACCTTAAAGCCCATACGCTTTGCCATTCTCATAAGTTCCACTGTACCCTTTGTAGAACAGTGACATATGTGAAGTCTGGCCCCTAACTCTCCTGCTAGGAACATATCTCTTGCAGTTATAACATCCTCAACTGAATTAGGTATTCCTGGAACTCCATACTTTTCTGAAGCAACACCTTCATTAAGCACTCCCTTGCCTACCAAGTCCTTATCCTCACAGTGAGCCATAACTAAGGCATCCATAGTTGCCACCTTCTTCATAGCTTCTCTGTATAGGTTAATATCCATTACACTCTTTCCATCCTCTGAAAATGCAACCGCACCAGCCTCATTCATGGCCTCCATATCAACCAGCTCTTTACCATCCATATTTATGGTAAATGCAGAAAGCTGCTTAACACGTACCTTTCCCTCTTTAGCTGCCTTATCATGAACATATTTTAGAGTTTCTACTGTATCTACAACAGGCTTTGTATTAGGCATGGCACAGATAGTTGTGACACCACCCTTCGCAGCAGCCGCAGTACCTGTAGATATGTCCTCCTTGTAAGTAAGACCAGGATCTCTAAGATGCACATGAAGATCTATAAATCCAGGCATAACGTACTTACCAGTAGCATCTATTATCTCTTCATCCTGAAATCCACTCAAATCGTAATCAGCTGAATAAATATTTCTAATCAGATTTCCTTCAATCCTTATAGCCCCAGATTGAATTGTACCACTCTTAGGATCTACAATCGTTCCATTTTTAATTATCACCATATCTCCTCCTTTACTATATTGTCTCTTCACTAAGCATATATGCCAGAACAAGTGCTTCTCTCATTGCTCTGTCATCATCATGCACATTAATCACTACTTCAATCATACCATTTTCGCTTACCGTAAGCTTTTTTATCTCTAAAGCTGAATCTGAAATTACTGATAATATATCATTAACATTTAGTCCTTTGGTACTTGTATTATCAGCCTTAAGCTTAAGCTCAAGCTCACCTGTCTTACTAATATGGCATTTGTCCTCATTTATACTTTCCCAACAAGTGGACTCTGAAAAAGTATCTATAAATATACCATACTGTCTCTTGCGGCTAATTTGCATTACTTTTTTTACAAATGTAAGATATTCCTCATCATCGGTAAATCTCTCACATATTTCCTTTTCTCTAAGTGGTTTAAAAACCTTGTCATTTGTTTGAATTTTTACTTTTGCTACTTCATTAGAGCATAACATTCTCTCATCAAACATTTTTTTCATAGAATCATCGATTCTATTAATTTCATTTCTTACTTCAGCTAAACTCATCATATATCTCCTAACATGCCTATTATTTAACATCATAATCCAAGGTAAAGTATACCATATTACAACTCAAAATTAAACTATATTTTCTTTGTGTTCTGCTAAACAATACCTTTCAAATCAACATTAACCTTTCCTATAAATTAAAGCATTAATTATACCATAAATATTTTTGCAATTTTTTGAAATACTAATAAAAATCTATATAAAAAAGGAACTGCTAACATGAAAGAAAACACTCTTTATATCGCCTTAGAGCAAAGCATACTAGTAGATAATCCCTGCATAACCATTGGGGACATATCTTCCATATTTTGCAAAGACAAAAATGTTGACAAAAAAGTCAGAGAACTTCAGGTAACTCATCTGCCAAACACCACCAAAGCACAACTTGTAGTTACCGTTTTAAAACTTATTGAAATAATTAATTCTGAGTTTGATAATTTGACAATCGAAACCATAGGCAATTCCGAAACAATAATTTACTACGATAGCGGTCGCAAAAAAGGCACTGTAAAACAGAAATTAAAAATATGTCTGCTAATGTTAATTGCATTTTTCGGAACAGCATTTTCCATAATGTCATACAATCAGGATTCTGGTACTTTAGGATTACTGGAAAGTTTATATACTTTGTTTACTGGTGACAGTCCTGACACACTAACATCAGGACTTGCCCTGGGGATTGGAGCATATTGTATCGGACTCACTTTAGGAATGATAATTTTCTTCAATCACGGAATTAACAGAAAACTCACCGATGACCCTACGCCCCTTCAAGTTCAAATGCGTCTATACGAACAGGATGTAAATAAATGCATCGTAATAGACAGTACTCGAAATAAGAAAACTTTAGATGTTAACTAGCAACTTTTTGTTTTGCACATTTTGTCTTGTTGCCGGGGGCGGAACATCTGCAGGATTTGTAGCATTCATTACATTACTTGGAGTATTCGAGAAACTATCCGAAAAATACAAAGCGCTAAACAAACGAACCACATTGGAAATATTAATTATCTTAGGAGTCACTTGGGGAAACTCTGTAAATCTATTTGGTATACCAATTCCTCTGGGATATTGGGGATACGCATTTTTTAATCTTATAGGTGGTATATTTACAGGTTGCCTAGCCGGTGCTTTGGCAGAAACCCTGGCCATATTTCCTATACTATCAAGAAGATTTTCCATCAGAGATTGGCTTCCATATATTTTAGTTGCTGTGGCCTTTGGAAAAGCAATAGGTTCACTGGCACAATTTTTCTATCTACCATAAAACAGTAAAGGAGAACAAATATGAAAACAAAACAAACAAACCAAGAATATAACCAATATGTTGAAGCTGTGACGCCTAAACATAATTGCTTCAAAAATTGTGTAAATGCATTCATTGTAGGCGGAATAATATGTACACTAGGTCAGGTTATATCCAATATATTAATATCAAATTTTCAAGTTTCTAAAGAAGATGCCGGAGCATGGACATCAATTATCCTTGTCCTAATAAGTGTTATTCTAACAAGCTTCAATCTATATAAAAAACTTGCCAAATTTGGTGGCGCCGGTGCACTTGTGCCAATTACAGGCTTCGCAAACTCCGTAGCCGCTCCGACCATTGAATACCAAAAGGAAGGCGAGGTATTTGGTAAGGGTGTAAAAATATTTACCATATCCGGTCCTGTAATTCTATTCGGTATTCTTACCGGTTGGTGTGTTGGATTAATTTACTGGATACTAACAACAACAGGGATTTTATAGGAGGTTACAATGAAAAAAGAAAACAATAATCAATCAAATTTTAGTCAGGCCATAGGTAAGCAAACCGTAAAATTCCATAATCCACCTGCAATTATAAGCAGGGCTGCCATTGTAGGTCAAATGGAGGGAGAAGGACCACTATCATCCTTCTTTGACCAAATTGAAAATGATCCTACCTTCGGAATGAATAGTTGGGAGGAAGGGGAATCAGAAATGGTTAGAAGAGCCATCCAAACCGCCATTACAAAATCTGGGTTATCAAAAGATAACATCAGATATATTCTAGGTGGAGATTTACTTGGGCAGCTTATAGGAACTACATTTGGAGTGAAAAACTTCAACATCCCTCTATTTGGCCTTTATGGAGCTTGCTCAACCTGTGGTGAAAGCTTATCATTAGGCGCTATGCTGGTTGCAGCTGGCTACGCAGAAAATGTTATAGCCGTCACCAGTAGTCACTATGGAAGTGCTGAAAAGCAGTTTAGATTTCCGTTAGAATACGGCAACCAACGTCCCTTAAGTGCAACATGGACAGTTACCGGTAGTGGTGCATTTATAGTAAGTAGCACTTGCGATAAAAACATAATGAACAGTTACCCAAAAATCACAGCTGTAACAACTGGTAAAATCGTAGATTTTGGTGTAGTTGACAACATGAATATGGGGGCAATTATGGCACCAGCCGCTGCAGATGTTATATATCAATGCCTAGAAGATCTTTCTATGAAGCCTGACCAGTTTGACAAAATTATTACTGGAGATTTAGGTAAAGTTGGAAGCGAGATTTTGATTAAATTATTAAGGGATAACAATATAGAAATAGCTGACAGACATATGGATTGTGGCGTTGAAATATTTGACTGTGAAAAACAGGACACTCATAGTGGTGGTAGTGGATGTGGCTGCTGTGCGGCTACTTTAGCAGGCTATATTCTCCATAATTTAGATAACGGAACTTGGAAAAAGATATTATTCGTTCCTACTGGAGCTCTACTTTCAACTGTTAGTTACAACGAAGGACAAACCATCCCCGGAATCGCACATGCACTAATAATCGAACACAAATAAAGGAGGTTAATTATGGATTATGTAAAAGCGTTTATAATAGGTGGCATTATTTGCGTACTAGCCCAGATATTAATGGATAATACAAAACTAATGCCTGGACGAGTTATGGTACTTCTTGTATGTACTGGGGTTATCTTAGGAGCAATTGGAATCTATGAACCATTTATTAACTTTGCAGGAGCAGGGGCATCTATTCCACTTACAGGCTTTGGATATAATATATGGAAGGGTATGCGAGAGTCTATTGACAACTATGGTTTATTAGGCCTATTTAAAGGTGGTTTTACTGCAGCTGCCGTTGGAACATCAGCCGCATTAGTCTTCTCCTATATAGCTTCCTTAATCTTTTCACCTAAAATGACAAAAAACTAATTTTTTATCATTTTACAATTCCAGTACTCAATCGCCCACTGGATTATATTAACATTCACATCCCATACAAAAACCACGGGTCCACTTAACTAATAGTTAACACAAAAAAAGCTAAGGCCTTATCCAAGGTCTTAGCTTTTAATTACTTTATATTAGACATCCAAATCGCTTTCTACTTCCAGTATCAAGACTTGCCGGATCAGCAACAGGCGCTTCAGTCGTCGCTTCCGTTGGCGCTTCTGTTGGAGCCTCCGTTGGTGCTTCCGTTGTTGTTGGTGCCTGAGTTGTTGTTGGCGCTTGAGTTGTTGTCGGCGCCTGGGTTGTAGTCGGTGCCTGAGTTGTTGGATCTGGTGTTATGGTTCCACTACTAGTAGATTCAAATACTGCATGAATGGAGTGATTACCCTGCACATTATTAAACGTATAGCTACTTACTACACCTACACTCTGTCCATCAACTAATACATCCTTTATTGTATAGCCATTATATGGAGCTATAAATATCTTTACATTTCCACCCTTTTCAACCTTAGTAGTTCCAGTAATTGAACCACCACTTGTACATGATGTGGAAATTGTAAGTTTGCCCTTATCCTTATCTACTGGATGCAAATCACATTCTTCCTTTGTAAATGCATAGTCTTTAGCTGAAGTTCCTGTTCCAACAAGAACCTCTTTATGAGTAACAGGATCCATTTCCACAACTAATTCTATAGTTTCCTTACACTCTGTTGTAGCAATTTTCTTAGATTCCTTACAAAGCTTTATAAATGTATGTCCTGTACATTTTCCTCCTGGCAAGGCATCAACTGCACAATAATCTCCTAATGTAGGACACTTCTCTGTAGGATATCTTCCTGAAATCTTACATACTGTAGCATATGTGATACCCTCTGGTCTTTCAAAGTCAAGAGATGGATCATGTCCCTCTAATACAGCAACCTGGTCCATAATATCTCTCCACATATATTTATGTGCATTTCCATCACTTAAAGTAATATTATAGTCATATCCCATCCATATAGAAGCTGTATAATATGGCGACATACCACAGAACCATAAGTCGTATGAGCTTGAAGTTGTACCTGTTTTACCTGCACAAGTAATACCAGTAGTCATTCTAGCTGCTGTACCAGTACCTGAAGTGACAACTGATTTCATTCCTTCGATAAGCTGCCATGCTGTAGTTGGCTTCATTGCAACATGAGTTGTAGGCTTTGTATTATCGATAATAACATTGCCTTCATAATCAACAACTTTTGAATATAAAACTGGTTTTGTATATACGCCACCGTTGGCTATAGCTGCATAAGCAGCAGTCATCTCATAAGTTGTAACACCATAGGTAAGACCACCTAAAGCAGTTGACTGAGTAATATCTGAATAAATAGCTCCATCAGCTCCTACCTGCTGGTCAACGAGCGTAGTAAAACCAAGCTTCATAAGATACTCAAAAGCTACATCTGGAGTAACATCTGTAATAGCCTTAACAGCTATAATGTTCATAGATTGAGCAATACCCTCTCTACAATTCACATATCCTCTATATCCACCATACCAGTTACCTACATATCCACCATTAGCATAATTATATGGTTCATCCTTGTATACCTTTGACAATGAACCTAAGCCTGTATCGAACAATGGCAGGTACGCTCCCAAAATCTTAAATGTAGAACCTGGCTGTCTAGGTGCATCTGTTGCTCTGTTAAATGATAAGTCAGATGTTTTCTCTCCCTTACCACCTACCATAGCCTTAACATATCCAGTCTTCTGGTCCATAATTGTAAATGAAAACTGTGGCTGTGGAGAAACTTCAAAGGTTTCAGCAATAAATGTACCATTTGTTTCAATAAGCATAGCCTCTCTAAATGTGTCCGCTGCAGCTCTTGCATCTGACTCAGTATTATATATAGGACTATACTTATCGTTGCCTGTAGCGTTTATGAAATAATTAACTACATGTCCAATCATATAATTGTGTTCAGTAACACCATCGCCGTCAAGTATTGTAAGCTTGTAATCAAGACCAACCTTAGCCGCACTATATACATAATCATCGTCATTTATTACTTGATCACAGATTGCCTGAATCTCCTTATCTTGAACAGAATAAATAGAAAATCCCTCTGTATAAATCATCATAGATGCCTGTTCTTCAGTACACTCATAGATTTCCATTAAATCTGTAGTCAACTGATTCAAAATTGCATCTTCATAATAGGTATAAACTGTATCCGAAGCTTGCTGATTATCATATTCAATCTGAATTCTCTCATAAACATCATCAGCCATAGCAACTTGGTACTGTGCATCGGTAATGTATCCAAGTTCAAGCATCTTGTCCAAAACATCCTCACGTCTATGTGAGTTTTCTTCTGGGAATATAACAGGATCGTACTGGCTAGGGTTCTTTGTAATACCAGCTATAACCGCTATCTCTGAGATAGTCAGCTCATCCATAGTCTTTCCAAAATAAAGTTCTGATGCTGCCTGTATACCATGTGCACCTCTACCCAAGTAAATAGTATTGAGATAATACTCTACTATCTGCTCCTTGGTATATTTTTTCTCAAGCTCAAGAGCCAAATACTGCTCCTGAATCTTTCTCTCAAGCTTATCAAGAAATGTTGTCTCGTTCATACCAACGTTGAATACGTGGTTCTTTATAAGCTGCTGAGTTATGGTAGACGCACCCTCGTCAAAGTTACCAGATGCAATACCCTTTACACCTGCACGAAGAATACCCTTTACGTCAATACCATTATGAGTCCAAAAACGCTCGTCCTCTATGGCTACAAATGCGTCAACATATAGCTTTGGTATATCTTCATAATAAACATATTCTCTGTTTGATCCATATGTTGATAATTCCTTCTCAACATTTCCATCCTTGTCATACAAAGTTGTTTTAAATCCCTTAGGCACAATGCTTATCTCATTAATATCAGGTGCATTATCTAGGACACCTTTCATCATACCAAAACCAGCTCCAGCACAGGCAATTACCACCGTAACTAAAAGCACCAGTATAATCTTGAAAAAGCTTACAAAAATCTTTCTCATATTTCTCTGAGTTTTTGAGACCAGCTTTCTCTGTTTTACTACGGTCTCATGTTTCGAATAGCTCACAGCGCTACCTCCCTTTTACACGGATATTTCCAAAATTCAATATAAAAATTTCTCCAAAAATATATTATAGCAAAGTTTTACTATATTTACAAGTTTTTACACTAGTTTTGAAAACTCCTCTAAATTCCATACTTTATCAACCAAACCGTCATAAAATTCTGGTTCATGACAAACTATAAGTACAGCGCCTTTATATTCTTTAAGCGCTCTCTTTAACTCATCCTTTGCATCAACATCCAAGTGATTTGTCGGCTCATCTAATAGCAAAATATTTGTTTCTCTATTTATCAGCTTGCACAATCTTACTTTTGCTTGTTCTCCACCAGACAAAACCTTAACCAAGCTTTCAATATGCTTTGTTGTTAAACCGCATTTTGCCAATGCACTTCTAACCTCATACTGAGTATATGAAGGAAATTCTTTCCAAATCTCCTCTATACATGTATTATTTGAACCCTCAAGTTCTTGCTCAAAATATCCTATAGATAGATAATCTCCCAACTGAGCCTTGCCTGATATTGCTGGTATAAGACCTAATACACTTTTTAAGAAGGTTGTTTTTCCTATACCATTTGTTCCAACTATAGCTATTTTTTCCCCTCTTTCCATCCTAAGATTAATAGGTTTTGATAAAACTTTATCACCATATCCAATTACTAAATCTGTTGTCTCGAAAACAACTTTGCCAGTAGCTCTGGCATTAATAAAGTTGAATTCTGGCTTTGGTTTATCCTTAGCTAATTCTATCACTTCCATCTTATCAAGCTTCTTCTGTCTTGACATAGCCATATTTCTAGTGGCCACACGAGCTTTATTTCTAGCTACAAAGTCCTTTAAATCTTCAATTTCTTTTTGTTGTTTCTTATACGCCGCTTCTAATTGCTGCTTCTTCATCTCGTGAACTTCTAGAAATTTATCATAATCGCCTACATATCTGTTCAGTTCTTGATTTTCCACGTGATATATCAAATTCACTACACTGTTAAGGAATGGGATATCATGTGATATGAGAATGAACGCATTCTCATATTCCTGAAGGTATCTCTTCAACCATTCAATATGATGAGAATCCAGATAATTAGTAGGCTCGTCCAAAAGCAAAATATCTGGCTTTTCAAGTAAAAGTTTAGCTAATAATACTTTCGTTCTCTGACCACCACTTAGGGATGTAACATCTGTATCAAGTCCTAAGGATAAAAGGTCAAAAGCTCTAGCAACTTCCTCCACCTTAGAGTCAATTATATAAAAATCATTGCTATTTAATAAATCCTGCAGGGTACCCAGTTCGTCCATCAGAGAATCCATATCATCTCCCGCATCACCAAGCATATCACATATCTCATTAATTCTTGCCTCTATCGCAAATAAATATTCAAATGCAGACTTTAATACATCGCCTATGGTCATACCCTCTTTAAGAACTGTATGCTGATCAAGATATCCAACTCTGACGTTTTTAGCCCACTCAACATTACCTTCGTCAGGCATCAACTTACCTGTAACAATATTCATAAATGTTGACTTACCTTCACCATTTGCACCAACAAAACCTATATGCTCTCCCTTTAACAATCTAAAAGAAACATCTTTAAAAATTGCTCTATCTCCAAATCCATGACTTAAATTCGATACACTTAAAATCATTTTCTCTCTCCTACGTACTTATTTTTAACTGATATGTAATCATAACACAGTAAAAATATTATTTCCATAAAAATAGTATTAATTTTTGTGTCAATTTTAGCTACATTATGTTATACTCTAGATATGTATGAAATATTCTACTAAGGAGGTTTGTTATATGCGTGGTTTTATTGGCACAAGCCAATCTGACAATATAGGCGAGGCTATATCACAAGCTACTAAAGGTCTTAAAAAAGCTGACTTGTTAATTCTTATTGCACCATTTATTAAGGCCGAAAAAGCTGCTGAATATTTAGCCGAAAAATATCCGGGAACTCCTATGATAGGAACAACCAGCGCTTCTTATATATCTAACAAAACTGATGATACAAGTATAATGGTTGTGGCCCTAGCTGGTGTTACAGTTTCTACTGGTATACTTACAAACACCAGAAAAACTCCTGTTTCTTCTATACTAGAGTTTGAAGATATTCTTTGTTCAATGGAACCAGAATCTAACAACACCGTATGTTTGGAATTCTCAACTGGAAGCGAGGAGAAGGTTCTTGCTACTATCCATTCTGTTCTCAAAAGATATGATATTAGTTTGGCAGGTTCTTCATCCTATGGAACTCCTCTTGGTGACAAAAATCAGATTATCTATAATGGAAAACTTATGGCAGATACTACAGTTTATGCCTTTGTTAAGAACAACGCTGGCAACATCCTTGTTGGCAAAGAAAATATATATAAAAGACTTAGTAAAAAGGCTCATTTTGCCACTTTGGTCGACAGAAATACAAAAACACTATTTCAATTAGACAATACACCTGCTCATGAAATATACACAGCAGAAACAGGTGTTGACAAAGAAGGTATCGTAGAAAATATGTTAATCAATCCACTAGGAAGAGCTGCTGGCGATGATACATTCATAACTACCACAAATTCCCTAGATATGAATGGTGTTATGTTTAATGGTAAGGCCATATTCGAAAACGAAAGCATATTTATAATGGAGCCAGATGATATTGAAAAAGTAAATCAAGACACTATTTCTCATATCAATAACGTCTTGGAAAAAACTTCATTTACACTTTGTTTTGATAGTGTCAATAGATTCAGATACATAGCAGGAATTGGATATCTTGATGAATATCTTTCAAACCTCTCCAGTCTAGGCACCTTTGCAGGTATTCTCGGAACTGGAGAACAGATAAACAACCAGCATGTTAACCAAACCATGGTTTATGTTGTTTTTGAGTAAAGGAGGCAATTATGGCAATTATAGAATTTAACTTTAGAAAAAAAGATGAATCTCATGCAGTACCTCTTGAGACTGTATCAGGAAATGCAATCAAAGAAAGCTTAGCTCCTGTAAGTTATATAACCAAATCACTCAGAGAAAACAGAAAAGCTCTTATTGATCACGATATAAGTGCTCATGAACAATTAGAAGGTATTCAAGGTTCTTTCGAGACCATTCTCCAACAGTCAGATCAGATTGTGGAAAGTATGGATACCATAAAGTCAAAAGTTAATAATATTGTTGATGTTTCTTCTCAAATCGAAGATAGTGTTAACGAAGTTCTTGATACTACTGCTCAGGCTAGCGATAACGTTGACAGCATCCAGGAAAGCTCTCAGGAAGTTATTAAAGACTTCGAAAAGGTTGGCGAAGTTCTTAGCAATTTCCAAAACAGCTTTGATGAGATTCAAGAGACAATGTCAGGAATCATAGGTATTGCCAACCAGACAAACATGCTTTCACTCAATGCATCTATTGAAGCTGCACGTGCTGGGGAACATGGTCTTGGCTTTGCAGTTGTTGCAACCGAGGTTAGTGATCTTGCTTCCCAAATCAAGAAATTGGTAGATGCTGTTAATAACAATATGAGCCTTCTTAAAGCAGATGCAAAAGCCCTCAACGAATCTATGGCCACTGCTACTAAGATGCTTGAGAAAGAACAGGAACAGGTTGCTCAGACAACTGTGCTTTTCAATAATATAAAAGAATCTGTAAGTGGTGTTATTGAAGTTCAAAAGGCCATTGCTGATTGTGTAGACGATTGTAACGAAGCTGCAGATTCCATTCAGGCAGATATTGTAAGTGCAAAAGATAATTACGTAGAAGTAGCTGGAAATGTAGATCAGATTTCTACTGACATTTCCAACAGAAGTCAAATCTATGAGGAAATGGCAAATCTTCTAGATCAAGCAGATCCAATTATAGAAGAAGTTATTGCAAACAACAGATAATAACATTTTATTCGGCATAAGTAATCAGAGAAAGAGCTTACTTTTTACACTACCAGTGCAAAAGTAAGCTCTTTGGTATTATATTCCCCACACACTACTCACAACTTTATTCATCAAAGTATATATGTGTTCTAAGTCAAGCACCTTCAATGATTCTCTCTGGGAATAATCCAACTTAGAATGTTTTGTATTAATCTCTCTTATCATATCACTAAGTTTATCCTTAACATCTACATAATTAATCTCATCTATAGGGATACAATCTAATTCGCTTTTTTCAATACATATAATAGGCCAGTCTTTAAAAATATAGGAATACATCCTATCGTAGTCACCATAGTATAGCTCATCAGAAAAAAACCTTTCCCTGTCATATATTTTGTCATCTGCAATGACTTTAATATATTTTACCAAATTGTAGCTATTCTCATCTTCCCCATATTGATTTAATAACCGAAAATGTTCTTTCCAATATTCATTTACAAAAAGATTGTCCAACATCAGATGAGTATAATATCCCAAAACAAATGGATCATTTAATTTCGACTTATATTTACTTAGGAAATCATCAAGATTTGGAATCCTATTAAGATTGGCATATGTAAGTTCATCCCAAAAATGACTTTCTTTCTTATTATTCCTATCCATAGCATCAGGAATAATATTTCCAACAAGAAAAGCCCTTATGTATTTCTCGTCAGTTATACCTTTATTCTCGACTATTTTTGAAGCAACTGCCATATGAATTACATAACCTGGCATATCTTCACTCCTCTAAATATATCCTCATCTAAATATATGTTGCTTAAACTTATCTTCCTACTTCTAGCTTGTGAATACGCTTCGATAGGAATGATATTACTATGTGTAACTTGAGTTTCTTCGTAGAATCTATCATCTTCATCTATCATTTCCATAGCACTAATACTGTCTAAAGTATGAAATAACAAACCAGATAAAACATGCTTAATTGTCTTAATCTTATCTGTTTCGCCTCTAAGGTTTTCCTCTGTACTTCCGTGTGTTCTCTTTCTGTCAATACATCTAACAAAAATATCAGACTGACATCCTACACTCTTCTTGCCAAACACTTTCTTAAATTGATCAAGAAGCTTTACTCTGTCATAGATTGTGTAATCAACATCTCCAGAAATGCTTTCTCCAATGGCAACTGCATATATATATGTACCTCTTCTTATCTTAAGATGTGATAAAAACGTAAGTACTGCTAATGAAATCCCCCATGTATGTGCAGGAAAAACTATTCCTATGCTGTCTGCATTAATTACCTCTCCACTATACTCAGTATACTTCATCACCTTACTACCTGGAATGCTTTTCTTAATATGTTCAACAATTTCTATACCTGCATCCATTTTTCTAAAATGGCCTTTCAGCGGAGTATCTTCAAGCTCTGATACGTAAAAAATATAATTGCTATTCTTATTTCCCAATATTTGTCCTTTGTCTCCCATTACTTTACCTCCTGACAAGCGATTCATAAAATGTTCTAAATGAATACCTAAGATATTCCTTCTTGTTCATATTCAGACTTTCATCTAGTTCATCTTTTTTTCGCTCTGCCACCTGAATAATTCCACTTATTGCTGACCACACATATAAAACAGTAGGTTGTATATCTATATCCGCCCTTATCTTCCTGCTGGCCATTCCTTTTTCTAAGAATTCTCTAATGAGCCCTGTTAATTCCCTGCCAACCTTATTATCCTTAAGAATAGGTTTCTTCCTACTATTCGTGGATTTTTCCTCTCCCATTAAACTGGCATAATACTTAGGGTATTTCTCCTCAAAATTCACAAGACAGTCACACATCTTATAATAGCTATCCTCAAAATCTGAAGTTTCCTGAATACACATCTCCAATTCTCCAATTAAGACATCTGTATAATCTTCAACTATTGAATTGTAAATGTCTTCTTTGCTCTTGAAATATACATAAATCGTAGACTTACTATAATCTGCATATTTTGCTATATCATCCATGGTTGTTTGTTCTACACCCTTACTTTCAAACAATTCCTTGGCTGCAGTCAGTATGTTATCTCGGTTAAATTGTTCAAGAGCTTCTTTTTTTCTTGCGCCCATTAAAACCCTCAAATCTTACTACAAGTACGACAATCGAACTACAAGTACAATGCTAGTCCATTTTTCGTACTTGTAGTTTGATTATTTTACAGTAGTTTTATTTTTTGCACTAACATATTTTTTATTGTACTCGAAGTTCGATTAATTGTCAATAAGATTCCTCATATTTTGTAACAATTTTTTCTCCATACGACTTACCTGCACTTGACTAATCCCCATTTCCTTGGCTACCTGGGTCTGTGTCTTGTCTTGAAAATACCTCATTTCTATAAGCTTTTTATCTCTCTCTGCTAGGCTGTCTAGAATTTGTGCTACCAACATCCTATTCATTATCTCTTCTGATTCAAGTCCACTTTTTCCTTCATCAACGAACTTGTCTACCAAATACATTTCACTTCCTTCGTTTTCATATACCGTTTGATATATGGACTCTATTTCTCTGTTAGCTTCAGTTGCCATAACTATTTCTTCAATACTCAAATCCGTTGCATGTGCAATTTCATCTAATGTTGCCTCTCTGCACAATCTGGCATTTAGCTCTTCTCTTGCCTTGCTAATTTTGTATCCATTCTGTTTTAAAATCCTAGATACCTTTATCATTCCGTTATCTCTCAAAAATCTTTTTATCTCACCTGATATTAGGGGAACTGCATAGGTAGAAAACTGAACTTGATATTCCGAATCAAACCTATCGATAGCCTTAAGAAGTCCTATGCAGCCTATCTGAAATATTTCATCAAGGTCGTACCCACGACCCATAAATCGTCTGGCAATACTCCAAACTAATCCCTCGTTATCTGAAACTATCTTTTCCTTAGCTTTTTTATCACCATTTCTCGCTAGTTCAAATAACTTTAATTCATTCATTTATTCAAAATGATGCTTAACGACACCAATCTCCTTCCACATTTTTACCACTGTTCCTATCCCCACAGTTGATTCAACCACCAGCTTGTCCATAAAAGCTTCCATAAAAGAAAATCCCATACCCGATCTATCTTCCTTGGGTCTAGTTGTATACATTGGTTCCATAGCTTTTCTAACATCCGGTATGCCACAGCCTTCATCTCTAACCTCTATGTAAACGCTCCTTCCCTTTATAGAAGATAGAATACTTATCCTTCCATCTCCCCCATCATATCCATGGATTATCGAATTTGTTACTGCCTCTGATACTGCTGTTTTTACATCCGACACCTCTTCTAGGGTTGGATTAGTGGTAGCTATAAATGCTGCTACCACCATTCTTGCAAAAGCTTCGTTTAAAGCTACACTCTTAAATTCCACAATCATTTCGTTAGTATTATTCATAGTATCCTCCCTTAATCATTTCCTCTATTATGTCTTCTTTTGTATTTTTCTTTTTTATAATAGAATATATTCCAGACAGTTTTAAAAGCTTGTCTATGTTTTGATTTACATTGACCACATAGGTTTGTCCTCCGTTATCATATATACGCCTAAATCTTCCTGTAATAAGACCAATTCCTGAACTATCCATGAATTTAGTGTTTGAGAAATCAAATATTAAATAATTGATTTTCTCTTTTACAAATGTCTCTTCACTTTTTCTCTTTAGCTTGTCCGCATAGTAATGATCTAATTCTTTAGGTAGATAATAGATAAACACTCCATTTTTGTATTGATAATCCATACAAACTCTCCTTTTTTATATTATTAATAGGTGTTATTAACACAAAAAAAAGCGGAATAAAAATTCCACTTTCTTTCGCATTTTAATCATATTCGATTTTATCTATTAGTATTTACTCGTTGTCTATCATATTCTGTATATCTTCATCAGTCATACCATTTGTAATGTAGCTATAGTCTGGTAATGGATTAACATCGTCAGAATTATTAGCTTCAAGTCTTGCAATCTGTCTATTCAAATCACTAACCTGTGCATCTAGACTAGTAATTGTGGTTTCCTTAACAGCTATCTCTTCACTATAGGTTTTAATTATCTTTTCATTCTCTGTTCTAAGACTTTTTCTCTGAGCAGGAAGAAGCACAAAACCTAGAATCATAGCTCCTAAAACCATACCTACAAGCACATACACACCTGAGTATTTTGCAAAGCCTATATCACCTACAACTTTTTTCTTCAAAAGAGTGTTCTTGCATTTTTCATAAAAATCTTTTATAGGATTGCTCTTCTTATCAGCAGGATCCTCATCCATAAGAGATGTATTTCTTCTGAATGTGTTCTCCTCTATATACTCCTCATCTAAAAGGCCATCATCCTCAACCGATTCGTCATCTCTCATCTGAATAATATCTGTATCAGTATTACCCATCTCGTGTAAATAATGAATAGCAAGCGGATTAGCTTTATCTATTTTAAGAACTCGCCTAAGAGTAACTCTTGCTTTTTCATAATTTCCAAAGTTAATATATAAAAGAGCTAATAAAAGATATCCTTTTACAAAATGACCATTTGTGGATAGCAAATTCTTAAGCTGTATTATGGCCAAATCCATATCATCTCGTTTTGCGTAATTTAAAGCCATATTATACTTTACTGCTATCTGGTCAACAACTGCCAACGTAGTTGGATTGGATCTTAATTCTTTAAGATACTTAGTGGCAAGATTTCCTGATGATTTATAGTTTACACTCATTACCCAATGACTAAGTGCCATAACTATCTCACCCATCTCGTAATATATAAGTCCAAGAAGATTTCTAGTCATTACATTCTTCTTATTATATCGAAGAGACATATTTAGAGACTCAATAGCTCCAGACAAATCCCTAGCCACAGCCTTATCATATCCAATATTATAATAATAATTAGAGGTATTATATGCCTTCTTAATTATATCAATATGCATATAACAAAACGAACAATATCCATTTTTCCTTATCTGGGCACCACACACTGGGCAAACCACTGGTTTATTTGATGACATATTATCCAATCCTTCCTGTTACAGGATTTGTTGTTCCCATAGCACTGTTCTTCATCTCCGCTGTAACCACCATAACAATATCTGATATATCCTTTAGGTCGTTATTATAAATCGCTTCCTCCGCCTGATTAACCTCAGGTATTGGCTGAAATCTTTTTAATTCCTCTTCAAAATTAATCATCTTTATAGTCCTCCATGTAGATTTCTTTTATATTCCCAATCAAATACAAAGAACCTACGCAAAATAGTATACCGCTTTTCTCCTTGGTAGAATTATATGCTAAGGAGAAAACTGTTCTTAAGTCGTTATCATAATATATACAATTATCTTCTACTTTAGTGTCAGATAGCTGACTTGATGTTATGCCTAATGTTTTCACTGGTTTACATAACACTTTATTCATATGATTTTGAAATATGATTGCCACCTCTTTTGCCAAAACCCTTCTGTCTGATTGAATAGAAGTAACATATATTTCATCAAGATTTAAATTATCACACAGGTATTCTATCATATCTGTATAATTTTTGTCATCAGCAACTGCAAATAAAATATTAATTTTCTTGCCCCCGCACATACTATTTACACTTTTCACAAAGGGAATTATTGCATCCAAATTATGTGCGCCATCTATGATTAAGTATTCATCTAGATGTTCCATACGCCCTTGCCATGAAAATCTTTTACATGCTTTTTTTATAATAGCTTCTGAGATAGTTTCTCCTATCGTAGGTAAATTACTACAGACTTCTATGGCTGTCATAGCATTATGAACCTGATACATACCTGGGGAATTAATTCTTATATTATGGTATATATAATAACTATTGGAGCAGGAAAAATCAATGGTATATGGTGTAAAATCATTTATTATATATTTCCCTTTTGCGACATTAAATTCAGGTGCATTAAGCTTAACAGCTTGCTGACTTATTACTTCATCAGCCATTTTATCTCCTGTATTATAAACTACCGGTATTCCCTCTTTAATTATTCCTGCCTTTTCAGCAGCAATCTTCTCAACAGTATCTCCCAGAAGCTTCGTATGATCTAAACCTATAGACGTAATAACTGTAATCTGGGGAGCTAAAATATTTGTAGCGTCTAACCTTCCGCCCAACCCAGTCTCATAGATACAGTAGTCCAAACCCTTATCACAAAAGTAAACTGCTGCAATAGCAAACATATACTCAAAAAAAGTAAGTGGCGTCATATTATTATCAGACAGACCATTAACGGCTTCCATTACCTTATTAAATGATTGAAGAAAATCATCATCAGTGATGTATGTGTCTAATGCACAGTCATCTAAGCTTTCCCACACACTTATTCTTTCATTAATCTTAATCAAATGTGGTGATACAAAACAGCCAACTCTACATCCAGCCTCAACCAATATATTCTTAATAAACTGCACTGTGGAACCCTTTCCATTAGTCCCTGCCACATGAACTGATTTGACTTTAAGGTGTGGATTTCCCAGCTTTTCCATAAGATTTAGCAAAGTAGCATTTGCCTTAAAATCCTTATTTATATACTTGTTAAATCGTGGAACATTTATAATATAATCCACAGCTTCATTGTAGGTCATACTCATTTATCTATTATCTACCTTTTCTGGATACATATCATGATTTACAAGTCTATCAAAAGCAACTTTTTCCCATTTTGTTCCTGGCTTTCCATAATTACAATATGGATCTATGGATATTCCTCCTCTTGGAGTGAACTTCCCCCAAACCTCAATATACTTTGGATCCATTAACTTAATCAAATCTTTCATAATAATATTTACACAGTCTTCATGAAAATCCCCATGATTTCTAAAGCTAAAAAGATAAAGCTTCAAAGATTTACTTTCCACCATAAGCTTATCTGGAATATATGATATATAAATTGTGGCAAAATCAGGTTGCCCTGTTATAGGACAAAGACTGGTAAACTCCGGACAATTAAATTTAACAAAATAATCATTATCTGGATGTTTATTTACAAAAGCCTCTAAAATATCTGATGAATAATCACTTGGATATGAAACCTTCTGATTTCCCAAAAGAGTTACTCCATTTGTTTCCTCACTTGTTCTAGACATAATCTACCCTCCAAATCTGTCATTATATCGACTCAACTGATTGATATTTTAATATATATTAGGAATTCTGGCAACTATCACATTTTACAAAATAGAGGTTCCTTACACAGGAACCTCCTTCTCCATACTAAATGAATACATAACCTTTTCTTTAATTGGCATTCCTCTAAGCTTAGCTAATGTATCTCCATAGTACTCAAGCTGAGCTTTATATCTGCCAATAAGAGTTTCCTCGTCACAAGCATCAGTCTTATAGTCCATAACAACTATCTGACCGTCCTCTACAAAATATCCATCTACAATTCCCTGTACAATAATGGTATCATCTGTCACATTAGGGTCATCATCTATATTGTAAACTTGGCTTGCCAAGAAACCTATAGAAAATTGCTGTTCTTTGAATAATTCACCCCTCAAAGCGGCCTTTATCATCCTCTGTCCCAAATTGCTTTTTAGCATATTTGCAACTTTTTTACAATTAATGGCTCTAAGTTCAACATCATCAAATATGCCTTTGTCCTTGAGGGACTTCTTATGATTCAGAGCAAACTGATATAAATCTTTTTCTCCATCCAATGACGCAAAATCAATAAGCTCCATACACTTATGTACTATAGTTCCGCGCATAGCACCATCAAGCTTTTTGTTTTGTTCTTCCGGCATACTATTTAATGGTTTCTGAGTTTCAGCATAGTCATTTTCGTTTGATTTAAGTGCATCAGAATCATCCTCAAAGTTTTCTTTGCTAAGAGCTTTATATTCAAACTCACTATCATCATATCCCATTCCATTATAAGCTTTTTGCTTTTTGATGTCAGACACTGACATTTTACTCTTTATCTGAGAATATCTCATATATGGATAGGTATAATCAAATTTCTTCTTTATATCATCTAAAAGTTGCTGGTCCCAATTCTCCTCCAACTTATCTAAAATGTCTCCCACTTCTGCGATAGCATCATGACTTTCCTTTGCCATTCTCTCAGACAACATATCCCTATCTACCACAATACACTTAAGTAAATCTTCAACATTATACTTTTTGCTAAAACTGTTAAATCTAATCATAGACGCCATAATCAGTTCTATGAATGTCAAAGCCTTTTTGCGTGTGGAATAAGGGAGTAAAGCATTTCTTTCTTCTTCTAGATTTGCAAATTTATTTATCAAATTGGAATACCGTTTTGTGTGTCCAGTAATAATAAGTTTTTCCTTAGCTCGCGTAAGAGCAACATATAATACTCGCAATTCTTCTGCTATGCCCTCTGTTGAGTTTATTTCCTTAAAAGCATCTCTTATAAATGTATCCTTAGAATATCTTTTTTCACGGTTCAAATAAGTCATAGCAAGATAATAATCACTATTGATAATTAATTTATCTTTATTCTCTCGCTTATTAAACTGTTTACCCAATGCGCTAACAAATACTATAGGATATTCTAATCCCTTACTAGAATGCATAGTCATTATTCTAACAACATCCTCATCATCACTTACAACGGAAGCCTCTCCAAAGTCAGCCTGATTAACCTTTAGCTTATCAACATATCTGAGAAAGTTAAACAATCCCTTATAATATCCTTCCTCAAATTCATCTGCCTTTTCAAGAAGCATGTCTAAGTTAGCCTTTCTTCTACTACCCATAGGCATAGCTGACACATATGTATAATAGTTTGTCATCTGAAGTCCATTCCAAATCAATTGTGATATTGACACTTCATTTTTCATAGATTTAAGTTGGGCAATTATGTCAAACAATCTTTGAAGCTTGTCACATATCAAGTCATTGTTTTCCAATATATAATATTGACATTTATCATATAGATTAGTTATCTCGGTATATTTTGAATAATCACAAACCTTGGCTAGCTCAGATTCATTTAGTTTCCCCATAGGAGAAAGCAATACTGCTGCCAAAGGAATATCCTGCTTTGAGTTGTCTACTACACCAAGAAGAGACATTACCACCTTTATCTCAACTGCATCAAAGTATCCCTTTGGATCTGACACATATGTAGGTATACCATAGGAGTTGAGTACATTATAAAATTGCTCTCCTACCCCCTTCATACTTCTTGTGAGAATAACAATATCCTTGTAGCTTGCCTTTCTATACATTTTTGCATTCTCGTCATACACATACATCCCTGCATCTTCGCTGACAAGTTCCTTTATTCGTCCTGCTATCATATGAGCTTCTAATTCCAGGTTTTTCATATTCTCCATATCATCTGAATTAGAATTTGCACTAGCAGAGTTACTGTTTACACCTTGTCCATCATTATCATCATCTTGGGCCTCTAGATTAAGAATCATAACCTCTGTATTCTTACTTATTCTTTGTTCAATCTCTTCACCAGGTTCTGGGAATTCCATAGTAGGTATCAAACTGACTTTTTCATCATATACAATATCCCCTAAATCCTTTCCCATAAGCTGGTAGAAAAAATAGTTTACAGGAAGTAAAACCTCTTTTCTAGATCGAAAATTATTATTGAGGAGAATTTTTATATTGTCCCCTTCTTCTTTATAGGAATTATACTTTTCTATAAATAATTCTGGTCTAGCCATTCTAAATCGATAGATGCTTTGTTTTACATCTCCTACCATAAACATATTAGGCTCCCCTCTATGGTTTCCTGATACGCAACCAAGAATATCCTCCTGAAGATAATTACTGTCTTGGTATTCATCAATATAAATTTCGGCAATATTCAAAGATATATTTTTTGCTAGCTCTGTAGGGATAGGTCTTCCATCCTTGGTATAACCCTGACACACTAAAGTATGTGCCATATGTTCCACATCGGCAAACTCCAACATTCTTCTTTGCTTTTTCTCTTGCATATACTCTTCCATAAATGTTTTTGTCAGATTAATTAGTGGAATAATATATGTAGCAATATGATTAAGCTCTTCTACAAGCTCAGAAGCACTTTTGTTAGGAATGATTTTTTTACTAATCAAATCCTTGTACTCATTTCTAATAGTTTGTGCCTGCTTAATTAAATCTTTGTCATAGGATTCGCCCTTACAGCTTGTAAGACCTGGCCACTTATCTGGTTTTCTTGCATGTAACTCATGATAATTTGTTGCATTAGCTAAACCATTTACTATTTCTAAATCTTTATCAATAGTGCTAATATACTTATCAGGACCACCTTCCATGGAACAAATATCATAAATTATATCTATCTTGCACTTTACATCACCTATTTCAGCTTTAGCAATTTCAACATAATCTCTTATCCATGGTAATTGAATCAACTGTTCTTCGTCAGATATTTCCATAGCGTTCTTAGCATTATTTAGCCATATTTCCGGCACCGGATAGCTAGAAGCCTTATTATATATATCGCTAACCGCCTTTTTTAAATCTTCTTCCTGATTTTTATTACCAAATATATCAACCAATGCTTTGAAATCCACATCTTCCTCATCATAAAGTCTTTCAAATAGCCTGGTTAAAACATCATTTTTCACAAGTTCCATCATACCTGGATCGCCTATAGTAAAGCTGGAATCAATATCAAGCAAGTTAAAATTCTCTCTAACTAGCTTCAGACAAAAACTATCTATGGTACAAATATCAGCTCTATTTACCAATAATTGCTGCAACATCAAATGTTCACTTTCAGGATTTTCCTCCAAAGCTTCAGCTAATTTTTCTCTTATCTTCTCTCTCATTTGGGCTGCTGCCGCGTTAGTGAAAGTAACAACTAGAAAATCATCTACGTTAACTGGATTATCCTTATCCGTAACCTTACCTAATATTCTATCAACTAAAACCTTAGTTTTTCCTGAACCTGCAGCTGCGGCTACTAAAACATTTGCATTTCTCACATCTACAGCCCTCTGCTGACCCGGTGTAAGTTTTAAAATCTTCTTAGGAGTCTCCATCAGTAGCCACCTCCTCTCCCATTCCTAGTTCTATTCTCATACTATGGCAAATATTTGGCATTTCCTTCTTTGTATTTTTAAACTTAAGTCTCTTGTAATTATTACCACCATATTTTTCATCAAATCTACAACAATCCGAGTACTCACAGTAGTCACAGGCAGTTTTCTCTCCTTCTGACAAAGGATTAATATCAATGACACCATCAAGTATCTCTTTTGCCATATCCTTTGCCTTTTTTTCTGCATAATTTAAAATAATTTCAAAGTCTCCATCTTCATCGTTATGTAAACCGCTAAATTCAAGCAGTTTTGCACGCTTTTTTTCCAGTTCACTTTCATCAGATATCGGAACAAACGGATCCTTCATACGATAGTAATACATACCGTCCGGTGTAATGGCTGTATTATCTGTTACATCCTTTAACTTGCCTTTTTCGCTTGCAACATCTATCATTATATTGGTATATATGGCTAACTGAAGCTGAATTCCAGCATACAACTTATTTAGTTCGAAAGCTTGCTCTCCCGACTTGTAATCTATAATTCTAAGCTTAAGTCTATCTTCATCTGAAATATACTGTGCATCTCCTCTGTCAACTACGCCTTTTATCTTCATAGTATTATCCGAGTCTATGTCAATCAACTCATTAAACCTATACTCAAAATACTCTGGTTTTAATGGATCTTGAGAGTCTATTTCATTTAAAGTTCTTATTGTCCTCTTTCCAATTCTGTAAAGAGTTTCCTTAAGAAAGCCATAACGTCCACCTTCTAGCTCCCTGTCGCCAACTTCCTTTTCCCATGCATCATCAATTTGAGAGACTAATATTTTATCACGTTCTTCTTCTGATAACATGGTCCAATCATTATTTAAATTGTCATGAACATGCCTATATATGCCCTCAATGGCTGTGTGCAAAATAATTCCAGTTTCTCTATTTTCAACCTGATGAATATCCCTTTCTTTAAGGCCTAAAGTATACTTTAGGAAATATGAATAACCACATTTTGCATACTGTTCTAATTTTGAAATGGATTGTGTCAACATCCTGTGTTTGATTAATTCTCTAACTTCACAAGACAGGTTGTCAGGTATATTTTTATAAAGAATAGCGCTATTAATATCTTCAATATCATCTTCTAATCCAAGCTCTTTATAAGCTCTGCACAAAGTACCTATTTTAACAATATCGTCTAGAGAATTTGAGCTCACTATACCCTGGATACCGTCTACTAATTTTTCTTTAGTTGCACTTAAAGTAGTCACTGATAAGGAATCTACGCTTTTTACTTCTAGGTTTTTAAAAAGATTTGTTATCCTTCCAATTACATATGATGGACTCATAGGGGAATTGTTACTATTCATATTGGTATAAGAAATATAAAGCTTATCAGATGGGGCAGTCATATTTGAATATAAGTATAACTGCTCCACAAAAGAATTAACCTTATCTGTAGGAGCAAGTTCCACACCAAGCTTAATCAACCTCTCTTTTTCCTTCTCGCTAATAATGCCTGCTGATGATGAGTTCTTTGGAATTATGCCTTCGTTGGCATCAATTACAAATAAAACCTTAACATTATCTAATCTTGTTCTTGTAATATCCCCCACCATCACCATATCTAGATTAGTTGGGATAAGACCCAAATTAAGTTCCTTTAATCCAACATCAAGAATCTCCTTAAACTCTCTTACCGAAAGACAGTCCTCTCCCATAATGTTCTTAAACTTATCTAGTATATCAACAAGCTTCTCATATATTCCTTTATGCTTATCTAAGCCAATCTCAAATTTCAACGAACTCATAAGCTCTTCTATAGCGCAAACGTAATCTTTGACAATAGCTTGTTTTTTGTTAAGTTTTTTATAAAAAGGTTTAATAATATCAAGAAAGCTATCCTTCGCAACTAACTCAGTATTCTTCCACTCTCTGTTCCATCGCCTATAACCTTTTATTCCCTTCGTCAAAACATAGTTTTCCAATTCCTCCACATCATCAATTGATACATCATCTATAATCCCTGATTTGAGCAATGAAAACACACTGTCATAGGAAAAGTCCTCTTCTATTATTCTCAGTGCATGACCAAGGCAATCCACCCATGCATTATTCTTAACGGGCCTAGTATAATCCAAGAAATATGGTATGTTAAATTGCTCAAAAATTTGTGTTACAGCAGATACATTTTTCTCGAAATTACCACTTACTATTGCAATATCCTTATATCTATATCCACCCTCTTTAACCAGAGTAAAAATAGTTTCACAAACACCCTTTAACTGCATACGCGGAGTCTTGTAGCAGTTTACAAAAACATTATCTACTTTACCCTCATACACTTCATAAGGATATCTAAAAATATACTTTTGAAGATGAATCAAATCTTTCTTTTCGTCTGACCACCTCTTAGGAGAATCAAATCCTATACATATATCTGCTTCCATCCTAATACCCCTCTGGTGGCAAAGATTTTTAAGTGAGAACAATGTCTTATCTGTTAAAAAAAATAATTCATGTTCTGATAATCTCCTAGTACAAGATTTTTTGTATGCAGCTGCATCAATTGTATGTACACTGTATACCTTCCTAGCGTTGGACAAAAGCGTACCTATAAGCTTTAGCTGTATAGGTGTAAATCCTGTAAATCCATCCATCACAATAACGCTTTTCTTGATAAGCTCTGATTTACCCGCATAATCACTTAACAAATCCGTAAGCTGTTCTGCAACGATATATTCTTCTTGTATCTTATCTTGGAAGGCTGTAATGATACTTTCCATATCTTTAAGCTTATCTAAAAGAACACTTTGATCTCCCTGGCTTTCCATAGATTGTACTAATTCACCTAAGTCATCAACCGAAAAATCGTACTGATAAAACTCTGACATAAGAGATTTTACTTCATCTACAAAACCATTCTTATTAAGACAATTCTTATAAACTTTCAGTTTATCCCTAACTTCTCCAGCCACTCTTCTGACCAGCATTGATTTTCCAAAATCCTCTAAAACCTTGGCTGTTTTTACATTAAGCTCGTCGAACACTCGATATGCAAGACGATTAAAACCTATAACATCAATGTTTAATGTTCCACCGTTAGGATGAAGCATAACCATCTTTCTCTGCAACGCAAGAGAATATTGTTCTGGAACAAGCAATATATAATTAACATCTGGATTCTCCATGGACTCTTTAATTATTAAATCATAAATATAATGGGACTTTCCGGCTCCGGAAGGTCCCAATACAAATTGTAGTGACATATTTCTCTCCTTAATATGGTAATATGGCAGATTCTTTAGCCAGCATATTCCACAGCAACCTTTCTAATCTTCTCTTGACTTACCTTAAAGCACTGTATAAGTTTAGGTGAAAATGTTCCACATTCACCTTCTACTATCATCTCACATGCCCTATCAAAGTCAACAGCCTTTCTATACACTGTGTCACACATCAATGCGTCAAATGCTTCCGCCACTGATACTATCTGGGCTGATATAGGAATCTCGTCTCCAGACAACCCCTCTGGATACCCAGATCCATCATATCTCTCATGATGATACCTGCATATCTCATAGCTATATCGGTAGTATATCTCCTCTTGGTATTTAGATACTGCCTCTAACATCTCACAGCCCTTTGTAGTATGGGACTTTATAATATCAAATTCATCAGCAGTTAATTTTCCTGCTTTAAGCACAATACTATCTGGAATAAGTATCTTCCCAATATCATGCATACTAGATGCTGAAGCTATATAGTTAATATGCTCTGCATCCAGTTCGTACTCTTTAAAAAATGTTGCTACAGCTTCTCCTAGAATCTGCGTATATTCTTTAACTCTCCTTATATGATTATTATCTTCTATACCTCTAAACTCGATAATAGTACCCATCATATCAAGAATATTATTATTAAGTTTTCTTAGCATATCTGCTTGATATGTAAGCTCGCGATTCTGCTGAATAACCTTCTTCTCTAACCACTTTCGCTCCGCATATGTTTTAACTAGATTGTCCACCTTAGCTTTTGCAGACTTAGAATTATAAGGTGGTCTAAGAAATGCAGCTGCACCCTTATCATAGAACATTCTAGTTATCTCCGATGTTCTATCTGCCATAACGATAACAGGTACATATTTGGTAATCTTTTTGTTTCTAAGAGCGTCCATAACTTGTCCTGCAGATATCTTAGGAATATCTCCATCCAAAATTATAGCAGATAACTTCTTAAAATAATCCGCTACCTTTTTTAGGAGTTGCTCTCCATCCGATACCATTATAACATTGTAAGAACCAGACAAAAGACTGTGAAGTTCTGAAGCTCTCTCATCATTACTGTCTGCAATTATAATATTTCTCTTCTTATTAGCATCCATAATATACCTCCATAAGTACAATAAAACTCCCTTAGTATACCTTCTTCCATCAATCTTTACATGCCTGCGTTCTCATCATCTAAAGAAAACATTGCTATCTTATTATTCTGTCTTCTGAAAAATACTTCGCATACAATATCCGTAAGGGACAAATGTTTATCGTCAACCCTAATCAAAACTCCTGGATATGCGTAATTCTTTACTCTGACACCAATTTCTGTTACTGCTTTTTCTTTCTTCCTAGTATATTCATTAAGTTCGCCCTTCATAGTTTCTAGCTCATGCAACTTATTAATAAGAGATGCCTGAACATTCTGGAAAAGAGTAAGGCTTTTCAACTCTTCAGGAGACCTACTACCTATTATTCTCTCCATCTCCTTTTTCAAAACCAACGCCTTCTTGCCAGCTTCTTCGATATTAGCATCCATATCTTTAACTCGCTGTTTGTAGAACTTGTTAGCGCCTATTTCAAATACCGTCTTTATCTCCGCTTGGTTACCTATAACTGATGCATTGATTCCATATATTGCATAGGTAACACCACCAACTATAGCACCTTTTTCTCCTGATACATTTATTCCATTCATAGCTATACTCTCACAGTTAAGAATATAATTACTCTCGATGTTATTATCAGCTCTTAAGATTATATTTTCAAAATATTTACCATAAATATTTCTACCTGCTTTAATAATGCCCTCATCCCTACCAGATACTCCTGAACGAATTAAGACATCATTTCCAGCTTTTATAACTGCCGCTTCAACATTTCCATCTATTACAATATTACCATCAGCTTCAATAGTTACACCACTGCCTACAAAACCACTAACGTGTACATCTCCATTAAATCTAATATTTCCAGATGATGCTGTGACATCTCCCTTAACGTGGTACAAATTCGATATTTTAATTGTGTAGTTATTGTAAGAAATGCTTCCACTTACGGCGGCGATATATGTAATTCCATCATCTAGTATTCTAAAACCACTACCAGTAATCTTAGGCGGATTCTTACCCTTAACTGGTGTGATAAGCTTACCTTTTACTGTAAAACCATAATTGCCACTGGTTGCTGGATAAAAAACTGCTATCTTCTGCCCCTCTTCTACCAATTCAAAAAGGTCTACATTTTTGTAGTCTACAGAACCATCACTTTTCACCTTTGGCATTGTAGGTAGCTCCGTCTTAAACATAAAGTAATAATAACCATCTTTGCCGTGAACAGCAGGAGTACCTTCTGCCACAACTACTCGTCCATTCTCTGGTACATAGCCTGATGCAAGTCTATCAACAACCTGCTCTTTAATTCCCTGCTTAACTCCATTTGATTCAAATAATCTTTCAATCTTTGCCCTAGTGACAATTAACTGACCTGTGGTTTTTGGAAATACAAGTTCTGCCACCATCTCATCACTACTAATTTCCAAATGTATATCTACACCTGTAATATCCTCATAGGATAATATCTCTGGCATATCTTTCTCAAATAAATCCCTATCAACAAAGCCCTCGTCCACATTTGACTGTTTTTCATCAGAATACGGTATAATACTTGCAGTTTGGCTTGCATCTTTTGCTTTATTACGTTGCTTTTCTTTTTCTTCCTCTCGCTGTTTTATAAGTTGCTCTCTTTTTCTTCTCATGTCAGTAGCACTCCAAAGTTGGGAAGCATAAGAAAAAACATCTAATCCCTCTTCTAGACCAAGTCTAATCTCTCGCATCTGCCTTGCATTAAAATACTCGTTGGCATACCAGAATATATCCACCTGATTCATAATACCAAGTCTTATTTCCTGCATTTGCATCCAATTATATGTTATATTATTGTAATCGTTTATGTCGATTCCTGCCCTTAGACCATAGCGAATTTCTCGCATTTGGGCACCTGATAATAACGGATTTTCATACTCCGTTATATTGAGATTATATTTGATTCCTTTTCTAAGTTCGTCTAATTGACTACTGTCATACCCCTGATCCACAAAACTATCTAAATTCACATTATCCAGCTTTGCCTTTCTTATCACTTGCAAAATAGTTCTGTTAAGACCTCTCTTAACATAAGGCATTAAATTTATATTATCTACTAAGCCTTTTCTAATCTCACGCATAATAAGATGGTCAATATCTCTATCTCTATAGATAGAAACATCAACTCCTTCTTCTAGTCCACGTCTTATCTCACGCATCTGAAACCAGTCAAAATACACATCAGAATAAAGACTTATGTCAACCTTTGAAATAAGCCCCTTCCTTAGTTCTGCCATCTGAAGGAAAATATACCTTCTCTTTGCATACTGTTTTACATCCACTCCTGCCTTTAATCCAAGCTCTATCTCCGCAAGCTGAAATGCATCAAAGCCTTGACTTTTATACTCTTCTAAACGTTCACTAACAGGAATGCTGAATTCACTTTTGAATAGCTTGTCTTTATCCCCCATAACTACTTCCTCCAAAAGCCAAATCCATTATTAGTTACAATACTCTTTATACCTTAATTATATTATGTAAATGGTATCTTTTCAAGAAAATATATCTGTGTAATACAGTTTTTTCACTATGTTTTATAATCTATATTAGGCATTATTTTTATAACCATAGAATATAAATATAATAATTTATAAGAGAGGTAAAAACTATGTCATCAAAAACCAAAATCGTTGTTTTAAAATCAAAAGAACTAATCTATACCGGCATCTTTATCGTTCTGGGAATTATGCTTATATTATTGCTTTTTTATATGTTTTCCCCAGATAAAGAAAAAAATGCTAACAAAGGCAAATCTAATAACAAAATCAGTGTTACCGAATCTGAAAAACAAATGAATGATAACTCGGATATTTCTATAAATGTTGAGAACCCATCTGTAGAATCTGAAAATATTTCAACGGAAGCTATTACTACTGAAGCTGTTGAAGAAACATTTTCGAATTACGTACCAGGTGTATATACTTCCCAGCTTAATTTAGGCGGCTCATCTTTGCAACTATCTGTAACAGTAGATGAAAATCGTGTAACTGGTGTATCCATTGACAATATGGACGAAACTCTTACTGCTATGTATCCACTTGTACAACCATCTATAGACGAGATAAACTCTCAGATAGGACTGGTTTCATCTGTTGATGATATTACATATTCTTCCGATAACAAATACACCACCATTTTGATTCTAGATGCTATAGATTCGGCCTTATCCGACGCAAGGAAATAACAAATTAACTAAATAAATAGAGACAACCAGCTACTATGAGGGACCACAACATTAATGTCCTTACTGATTGTCTCTATTTTTTTATTTAGAAATGTATGCTGCTATTCCATTTGAAGCCGGTAAATTGTTTGGTGCCTGACTTCCCTTCAACAAAATTACTACCTGAATACCTTCAAGTCGCTTTGCATAACCTGCTGTTCCTGCTGGCTCACCATTTT
Organism: Lachnospiraceae bacterium; assembly: GCA_015057445.1. GTDB lineage: Bacteria > Bacillota > Clostridia > Lachnospirales > Lachnospiraceae > Coprococcus_C. Next base: position 66,376 of record SVEI01000004.1, on the reverse strand, counting down.
TTGCCCAACCAAGCCAACCAAAGGTTTGGGAATGAACTCTATAGTATACATCATGGTACTTTTCCATATCGCCTGTAAGTTTTATTTCTATAGCTTCAAGTCGCTTACTTTCACCTGCTGTTCCACTGAACTGACCGTCACTTACCCAATCAAGCCAGCCATAAGATTGTACATGGGTTCTATAAGTAATTCCACCACTTACACCTGTAAGGTCGTTATTTACATTTATCTTAATACCTTCTAGTCTTTTTGCCTCTCCAAATGTTCCTGACACTGAACCATCATATACATAAGACTGATTTCCATAACTTTGTACATGAGTTTGGTAGTTTATTTTACCTGCATAAGCAGAATTATTAGCAGACTTGCCAAGTTCAACATAAGAGTATCCAACTACACCAGCAGGAATAGTACCCTTAGGCAAAACCTTTATCTCTATAGCTTCTAGTCTCTTACCCTGTCCGGCTGTTCCTGCCGGCTGACCATTTTCAGCCCATCCAAGCCAGCCGTAGCCCTGAGCATGAACTCTATAGAAGATATCATATTTGTCCTTGTCAGATCCTGTAAGCTCTATGCATATAGCCTCCAATCTCTTTGATTCACCGCTAGTTCCAGAGACACCACCTTCTGGAACCCAATGCATCCATCCGTATGACTGCACATGTGTACGATATCTAATACTAAGATTATCATTGCCATAGAGATCTATCACAACTGACTCTAAACGTTTACCTTGCCCAGTTGTTCCTGATGATTCTCCATTATAACTCATATCCTTCCAACCGTAGCTTTGCACGTGAGTAGTATAACGAACTCCTACACCATAGCCTGATGCTTTCTCATCAATATTATAAAATTTTGCAGATTCTGTAAGCTTAATATTATCATACTTTTCCCCATTATATACTTTTCCACTCAAAACCTGTCCAGAACAATATACTGTAGAATTGTCCCTCGCCCATACTCCATGACAATCTATATCTCTGTCATCAGAATAATATTCACCTTGAACTATGTCACCACCATAAATATTTCCATACACTGTAACCACAGAGCTGTCAAAGGTTCTAACTCCACAACCGTTTACTACTCCCCCATCTTCTACATAAACATCACCATTTACTATAACCGAACCATTACAATATGTTGAAAGTCCTATACCATTTTTTCCTGAATATATATCACCATTAACAATTACATTAGCGTCACAAACAATAAGTCCGCCACCTCTATAGTACGAACCTAATGGAACCGTACCTTGAATTGCTGACCAATTCCACAACTCTGGTTCTCCACATACATCGCCATTAATAACTACTGTATTAAATTCTTTACTTGAATATGTTCCAATAGTCAAGGAATTACACCATGAAGATTTAAAAATAATCTGTGGTGAAAACTCAATATAGCTTCCATATCCTTCTATGGACATCTGTTCAATATCCATATTTACATTATTTTCTGTAATAAAATATACCGATATGTCATTAAAATCTATGGTATATTGCAATGTTGTGTATTGTTCTTTACTAGGATCTAAGAAATCACAATCAAAATCCTCCCTTATCATTATTGTAACGTCTGAACCTGCCGGCAATGATTTAATCACATCATCAAGCTCATAATAATCATCTACTGCATAATCATAATGTTGCTGTGCTTTAGATGATATGTTGCCTATCGAACCACAACAGCACATAACCAAAACATGTACCAGTATATATGCCATAATTTTCATCTTGTTACGTGTCATAGTAATTCCTCCTTTTTATAAAAGCTAATATCTTTTGTTAGTTCAGATATAAACTATAACATTAGTTGTCTAAAAAAATACAAGCTTGCAATAAATTACGTAAAAATTATAAATATGAACATGTTTGGCATAAAAATGGTGTGCTAAGAATACCCCCTTACAGCTTGTGCTATGGTATTATAAATGAAGTAAATTCAAGTTCTAATACAGGTTTATCCTCATATGCCGACATATAATCAAACATATAATTATAGTCAACAATCTCACATCCGGCAAAATTCGAATTATATAATTCCATATAAGTTCTATTATCTCCATCCTTGACATAATATACAACCTCATCTTCATATATAAATCCTGCTTTTCTTATAAAGCAATCATCCTGTAGTATATAAATTTCTTGAGAACCTGTTGCTCCGTTACTCGCCATACTACATATGGTACCATCCTTAAGTAGCCTATAAAATTGTTTAAACCAACCAAAGCAAATACCTACTGGTTTTCCATCTTTTATGGAATACATTCCAAGCACACAATTACAGTCTCCCGAACATACTATCAATTCTCTTATGCCGTTATTATCCACATCATATAAACCATATCCAAAATGCCCTGCCACGCCAGTACTAAACAAATATGCTTTAAAAGATTTCTCATCTTCACTTATATTTTCATCATCCACATACGCCAAGTTACCATAACAAACTATATTATTCAACTCTTCTATAAGTGGCTCATATATCTCTGCCTCGTAATTGTCAGGAGCTTCCACATATGAATCTGCTATAGATACCACATTGCCCATATTTGCTGCAGGAGCATCTTCTCCCTTCTTAACTACAACCACCTGTATACTTTCGATTCGTTTTGCGTATCCTGTTGTTCCACAAGGTTCACCGTTCTTAGCCCACGCCATCCATCCGTAAGATTGGGCATGTACTCTGTAATATATGTCAAATTCCTTAGACAACTGCTCTGTTAAATTGATACATATGGCTTCTATACGTTTTGCCTCCCCTGTTGTACCACAGGTTTCACCATTCTTACTCCATGTGGACTTATCTTCTAGATCATCTATCCATCCGTAGCCCTGAACAAATGCTGTGTAAATTATATCTCCCTTATAAGATGAATCTGACAAAGAAATCTCTATGGCTTCTAAACGTTTTGCTTCTCCTGTTGTTCCACTAAGCTCTCCACCATCAGACCAATCATGCCAACCATCTGTCTGCAAGTACGCTCTATAGCTTAGCTCTGGAGCTACAACCTCCTCTGTTGTTGGTTGTGAAGTAGTTCCTTCAGTATCCTTTTCCTCTGTTTTATTCTCTTCTCTTTTATTTTCCGATGTGCTTTCTTCTCTTTCAGCAACCTCACTTTTCTTATCATTATTCTTGCCCTTATCAGATTTACTATTTAACAATACAATTCCAAGTATGACAACTACTATAACAAGAAAAACTATTACAGCCATAGCTATTTTTATATTTTTGTTTGTTGATGCAGATTTTGGATTAGTATTCTGCTTTACCTCTACCTTTGCTGATTCATTCTCAACAACCATCTGTATCATATTGCTTTTATCATCTTTTACATATAATTCTAGTATTTCACCAGCATTTAGAGCCTTATCCTTAATCGTATTTCCGTTGCTATATATGCCAAACATACTTTGCATATCCTGAATTTTCCACTGACCATCTTCTATGTAAAAAACCCCATGTACATCAGAAACAAATCCTGAATTAAGTACTATATCGCACTCTGGATTGCGTCCAAAACTAACAAACTCTTTGCCAAATGATTCAAGAGAAATATTTTTTATCTGTCCTTGTTCAACAATTTTAATTACCATAACTACACCTTCTCTCTTTAATATGTGTATATTATATCTAAAATACTGTGTTTTTTACGAACATTGCATTTTTTGACGGAATTTATGCAAAAAATAACAAAAAAGGATACCTTATAGGGTATCCTTTACGTGTAATTATTGTAATGTAAATATCAAAGCCACTACTGTTCCTTATTAACTATAACTCCACCAGTCTTATATATGCTTCCTTCCGGTACAATTCCTCTAACAGGTGAAAGAGGATATATATTAGAATTCTTGCCAATCACAGTTCCTGGATTTAACACAGAGTTACATCCAACCTCTACATAATCACCAAGCATTGCTCCAAATTTTTTACGTTTGGTATCAATGTCTATGATTTTATCTTGAGACTTAACGTGAACCAGCGTTTTATCACTCTTAACATTTGATGTTATTGATCCTGCTCCCATATGGGACTTAAATCCAAGGATGGAGTCTCCCACATAATTATAATGTGGCACTTGCACATTATCAAAGATAATTACATTCTTTAGCTCTGTAGAATTACCTACAACACAGTTTTCTCCAACCAATGCACTTCCTCTTATGAAGGCACACTGTCTTACCTCTGTGCTAGCACCAATTATACAAGGACCTCCTATGTAAGCCGAATCAAAAACCTTAGCTGTTTTATGTATCCAGACATCTTCACTTGGATGATTATATTCATCTGGACTTAGTGTATTACCAAGCTCTATAATATAGTCAGATATATCTCCCAAAGCCTCCCATGGATACTCATATTTTTCAAGCAATGGTTTTGCTGCTGTATGGTCTAAGCTATACATATTTTTAATCCTTATTTGCTCTAAAATCTCACTCATTTTTTCACTAGGCCTTTTTGGCCGCTCCCTTCTGATAATACGGTTTTGTCTTATCAAATATATATGTTATCTGATTCTGATTATTAAGTCCTTTAACCAAATTTGTGTTATTGATAACAAATGTAGTCATTTTATCAGTATATTCTTCCTTGCTTATGCTACCATCTGCTACTCCGGTAAGTCCCTTTTCCCAGCTAGCTGTCATCTCAGCTCTAAGAAGGCTATTTATAGAATAATATACCACATCATATATTATCTCTCCTAAAAATGTAGGTGTAACAATTTGTGTCTTTTTATTAAGAGCAATATATTTGTTAGTTACCAACTTGGTAATTATACTATCTCTAGTCGCACTGGTTCCTATACCACTGCCCTTTATCTGACTTCTAAGCTCTTCATCCTCTATTAGCTGTCCTGCATTTTCCATAGCAAGAATCAGAGTACCTGAAGAATACCTCTTAGGTGGTGTAGTCTCGCCTTCTTTTATCTCAAATTTACTAACAGGAAGCTTTTGCCCCTTCTTAAGACCACTAAGTTCCTCTAACCTTTCTGGTGTCAGCTTTTCTTCCTCTCCCTTTTTCTCGGAAGGAATTCCAACTATACTTAAGTAACCTGGTTTCTTAAGTCTTTTGAAATTAGCAAAAAAGCTCTCAGTTTTAGTTTCTCCCTCCTTGCTTATGTCTCTAGTGAGAGTAAGGGATACTTTCTCATATTCAGCTGCCGGGTAGAAGATACTGATAAATCTCTTGGCTATAATATCATAGACCTTCTTGGCTGTATCAGATACAGAATTAAGTGCCCCAAAGCCCTGTCCTGTAGGAATTATAGCATAGTGGTCTGTTATCTGCTTGTCGTTAACATATTTTGACTTTGCCACTCCCTTATAAGCACCTTGATTCATAATATTTTCAGCAAATGGTGCCACTGGAGCATAATTCTTTAGTCCTGATATATTTTTGCCTATCTCCTTTGCCACTGCTGTTGATAGCACTCTGGCATCTGTTCTAGGATAGGTTACCAACTTCTTTTCATACAATTCCTGCACTATGGCAAGAGTTTCTGATGGGCTTATCTTAAATAATCTTGAACAATCATTCTGAAGTTCTGCCAAGTTATAAAGCATTGGTGGGGCTTTCTTCTCAACCTTTTTCTCCACCTTTGTAACAGTAAGTTCTACTGGTTGATTCTCATTTAACAAGTCAATCAGTTCCTGAGCGTTTTCCTTTTTCTTAAAACCATTCTCCTTATACAAAAGTGGTGATTCATAGTAAAGAGATCCATCTACCGCCTTCCACTCTGCTTCGAACCCGTCTAGGGACGCCATCACTCTGTAAAAGGGAGTTGGAACAAATTCTCGTATCTCACGTTCTCTCTTAACAATCATCCCCAGAACACATGTCATAACACGTCCCACTGCAATTACACATCGGTCAAGTCCTAGATATTGTCTTACTGTATAGCTGTATTTTAATGATAATGCTCTTGAGAAATTTATACCCATAAGATAATCCTCTTGAGCTCTAAGATAGGCAGAATCACTAAGATTATCATACTCTGATAAGTCCTTTGCTTCTCGAATACCTCTAAGTATTTCTTCTTCTGTCTGAGAGTCTATCCATACTCTCTTCTTGGCCTTGTCTGGTCCAACACCAGCCATCATATCTACCAAACGATATATGTACTCTCCCTCTCGTCCTGAGTCGGTACACACATATATGCAACCAACATCAGCACGATTTAGAAGCTTCTTTACAACATTATACTGCTTAGAAGCACTTGGGATAATCTCATACTTGTAATCTTGTGGCACAAAAGGAATGGTTGCCATAGCCCACTTCTTAAGGTTAGGATCATAGACCTCCGGGTAACTCATAACAACCAGATGTCCTACACACCATGTTATTATAGAATCTCCTGATTCTATAAACCCATCCTTACTGCCTGCATTTGCGGAGCCACTTATACCAAGAGCTTTGGCAAATTCTCTCGCCACACTTGGTTTCTCCGCTATATATAGGTTCTTCAATTTATTTCCTCCAAAAGTCTAACTAGTATTAAAATAAAATGCTATGGAAGTACCACGTTAGGCGATGATACATCCTTACCAATATTCTCAGCATTCTCCAATGTTTCTTCTGCAATTGACATCATAGCTTCCTTTGTAAAGAATGCCTGATGTGAAGTTAGGATTACATTTCTATATGATGTAAGTCTTATAAGATCTGCATCTGAAATATTCTCATCAGATCTGTCCTCAAAGAAGAATTCATCTTCTTCCTCATAAACATCTAGACCAACCCCTGCAAACTTATCCTTTGCAAGTGCATCTAAAAGATCAGTTGTATTGATAAGACCACCTCTAGAGGTATTAACCAATATCACTCCATCCTTCATCTTATCTATACTCTTTTTATTAATCATATATTCTGTATCCTTAGTTAGTGGACAATGTAAACTAATTACATCTGACTCCTTAAACAAAGTATCCAAATCAACATACTCTAGATTCTTGCCAAATTGTTCTATCGCCTCTGGAGTCTTATCTACTATCGCCTTACAAGGATATGGATCATATAGAAGAACTCTCATATCAAGTCCTCTAATAACAGAAAGCATAGCCTGTCCTATCTTTCCTGTACCAATAATTCCTATTGTTTTACCAACAAGGTCCATACCCATAAGACCATTGATACTATAATTAAAATCCCTAGTTCTTACATACGCTCTATGAAGCTTTCTGTTTACCGCAAGAAGGAGACCCAAGGCGTACTCAGCAACTGCTCGGGGAGAGTAACTTGGCACTCTCATACACACAATCCCTTCCTCCTGAGCCTGCTTAACATCAACGTTATTAAAGCCAGCACAACGAAGAAGAATCGCCTTCACACCATTTTCCTTTAACTTTTTAATTGTATCCTTCTTAGCATCGTCATTTACAAATATACAAACTGCATCACAATCTTTTGCAAATGCTGCTGTATGCTTATTTAATTTTTCCTCTAAAAATAAAATATCAAATCCTTTTTCCTTTGCCATTGGCTCAAACCAAATCTTATCATATGGCTTTGTATCATAAAATGCTATTCTCATGTTATACCTCCATCATTGTTAAATTATTTTTATTATGTGTTTTATTGTAAAATATTATCCGCTACAAACTATTTCGAACATCCATATAATGATTTGCATATTCATCTGTAATAAGCTTGTTCTTAATCATCAAATTAAGAGTATCTTTAAATTCATTATAACTTACGCTTGAATGTGCCATATCATCAAGGATTTTTGTTATGCTATCAGCATAGCCATTTGCATCAAGTACATTATCTCTAAGCTTAATACTGGCCTTATATGCATCCTTAAAGTATATATTTACTTTATTGGATGTGGTAACCTTGTCCTCTACTAAAAATTCTACGCCTAATAAATCAAATAAGTTTTTAGCAGAATTGTTAGTAAAATAAATACCTTGATTAATCCCATATAAATTCTTGTAGGATGTAAGGTCATTTGTTTTGTTGCTATGATTGTAATCAGGAAGATATGGTCTAAAGCTTTCTGTAAGGATTGTGCTCTTCTCAAACAGCTTGTAATCATTCTTCTCATCTGCCGGCTGTTTTTTTAAATAATTAATCTCTGTTATCCTAAACAGTGGTACCATAAGTAGTCTTGGTTCCTCTTCTATGAGAAGAATATGGAATTGATTATCTTGAATCCATACATAGGCTGGTGTCTGGAAAATGTGCAACCTATCGCATCTATCCACTATAACCATTCTGTGATCCTTCACTACCTTATACTTATGAAGAGTTTTCTTTATCTTCTTCTTCGTATATGAAGCTGCAGTCTCTGCAGTGATTACCTTGAATTTTCTTTTGGTTTTCTCTTCATCATATTCGTCATCTTCATTATAGATATCCTTCTGTTGTTCCATAGACTTACCAAGCAACTGTTCCGTATCAACTTCATCTTGACTACCTTGAGTGCTTTCATCTGATGACTCTATATCTGCTTCGATTATTTTCTTTTCCTTAACCTCGGTTTTTTTCTTTTTTGTTTTATCTTTTTTATTTTTTTCCTTCTTTAATTCCGGTTCCTTATTCACTATTGATTTTTCTTCTGTCAATTCTTCATCATTATGCTCTCGCTTTTCTGTAATATCTAAACCAGTATTATCAACCTTATGTTTATATTTCGTCTTTGTTTTCTCATTCTTTATATTATCAGTCTTTGTTTTCTCTGTTTTTGTCTTCCTTTTCTTTGTTTTAGCAGAGTCTATTTCCATTGGAGCAGATTCTTCTGTTCCAATATCACCTAATGGCGCTACCACTGTTGGATTTTCACCTTCTGCAATCATAAATGTCTGCACTAGAGTAATTGTGATGAATGCTGCTACTATTGCCACAAAAAAACAAAGCATATTAGACATCAAAAGCGCAGCCACTCCAAACCCTAAGGTTATAACACCAGCAAAAATAGCTAAAGCCAAAGATTTTTTTACTTTTTTATCTCCATATTTAAATGTATTAATTATCTTCTTCATAAGCATATTCCTCTTTAATTACTTAGAGCTTTTTGCACAAACTTTTACATATATAGTATAGCTTTTTAATAGGTTAAAATCAACAATTGAAGCAAAGAAATGCTTCTTTTTTCAACCTATCATATGGTCAAAAAAAGAAGCATCAAAATGTATTATAGGTATTTAATTAATTTACCGAATTTACCACACCCATAAATACAGGAAGTCCTGTTTTTCCATCAATAATTGCATAGTAAAATGGTTTATCAAGTGTTATCTTCTCCATTCTAACAGGTTCTGCTGCAGTCTCACACATTACCTCTACAGCAGTTACAGCTGCTGCCTTAGTTCCATTTCTATCAAGCTCAATGTATGTCTTATGTAAAACTCTGCCAATATACAAATTCCCTGCATCAGACTGTGCCATACCACTCAAATCTGCCTTATCACCTGAGAACGCATCTGTTACCCCTAGATTTTTAAAATCTTCTGACAATTCTCTGTCGTACTCATAAGAAAATTCTGGCATAGTTACCATTACATTTTCGCCAAGATATTCTCTATTATTGTAGGTATCAATTATCTTATCTCCAGTGAGGTTGGATACATATTCTTCTATAGAAACACCATCATTTGGTAGCATAGCCATAAATGCATATCCACCACCTTTGTAGTATTTTATAAATCCCCTTGCCATATCATCTTGTAGATAATAATCCTCTGCACTATTAAGCATAGTTACGTTCTCTTTATTGCCTGACCAGCTTGTAAATACACCATCTTCGTTTATCTGATTCTCTTCATATTGGTTCTGCCACTCACCGCTAAATGCAGTAGCATTAATAAGATACATAACCGCATCCTGTGGAATTGTATCTACAATACTATCAATCATTCCACTAGTGTTATCTTTTACCCACCCATTCAATTTGTTGGTAGTTTCATCGTTAAAAGGTTCTGTGTAAACCCCTGCATCATAGTAGGATTTGCAAACACCAAGAAAGCTATCTTCTACATGAAGGCTCGGATCTTCCTTTATCCAAATGGAATTGGCCAAATAAAAATCAACGTACTTATCCTGGGTGAGTCTACCCGAATAATCTTGCATATACTTGTTATATTCTGTAATCTCCATACCACCATACATGGTATCTTGGAGTTGTGACAGAGTATTTCCTTTTGCACCATTTGTGGTCATAGACATTGCGGTTATGATAGACTGTGGAGAAATAAGAACATTCTTCCCTAACTCTATGTCTGATATAGTGCTTTCCTTAAACAAATCCACACTAAAATATGCTGTTTCCTCTATAAATCTTTCATCTAAATCCTTTGTCTCAACCTCCACAACCTCAACATTTTGAGTAAGGTTATCTAGTTTTGCTACCTCACTTCCATTAGAACCAACCTCTTTACCACATCCAGCAAGACATAGTCCCATAGAAAACGCAAGTACAGTTGATAATACTCTGTTTTTTATTCTTCTTTTCATATCCACTACCTCCACTATATTCCAAAGGTTAAAATCTCATTTACTTATATTAATTATACGAATACAACTAGCACTTTTATGGTTTTTCAGCCAATTATTTAACATTATTTTACAATAATTCTAATATACTTTATTAAACTAATATTTAAGAGGCTCCATATGAATATCGATGACTTATCTAACCATATAACAAAACATACAAAATACTTTAAATACCTTATTGCCATAACTTTCACATTGGCAGTAAGTATTCTTATATTAGAAAATAAAACTGCAGTCTTAGCATTTGTGGGTGTATCCGTAAATGAACTGCCTATTTACTCAGTGGAAACAACTGAAAAGGTAGTAAGCATAACATTTGATTCTGCATGGAGTACCGATGATTTAGATGAAATACTGAAAATTCTTGAATCTCACAATTGTGTAGCTACATTTTTCGTAGAAGGCAATTGGGCTGATAATAATCCAGATGCTGTAAAAAAGATACATGACCAAGGACATATATTAGGTAATCACGGTGCAAATCACAAACATATGACACAATTATCAGAGGCACAGATGTTAGCCGAAATTCAGGGCTGTCACGATAATATCAAAGAATTAATAGGAATAGATATGAACTTATTCAGAGCCCCCTACGGAGATTACAACGAAATAGTTGTAGCAAAGGCCAAAGAGTTGGGATATAACACAATACAATGGGATGTTGACTCCCTTGACTGGAAGGATTATGGGGTAGAGTCTATAGTAGACACGGTTTGCAATCACGAAAATCTAAAAAATGGTTCCATAATTTTGTTACATAATGGTACCAAGTATACTGCTAAAGCATTAGATAAAATGCTTTCAAACCTTGAGGCCCAAGGTTACAGTTTTATTCCATTAGACCAATTAATAATTACAGTAGATTACGAAATAGACCATACTGGAAGACAATCCAAAAGTAAAAACTAGATATTTTACCAAGAAAATAACAACATGTCTTACACAATTGCTTATATAAAAAGCCGGTGCATAAACTATGCACCGGCCATATCATTTTTTACCTTAAACTATGCTATAAAGTTAATCTTTCTGAAGTTCTTCTTACCACGCTTAATGATAATCTCTCCAGCAAGGTCTTCAGCTGTATAAGTAGTTGCAACATCTGTAACCTTCTCATCATTCACTGATACTCCACCCTGTTCTACACCACGTCTACCCTCATTTCTTGAAGCAACAAGACCTGACTTAACTAAAAGTGAAATGATATCAATAGTACCATCATTTAAATCGGCTGCTGTAATATCAGCTGTTGGCATATTAGCTGCATTTCCACTTGTAAAAAGAGCACGAGCTGCCTCCAAAGCCTTTTTACCTTCTTCCTCTCCGTGAACAAGACTGGTAAGTTCGTAAGCAAGAACCTCCTTAGCCTTATTTAACTCGCTACCCTCATACTTCTCCATCTCCTGAATCTGCTCAAGTGGAAGGAAAGTAAGCATTTTAAGACATTTTATAACATCAGCATCAGCTACATTTCTCCAGTACTGGAAGAACTCAAATGGTGTAGTCTTATTAGGATCAAGCCATACAGCACCCTTCTGAGTCTTACCCATCTTCTTTCCTTCTGAGTTAAGAAGAAGTGTAATAGTCATAGCATGAGCATCCTTGCCAAGCTTACGTCTTATGAGCTCAGTACCACCAAGCATATTAGACCACTGGTCATCTCCACCAAACTGAAGATTACAGCCATACTTCTGGAATAATGCATAGAAGTCATAGCTCTGCATAATCATATAGTTAAACTCTAGGAAACTAAGTCCCTTCTCCATTCTTTGCTTATAGCACTCTGCTGTAAGCATTCTATTAACGGAGAAATGTGCACCAACCTCTCTAAGAACGTCTACATAGTTAAGATCAAGAAGCCAGTCTGCATTGTTAACAAGCATAGCCTTGTCTTCTGAGAAGTCGATGAAACGGCTCATCTGCTTCTTAAAGCACTCAACATTGTGCTGGATTGTTTCCTCTGTCATCATCTGTCTCATATCAGTTCTACCTGATGGGTCACCGATCATAGCAGTACCACCGCCAATAAGGGCTATAGGCTTATTTCCACCCATCTGAAGTCTCTTCATAAGACAAAGTGCCATGAAATGACCTACATGTAAGCTGTCTGCTGTAGGGTCAAAGCCAATATAAAATGTTGCCTTTCCCTCGTTAATTAAGTTACTAATTTCCTCTTCATTTGTAACCTGGGCAATCAATCCTCTAGCTACAAGTTCGTCGTAAAGTTTCATTTTCCTACCTCCATATTATAATCTAAAACAGGTACAGCATGCAAAACATGCTCATAGGGACAAAAAAACTTCGTCCCTAAGTTTTTACCTTAAGGACGAAGACTAACTCCGTGTTACCACCTTAATTCATAGCCACCTCGCGATAGCTACCTTAGTAAGTATCCAGCTTTTTCAAACATCTGTTGTGTGTTCTATAATAGTACTTACACTTTAGCTTAATACTCCAGCACTATAACGTGTGCTCATCCGTCAAGCCCTACTATAATTTCAGGTTGAAGCTCAAGGATGTATTCATCATAATCTCTTACCGCGCCTCTCATCCACCGGCTACTTTCTGTGGCAGAAAATCAAGATTACTTGTTCCCATCATCGCCTTTTTCAAATATACATTGAGATTATAAATCATTAATTAAGATTTGTCCACAAGAAACAACTATTTTATAACTATATTTTGATTTTTACTAGGATTATATTAAATTTTAATAGTAACTCTTCTCAAAAGTTATAACCGTGTAGTATTTCTTCTCTCTCATAAGAAGTTTCTGGTCTATGGCTTCTTTTATTTGACTATCCCTTAACTTACAACCATGTGGCACCACCACATCGAAGATAAGATTCGTGTGACTAGGACCAGACACAACTCTGAAATCATGAAAACTAAGTTCCTTATCTATCTCCTCAATAATAACCTTAATCATGTCCTTACAAAGCTTAAGATTCTCATTATCAGTTTCTACTGGGTCCATATGAATTGTTATACGTATTCCAAGTTCATCATATATATTTCTCTCCAATTCATCTATAGCATCATGAATATCCATAATATTTTCTTTGCCATCAACTTCTATATGTACGCTTCCTATAAGATTACCTGGACCATAACTATGTATAATGAGATCATGCATTCCCAGAGAAAAAGCACATTCATCCACCAATTCCTTTAAACTTTCCACCAAATCAGGAGAGGCGGGTTGACCTAAAAGTTCATCAACAGTTTCTTTTATTATTCCAAAACCTGACACAAGAATCATAACAGACACTACAACACCCATTACACCATCTAATGGTACATCTGTGAATAAAGTTGCCACAAGAGCAACAAGAGTTGCAGTAGTTGCCAATACATCATTCAAGCTATCCTTTGATGTGGCAAGCATAACAGAGCTTTCAACTGTTTTACCCAATTTTCTATTAAACAAACCCATCCATAATTTTATTATTATAGATATAATTAGAACAGCAAGGGCAACCACAGAAAACTGTACTTTCTCCGGATGAATTATCTTGTCAACCGATCCAGTAAAAAGCTCCACACCAACCACCATAATAACCATCGCAATAACAAGAGATGTAAGATATTCCATTCTACCATGACCAAAAGGATGGTCTTTGTCAGCAGGCTTAGCTGCCATCTTATATCCAAACATCGTTACAACGCATGATGCACAATCCGACAAATTATTAAATCCATCAGATATAATGGATATAGAATTTGCAACCGTTCCAATAATGAACTTTGCTATAAAAAGCAATATATTACATACAATTCCCACCCAGGAGCTAAGAATGCCATATGCTTCTCTTACTTTTTGATTCTTAACATCTTCATGATTTTTTATAAATTTACTTACTAGAAACTTGGTCATAATCTCCATCCTGCTTTCTAAGATATGATGTGTAGCCCACGCCTAATGCCATAACCACAAAGTAAAGTGGTGTTGTGATAGGCTGATTAAGATTAATCAACGATTGTGCAAAATAACCTACTGTTGCAGCAACAAATCCATATACAAGATAGTTTCCCTTACTATTCTTAAGCATATAGATTACACTTGACACAAATACCCCAAGATAAGCAACAAGTCCAAGGATTCCTAATGTAATCAAATATTGTAGCAACTCATTATGAGCATTATCATAGATTTTCCCAACAATTTCTTTCATATCATCATAATAATATGCATTCATATACACGCCAAAGGTTTCATTGCCATAACCAAATAGTTTATTAACTAGTGGTGCATCACAGAATATGTTCCACGCTCTACTCCACACAAACCCTCTGTATGTACCCCATTTATCATTAAATGTAAATGTAGCAATTCCCATAGCATTCCCAACTATTACTGCAATTAATCCTATAATAACTGTAGAAATAATAATTATTTTTGTGATTAACTTTTTATTAAGCTTATCTAACGCTTCTTTCTTGTTCTCTGCCAAATAGTGGACTAATAAATATACCATCACCAGACCTATAATAATCATAAGCGACAAATCCATTCTGTCTAAGGCCTGGGCAAAACCTCCACGTTTATCGTACTCTTCAACTGCGAAGTTATTCATAAGAACAACCAGTAAATTTCCACAAGCAAGTAATATCAAGGATATCAAAAAGCTTTTTACTTTTCCATTATTGTAGCTAAGCAAAAAAAGCAAAAACAAAGCTCCAGCTACTCCAATATATCCTGAATCAGAATTTGCAATCATAAGAGTGGCTCCACCCAATACAACTACAGTGCCTGATATCAGCTTCATATAGTTTACGCTTGTAAATATAAACAATCCCAGGAACAAACATAGGCTTATAACAATAAAGCTGGAAAAAATATTAATATTTCCAAATGTGGACATATAAATATCAAACTGATTGGCACTTAATCTCTCTCTGTAGTACATAAATTCAAAACCAGACCTTTCTCCAGTTTTCCAATATTGTACATCTATCTCTAAATGCTGAATTATGCCAATCATATATGTATATACACTTGTTATGGCAAATGCAACAACAGCAATTTTACTAATTTCAGTATAAGTAACAATGCATATAAATGCCACAGCTATAATAAGATACATGGCAAGACCCATATACCTTGCGTTAGAGCCTGAAATTGCGTTTTTACTACAATCAGTCATGTACCAAGCTATCACATTTGATAGCGCAAACATTTCCATCCAGAATACTGGCTTAGTATAAAATGGTTTATTGTCATCCTTTAATAAATTATCTTGTATATCATAGTATTTGTGTATGATTATATCTAGTATTACTGCAATTATGAAGCATATAACACCAATCACCGTAGCTTTCTGGAAAAAGTTAGTCTTAGTTATGGTTATATTAAAATATGCATCATCTACTATAACTGGGTACACACAAAATATTACCAAAGTATATACCAATAATACTACTCTTTTGCATATGTTATTTGGTTTAAAATCCATATCAGTCCTCTACCTTTCTAACAATCCTGTAGTCTTACGCCCACCAGATTAATTATTATCAATACAAAATCCCCACTTTGCATATTATACTACAAAATGGGGATATATGAATACATTTTTATTATTTTAAATTCTTAAGTGGTGTAAGATACTGTGCCTTACGATTCTCTTGCTCTGCAAGGTAAGATTGTTCAGCAGATGCATGAAGCTCCTGAATATAGAGATGATGATTCTGTGCAATTTCCTCATCATTCTTACCAAGCAAAAGCATAGCAATGGTTGAACACTGATCCGCTGCTCTCTCAAGATATGTAAGAATATCCATAAATATTAGTCCACCATTAATGGAACATACGCCCTTACATAAGCGGTCTGTATGACGATTCTTAAGAAGAAGAACCATATCGTCAATAACCTCTTCAAGAGGTTCAATACGTCTTGCCACATAATCATTCTCATCACTCATAGCCTCAATGGTAAGTCTAATTATCTCATTAATAGCATCTGTTAATATTGCAAATTCCTTCTTAGCGTTCTTAGAGAACTTAACCTCTGTTTCTGACTTTTTCTTAGCCAGTTCATCAAAGTTAGTAGCGTAATCGCCAATTCTCTCTATATCACGTATACACTGCATAAGCATACTATGAAGTCGCTTATCGCTATTATTTACTATCTGATTAGACAATTCTATAAGATAATTATCAGCCTTATCTGTAAAGCAATCCAGCTTATCCTCTGATAAGTTAATCTGCTTGGACACCTCAGGATCATATTCTTTGAACTGATTTAAGCTGAGTGTTATGTTTTCCTGGGCTATCTTGGCCATATTAATAGCAAATTTATCAACTGCAGAAAGTGCAAGGGCTGGTGTCATCATAAGCTTTGTATCAAGGGCTGCAAGCTCTGGATACTCAATCTCTGGCTCTGGCTCATCATCTGATACTATTGCGCACGCTATCTTAACCAGAAGTCCGGTAAATGGAAGCAACACAATAGCTGTTACAAGATTAAATATAGTCTGGAAATTAGCAATACTACCACTGTCTACTACTCCCTCCCACAAATTAGGCATAAATCCTACACTTCTTAGGATTGTCATAGCAATCATAAATAGTATAGTACCAATAGTGTTGAATACGATATGTACGATACCTGTTCTTTTCGCATCCTTTGATGAACCTATAGAACAAACTAAAGCTGTTGTTACACAGGTACCTAAGTTGATACCCATAATAATAGGATAGACTAATTCAAAAGTCATTGCACCTGTTGATGAAAGAGCCTGAAGTATACCAACCATAGCCGATGAGCTCTGTACGATAACTGTAAGCACAAGACCTGTAATAATACCAAGCAGAGGCATATTTGAAAACTTGCCCAAAATGTCCGCAAAAGCCTGTGAGCTTGAAAGCGGCTCAACAGCATCAGTCATACCGAGAAGTCCCATAAATAGAATACCAAAGCCTAACGCTATCATACCAACATTCTTACTAGCCTCATTCTTGATAAACATAACACATATAATACCTATAATAAGTGCTATAGGCGCCAATGTGTCCGGCTTAAAAAATGTAAGTATTGACCCACCAGATGAATCTATATCCATCAATCTAATAATCTGAGCTGTAACAGTGGTACCGATATTAGCACCAAGTACAATGCTTACTGCCTGACGTAGATTAAGAATTCCAGCTCCAATCAAACCAACTGTTAGCACTATGGTTGCTGTTGAGCTTTGAATAACCGCTGTTACAAGAGCACCAGTTACAACTCCCAATAATGCGTTTTGAGTGAGCTTTCCTAATACATTCTTCAGGGTATTTCCCGACCCCTGCTTTAAGCCATCTCCCATAATCTCCATACCATACAAAAACATGGCAAGACCACCGAGAAGCTTGATAATCATCAAAATTGTATCCATACTTTTAATCCTCTTCGTAAAATAAAATTGTAGCGGGTTTGTGTAACCCCCGCTACATTATATTATATTATTTGGTAGGATGTGGCAAGACAAAAATCACCGTTTTTTTACCATTTCTTTACTACAAGATGTAACTTATAATTATTTACCATAATTGCAGTCAATTCTGTATTTTTCACAATATTAACTATAATGTTTTTTCATATGTATTTCAGCGCAACGTATAATGTTATCCATTTCATCAAAAGTACAACTGCCATAATTCTGATGGCAACCATTAGAATCCCATGAACACAAAAACGGAGTCTTTTCCCCCTTCTCAACACAGAAATAAGAAACCTCCATAATAATTGAATTCTAGAAAACACAATCTTTCATATTATTTTTTGATTATACAATGATAAACAACAATATACAATTAATCACATTGATTTTTCCTATCCTTTTTACCTGCAATTTTAAACCACTCAACTATTTTCCATGTCTCTCATTATAGTCTTCTGTAATGGATTCGTCCCATCCTGTAAGACATCCATCAAGCTCATCTACATTCTCACAACTTCTCACACTAGATACCGCACAGCACAACGCATCATAAAATACCTGAGTTCCCTTGCTATCACATTCGTAATTTGTAGCTCTATCTGCACTGATTCCAAACTTTCCAGCCTCTGCCACTGCATCAATATTTGCCCCTAGAAACAAAAACTCCCAACCAAATTTGTTCTTTTGTCTCTCTACCATACGCTTTACCTTATCATATGTATAACGTTTACTTGCATTCTCTAGTCCATCTGTTGTAATAATAAACAATGTTTTTTCTGGCTTGTCTTCTTCCCTTGAATATTTATGTACATTTCCAATATGATGTATTGCACCTCCCACAGCATCAAGCAACGCAGTACAACCTCTAACATAGTATTCATCATCAGTCATTGGTTTAATTTCATCAAGACTTACTCTATTATGAAGAACCTCACATCTATCATCAAAAAGCAAAGTTGAGATAAATGCCTCTCCTTCCTCTTTCTTTTGCTTGTCGATAAGAGAGTTGTAACCTCCTATAGTGTCTGACTCAAGTCCTCTCATAGAACCACTTCTGTCCAAAATAAAAACTATTTCTGTTAATCCTTTTCTCATAATAATTACCTCCATATTTTTGTTATTTCTTAGTTGCTGTGGTAACTATATCACAGGATAAAAAAAATAAGGTCGCCTCTAAGGCGACCTTACTTCTTACAAGGAAAAAACTATCATATCCTTTATCCTACTGATATAATACTTTATCCTTTAAATATTCTATTAACATTTCATCTAATGCCTTTGGCATAACAGGTTTAGAGATAAAATCGTCAAAACCTTCTTCTAAATACATCTCTCTGTCCCCTGCAATTGCATTTGCTGTAAGCATTATAACTGGAGTTCCTATGGCAAGTCTATCATCTTTAATATGGTGAAGGGTCTCTATACCATCCATCTCTGGCATCATATGATCTAGGAAAATAATATCATAACGATTATCTTTTAAAAGTTCCAAACATTTCTTGCCACTGTCAGTCTCTGTTATTTCGGCTTCTACATGGCTTATAAGCTTAGAAAACACCTTCAAATTCATGATATTATCATCCACAACCAATATTTTGGCTGATGGTGCTTTAAATTTTATGCTATCAGCTTCCTTAGCAGCCATTTTTTCTATACTTTTTTTGTAATCTCCTATCGGCTCTTTATTTGTTATTTTCTGTTCTATAGTAAAGGAAAATTCAGTACCCTTTTCATACTCACTTTCAATTTTAAGGTCACTTCCCATAAGCTTCAAAAGAGAGTGTACAATATTCATACCAAGCCCCGAACCCTCGACATTTCTATTTCTAGATAAGTCAAATCTCTTAAATTCTCCGTATATATTTTCAATATCCTCTGGTTTAAATCCAATACCCGTGTCCTTGACTTTGTAACGAAGAACCGCAGTATCTTCCTGAGTACTACCGCTTATAGAAAGGGTAACCTTACCATCATTAGTATACTTTACTGCATTGGTCAGAAGATTGGTTAGCACCTGTCTAATACATCTATCATCTCCAAAATACTCGCTAGGTAGCTTAGGATCTATCTCAAAGTCTAAGGTTAACCCCTTATTAACTGCTCTTAAGTTAATCATATTGTATATGTCATTAAGAAAGCTACTCAGTTTATATCTAGCAGGTGCAAGCTCCATCATTCCTGATTCTATCTTTGACGCGTCTAAAATTTCATTAATTATGTTGAGAAGCACATTAGAAGAGTCCTTCACATCAGATGCATACTTCTTAATTTTTTCTTCTTCGCTCTCTCTTATTATCATCTCATTCATTCCTATAACCGCATTAATAGGTGTTCTTATCTCATGAGACATTCTAGCTAGGAATCTTGTTTTGGCCTGATTGGCCTTATCAGCCTCATCCTTTGCCATTGCCAACTCGTCTGCAAGCTTTGCTCTTTCTATACTTTCACTTACTATGGTAAATATATTATTACATATAAACACATAAGCTATATACACCAAACATCTAGGCAATACAAAGAATAAAAACAAGGTAAACATAGGATTCTGATTAACTCGAGTTAATGTAAACTGTCCATTAACAACATAATCCTGAAGGCGTTCTGTAGTAAGCAGAGCCATATTTGCATCGCAAAGGACAAAATAATACCCTACATATACCACAAAAAATGTACTTATTACCGTAAGTATATATACATAATTTAGTACCTTTTTTGATGAGTATATGGATGCATACAAAAACGGCAACAAGGATATTAGTACTGCATGATAAGTTAAAGAAACTTCTATTATTGTGAAGATAAACACAATAATAAACAATATAAAATACTTTGTTTTTTCATTCACCAAGGTTAACTTCTTGAGAACAATGAGCATAATCAAATATATAATCAGACTCATAACATAACCACTAACCATAACCTTTTGATTTACGGTGAATATACCAAGCAAATTAAGTACCAGCACCACTGTATAAATATAAGCAGTTATAGCAAAACTTTTAATTACATATTTGTTAGCTATGTATTCCTTATCATTAATGTATTCATTTATGTTAGGATTATCCTTTATCTTCGGCACTTTATCATAACCTTTCTACATAAATTTCCATTTTTTATAATTCTACCATATAGTAAGTAATTTTACTAAACATTTTTATAACTTACTTTTAAAAATACACTTTTATTTAGCCGACCGCGAGCCATTTGGGGCGTAAAGACCTTGAATCTGTGGTTTCAAGTGTCTCCTGACATGCATAACAAAAAAGGAGTAGGTAAAACCTACTCCTTTTTAATTATGCATGCGGGAGATGGGACTTGAACCCACACGACGTTACCATCACTAGATCCTTAGTCTAGCCTGTCTGCCAATTCCAGCACTCCCGCATTTACCATCAAGCTTTCGCTCAACGCAAGTAATATAATATCATTTAGTATTCATTTTGTCAATAACTTTTTTTAAAAATAATAAACCAAAAATCAACTAATTATCCCAAACGAATTTCATTAGATGGAGAACCTATAATTAACCTTGTACCTGGCTGCAAAACATAACTTTCACCTCTAACCAACTCATCTGTGGCATCTGCAATTAAATCTTCATCACACAGGTTACATACCACATAACTCTTATCATCTTGTACATATCTTATGGAACAATGCTTAGCCATTACAGTACTATGATCAATAATTAACTCTGCCTGACTTGAATCACTACCTATTATAATTTCCTTATCACCATCCATACGTACAATTCTTCCTAGCAACGCTCCCTTTATTCCAACTATTGCTCCCGTATCCTTACCATTCATAGCAAGACTTTTTGTAACTCTTACATCTTTTTTAAATAATCCCATTAAATTCCCTCCACATAACTATAACAAAGCGGCATACTTTCGACTTACTGGCAACACTAAATCTCCAATAAACACGGACGCTTTCGTATACTTTGTAACCGCGCTATTCTTTACCAAATAACTTTGATGTATTCTTTTAAAATCATTATCTTTGAGCATCTCCTCGATTTCGGAAAGCTTTCCATAAAAGCTTACTGTGTCGTTCTTCATATGAAGAATTAATTTTCTAGCATCACTTTCGATATACACAATCTTGGATATTGGAATCCTTTTTACTGCTCCTTCTGAAGTAATATTTAAATACTCTTCTGCAGTAGATATTTCTTTCATATATCTAAGTGTAGCATCTGGTAATTTGTCATTCATCGAATCCTTTAAAATGTATGCAAAAGCTTTATACAGGTATCCCTCATATACATGCTCTGTTGAATTAGTAACAAATATTATATCAACATCCACATCATTATCTCTTATATACTCTGCAACTGCCATTCCATCAACAGGAGTCATAAATATATCCAGATACAAAATATCACACGCAAAACCACCTTTTTCTATATGGTCTATCACTTCCTGACCTGTGCAATAAGTTATGATATTTACATCTTCCACATCAAAAAGAGTATTGGATATAATATTTTTGATAAGCGACAAATCATTTTTATTGTCATCACATATTCCTATGTACACTATCTAGTCTCCTTTTTATCTATAATTGAAAAAAAAAAAAATGGTACAACTATATAGTATAGTTATACCATTTTTTGTTTATATTAGCCACTATCTTTTTTCCAATAGTTATAATAAGCTTCTCTTGCGGTTTTCAAGAAGGTTCTTCCCACCGGGAAGACCTTCTCGATACCCTGGCAGGAAAGTTCTGCTATTCCTTTACCAAGGTAAGTAATATACCCCAAATTCACAATTCCCCCACCATGAATTTGTATCATTCGCTCATCTAATTTATTTTTGATTTCTTTGATAGATTCATAACAATAGTACTTATTATTTGGAGTTACCACCAATATCCTTCTACCGTCTCTCTCAATATATAGGATTTGGTCTCTGTGCAAGTAATTTCTACATCCAGAACTTCTTATTTCAATTACATCCTTATCCATAACACTAGTCAAGGTTCTCATAGCCCTTTCCCACGCCTTTTGCATCTTATCATCAATGTTTTCTCTTGACATTAGGTAAACGTGCTTCGTATCGTATATATCATCTATGTACTCATTACCATCCGATATATATACAATTTGGCACCTCGGACAACATTGATTTATTTTCTTTGCTAAATCAATTCCAGTAACATCTCTCACCCCAAATTCTGTCAATGCTATATCCATAAACATTATCTCACAATCAAAAAAACCTTCTTCAATATCTAGAAGCAATTCCTCTGGAATATAATTGCATATTTTTGCACTAACTAGCTCTGACAGACTTAACTTGTGAAGTGCTGACTTTATTTTATTTGCATTTCCACATATACCAATTTTCATAAACTATCACCCTTACAAAATTATTTATGATTAATATATGTGTATAATAATGTATTTTCTTTACAAAAAAATCGAAATGTAATTTTTGCAAAAAAGAATGTAAAAAATAACAAAACAATTTAAACAAAAATTACATTTCGAATCAATTTTTATAATAATAAATTATTCATCTTCAAAAAACTGCAGATATTTATCCTTAAAATCGTTAAAGAATCTCTTACCAATAGGTAATGTTTTCCCATTCTTTAAATGTACCTCTCCAGGTTCCATTCCAGCTACATGCATTAGATTCACTATATAACCACCATGACATCTTGCAAAGCTATCTACCAGTCGTTCCTCTACCTTTCTTAAGGAACTATAACAAGGATACTCTCTTCTGACAGTATGTATATTTAATAATCTGTCATCTCTTTCTAAATACATAATCTCACTTTGAGAGATAAACACCTTATGACCATTGCTTAAAAATTCGATAATATTATTCTCTGTTTTATTCTTATAAACATCCGAGCCTTTTTTTACTGCTTTTATAAGCATATCATCTGGACTATCCTTTAAAAGAAAATAACAATGCTTTGTCTCATACACTAAACTTGCATACTCTAATTTACCTGTCATATAAATAACCTGACAGGCTGGCATTTTCTCGTTAATCATACCAACAAGTTTTATTCCATTGAAAGATTTTTCAACAAAGTCGATCTCTGTAATAAATATATCACATTTGAATAACTCTTCCTCCACAGCCACATACACATCCTGTGGCGATTTAATTTGTATTTCACTACTTTTGTCAAGCCCAAACTTCTTTAATACACCTTGAGTCCTCTTTGCTGTCTCAATGTTATCATCACAAATAACAATTATCATCGTGTACCCTCCGTAACCTAGTAGTTGCATCTCCCCATATTTAGACACCCCTATATATTACAACGAAATTTAGGCTTTTTTTTCGATATTGCATTTTATGCATCTTTTATTGCAAAAAAAATTCAAAAAAAATCTACCATTTAAAATTAATGGTAGATTTTTTACTACATTCTATTATTTTATTGTATTCTATTTTTCTTCAAATTCAAAATTATTATCAATTGCATAATCCTCAGCAATGGTACCTTTTACTCCGATGATTGTGCAATCACCTGCCTTTTGATGCTTATATTTCTCTGCTGCATCATCGTATACTAGATTATATCCTATGGAATTTTCATGAAGTCTTTCTAGACTTTCAGGTAATTCTACTGTCAAGTTGTCACATCCAGCAAAAGCATAACCATCTATGACTTTCACACCCTCAGAAACCACAACATTTTCCAGATTATCACATCTGTTAAATGCTTCCATTCCGATTATCTCTACACTTCCAGGAATAGTAACTGAAGTTAAATATTTGCATCCTTCAAATGCTTCACTATATATACCTTTAATCCCCTCTGGAATTGTTACTTTTTCTAAATACACAACGTCCATTCCACCAACGTTTGATATCTTGTAACCGCCTAATTCTACAGGTATTTCTACCTCTCTTTGTGGACCGTTATATTCAAATATACTTGCTGTGCCGTCGTCACGCGCTGAAATACTCCAAGCTCCGTAGGTTATATCCATATTTCCATACATATCATCTGCTACAAACTCATCTGTATGGTCTATCTCACTATATACTGCATATTCCTCTACATCAATTTTATTTTTACCAGCAATATCTTCAATGTCAAATTCACATATTTCAACATCCACTACATCTGCATCAAACTCAAATATATCTATATATTCCGAATCTGTCATTCTTGTCATCTCATCCCATTGATCATTCCATATGTAATATATAACTCCGTCATTATAATCATCGTCACTCTCTATACATATAGCACCATCATATGAATTAAATGTTTCTCCTCTAGCTCCTTCAAAAGGAAGAAAACCAATATCCTCCAAATATCCCTTGTGCACGCCTGCATAACATATTTCTATGTTGTCCTCAAAGTTTCCAGCCTTTACAACACCATTATTATAAAAGGTAAAAGGATACTTATCACTGCCCATAGCAAAACTATTTTCAAATTCTACTTCACCATCTACGTACTCATAGAATTCACCAACAGAGTCTTTTGAAAACCCACTATGAATTTCTTTTAAGATAAATAACTCATCAGTCTTATCTCCATCAAAATCAGCTATTGCATAATAATTATAATGCACGTTCTGCTGACTTTCCTCAAGAATTATATTAACCTCTGATGCGTCATCTGCTTCCTCAACTAAGTCTGCCAAATACCTATAATATGCCTTTTCCTCCTTGGACATTATCTTTACATTAAGCAATATTACTACAACCACAGTAATCAACAAAACTGCTGCAACAAAACCTATTATTATATTACGCTTTTTCTTGTTTTTCTTAGGTTTTTCAACCAAATTTTCAGTATCATCGTTACTTATTTTCTTATCTATATTCACAACCTTAACAGGTTTAATTTTTTCAACTTTATTATTAGGTTTTTGATCCTCTGAAGATGATTGAAGAATGGTAATAGATACTTTTCCATTATCCTTGCTATCATAAAGAATAAATTCTCTTCCCACCTTGGCAGTAGCTCTTTTTACCTTTCCACCATCCATGGTAATACCATTTCTACTCTTTATATCTTCTATAATCCATACACCCTTATCAAAATAGAAAGCACCATGAATTCTAGATATTCTATCTGACTTAAGAACAATATCACAACTTGGCAATCGGCCAAAACTAACAACATCTTTGCCAAATGAGTTTAAGTCAACTTCCTTTGTATTTCCGTTTTCATTTACCCTGACTATCATACTTTCCACCCCTTATCCTAACGTATATTTTTATTCACCCCATCTAGGAGTTTCGCATAGCCTACATATGCTTACCATCTCTGAATTCGCAGCATTACAACTTAAACATCTCCAAGTATTTGATACCAGAACACTTGTAGCCGGATCATCATCTTGGACTTCATTCATCTGTGCGTTAATAAATGATGCATTATAATTATTGTCCACAAATGTAAATTTCAGTTTTTCAGAAGGTTTCTGTGACTCCTGTCCATAGGCGTTATTTGAATAAACATCTGTTCTTTGATTTTGAGTATTGTAGCTTTGCTGTTCCGGTCTTGAAGGCGCACTAGTCTGCCACCAGGAAAACCCATCTTTACACAAAGTAACCAACATATAATCCGTGCCATTAATAAAAATTCTATCCATATAGTTTATATATTCATTCTCTACTACGCTACGGCCATTAATCATTACATCGTTTTTCGAAAGAGTAAAATTAAGCACAAACAGCTTACTGTACATGTCAAAGCTTATTACTACATTTTCTACTGTAGTATCACTAGTATACAAAGTATGCACCCTTCCATACTTAGGACCTCCAACACCTACAAGCCATCCAACAACCATACCTTTACTTTGCAAATCATTTTGCTCATATGCCTGTTTTATTGTTTCCGCCAACGATGAATCTTTTCCCTTGACAAATGTTGGCTGTTCTCCAGTGGGCGGTAAGCTCTGCACAGCACGTTGCGCATAAGGATTTATTTTCTCATCAGGGTCAACATAAGCTACTGTTGGTGGTAAATCGTCATTTCTTTTTTTACCTATTTGTACTGGTGGATGTGGAACAAGTATTGTCATATCAGTCCCGCCAACCAACATATCGCTTTGGCCTACTCCCTGTTCCTCCTTACAATGTGGACACTCCGAAAATTTACTTGCATTATAAAAATGTCCCTTATTACATTTCTTAATATCCATCACTCATCACCTCTAAATTTACTTGATATATAGACACTAATTTTTTTATACACATACGAATATAAACTTAGTATTACAGTCATATATCCAAATCCACCTATAATACCAGTAATATATCTTCTACGATTGTTGGATTCCTGTATATTTATATGCTGTACATACCAATCACCAAACATAATTCCCATCATCATAACACATAACATTTTAGGTATTTTAATAATTAAATACACCGGAATTGCTAAAATTGATGACAGTATAACTCCCGTGCATCTGGCACAAACAGGAAATTGATAACCATCTCGAAAAAAACTTCTTTCCGGCATCTGATGACACCCTAGCCTTCTTCCTAACTCCATTAATTTATACCAACGCTTATCACTCATAACTAAACCTTAAACTTATTACCACATCTGTTGCATATCCAGTATGATGTAGTTTTCATCTGTTTTCCTTTACCACAATGACCACATAACAAACCTATTGGACCTAAAAATATCCATCCACAACAACTAGAAGAAGCATGAAAATCTTTTCCTGATGTACTGGTTTCCTGTATAATCTGAACATTTGGATTCCCACAACGTGGACACTTTAAAAAACCATCTCCTTTGTCCCTTTCAACATATTTTTTAGGAACTATTCCCATAACCTTCTTAGGCTCTTTTAATACCTGAAGTTCTTCTTCAGAAGATTCATTATCTGCTGGTGGAGTATAGTTATTATTTACACTTTTGGCTGGGGATACATTGTATACTTTCTGTGGAGTTCCTTGTCTAAATCTAAATTCCACCATATCTCCGTGTCCCATAGCAGAAGTTATTCTTGCAGCATCTCCAACACTTATTAATATATCCTGAATCTTATCATTATTGTACTTTATTCCATTGGTGCTATTTAAATCCTTAATGTGCCACACACCGTTATCCAAATAAAAACACCCATGAACTCTGGAAACTATACTTGATGTCAAAACAATATCACTTTCAGGATGTCTTCCAAAGCTTACAACATCCTTGCCAAAGCTCTCTAATTCTACTGTAAAAGCTTCTTTATATCCATCTCTTACTATAACCTGCATACCTTCACCTCTTATCTAAAGTGTAATCTACTTATTCTTTTTAATATTTCTGAGAACAATACCTGCTCCTACGGAGAAAATCACTACAAATAACAGCAATATTCCCCAAGCTTCAAATAAATGCTCAGATGTGAATTCAAAAAAGTCCTCTGGCTCATGCTCTAATGGAAATCCTTTCTCTTGCATCTTTAATTCCAAGTCATTAAGATTTGCTGTCGTTCCGTATCCCTCCATAGACCATCTACATACTGCGAAGTAAGATATTACTTCACTTGCATCTTTCAGATTGAAAATAAGACCGGAAAAAAGTATCTGTGGCATAAGCAGTATTGGCGCAACAGTCATCGCTCTATCTGCATTTGTAAACAGTGATGACACAAATATACCCATAGCAGCTGCTGCCATTGCTGTAAGCAATGTGGTTATCAACACTTCAAGATATGGTGCAATTATTACGCCCTTGTCTGGTAACCCAACTGTTAATGAGAATGTTGTTACTATAAGAACTGATTGCACTAAACAAAGTAAGCTTAAAACTGCCACCTTGGACATTATATATGACACTAGGGAAAGTCCTGTCATATATTCTCGTTTTAAAATATTTCTTTCTTTACATATCTCCTGTATAGAGCTTAATATGCCTATCCAGAAGGCTGAACATGACAGTGCAAAAAGCAAGCTTTTAGTCATCTCATACTGTGAAAACTCTTTGCCATTTGCAACTATTGAAATAAGAAAGGCAAGGAGTGGTGCCTGTACCATAAGAAGTAACATTCTCTGCCTATCATTCAGAAGAAGATGCATATATCTCTTTGATAACACACCAAATTGTCTAACAATCCCACTTCTCTTTGAATTACTATCTTTTTCTTTGTATGCAGTAGGATGATTCTCCGATTTATTCATGGCAACAAACTTTTGGTGCCATTCATCAGCATGCTGACCTATCATCTCATATACATTTACAATATCATCTGTTTCGAAGAATCTGAGAGCCTCTTCATAAGTTCCACTAAAGCATAGCTTTCCACCAGTACCCATAAATATTATCTTGTCATAGTCTCTCATATTAAGCGTACTATGTGTAACTAATATTACGGTTTTACCAGCTACTGTCATTCCTTTTAGAGTTCTTATAAGACTTCTCTCAGTTCCTGGATCAAGTCCAGATGCCGGTTCGTCTAAGAAGAACAGATTAGGGTCTGTCAAAAGCTCAACAGCTATACTTGTTCTCTTTTTCTGTCCTCCACTTAGACTCTTCACCAAAGCATCTTTTCTATGACTTAATTCAACTGTATCAATTGCCTTATTAATAATTTTGTCTAACTCATCAGACGAAATATCCGATGGCAGTCTTAACTGAGCAGAGTACTTTAACATGTCATATACAGTAAGATTATCGTACACAATATCCTGCTGTGGCACATATCCAATTATGTGCTTTAAGGCATCAAAATTCTCATACAGATTAAGTTCATTAACCAAAACTCGTCCAGATGTAGGTTTGCTGTATCCACTAATACAATTCATCAATGTTGATTTACCTGCACCAGAGCCACCTATTATAGCCACAAGCTCACCAGGCTGTATGGTTGTAGTAACATTATCACAGATAGTTAATGCTAAATTCTTTCCAACTCTCTTAATCAACTGCTGCGCTTCTACACCTATACCACTTCTTGGACAACAAAACGCTATCTCTTCTCCTGTATAGACAAGTTTACTATTAGTAATGATAATAACGTCCTTCTTAGATAAACGTCGCTTACCAGAAATTCTCTGGCCATTTACATAGACACCATTTGTACTATGATTATCTATAATGTATGTACCATCACCACGTTTTTCTATTAAAGCATGCTTATGCGAAATACTTACATGATTAAGACATATGTCATTATCAATATCTCTACCAATACTAATACTATCTTTTCCACTTAAGGATAGGGATGCCCATGTCTCGGCATGTTCTAACACAGAAAATACAAACAGTACCCCATTTTCAGGTTCCTTTTTACTACTTACTATACGAATATAGTCTCCATCTGATAGTGCTGATGACTTAACCTGTTTGCCTAACACATTAAGTCCGTTTGTACTATTCATATCTTCTATATAGCATCGTCCATTTTCCATATAAAAGCATCCATGGATACGCGATGCATATTCAGAAGTGAGAACTATATCACAATCCTGCTGTCTTCCGAAGGTTACCACATCTTTATTTACGTTACTTAACTTAACCTTATAAGGTGATCTATCCGCATCAAATACAGTTACCACCATATTCATGTCAAAACTCTTACTCATCTGTATTTCCATCCAATATTAATTCTAGTTTTCCTTATCTAAATCATCCCATGCAAAGAATTCACCACAGAATGGTACAAAGTATAACTCTGTAGCTCCAACTAAAAGCTTATCGTATGCATTTAACTGAACTGTATTAAGTACCACTTCGTCATTAACATAGAATAATTCTCTTGACTCACCTGGCTGTGCAAGGAAAACTCTCTTACGTGGCTCATAAAGAATGATTGCGTGCTTATCTCTTGAAACACTTTTATCTGTTCCTAATACAACATCCATATTAGAGGCTCTACCAATAAAGTTACGGCCACTCTTTAATACAAAGCTCTTACCTGCATCCTCTCCAGTGATACATACCAGCCAACCTACAACAGGCTCTCCCTTTACATTACCTGGTGTAAATCTCATTGTAACTCCTGTGTCTTCTGGAGAAACTCTCTCTGTAGCACCTGTAGTGATGCCTCCTACTAATTCTGCCAATGAACCACCTGTATTACCACCTGCTGTTGGTACTACGTCGTATTCCATATTTGTAGACTCAACAAAAGCTGCTGTAGCAGGCATAGTAACACCCTGCTGGTCATCTACTCCATCAAATCTTACTGTTGCATTCATACCGTCATCAGCACTTCCTGCACAGTGTGGGCAACCTGCTCTGTACTTGTCCACGTCATAAAAATGTCCTTTGTCGCATCTCTTTAAATTCATAATGATTTCCTCCTCTTATCATTAAATTTTTAATATTTGCTATATTGAAGTAATACTAGTGAAGTATTATCTTGCGCTTTGGTTGTTCTCTTATTGACTATATCTGTAAGTCTTTTAGCAGCTCTATTTACATCTGGAATCTCATATTTTATAAGCTCCATGATTTCTAATTCATTCAACCTTTTGTATAGGCCATCACTACACAGCAGCACCACATCATCCTCCATTAGTTCAAATGGTGTCTGATTAATATCCATGAGCGAAACATTACCAATTCCTATGTAGCTAATTAATGCTTCTGCCTGACCTTCCTCAGCCTTATACTCATCTGGAGTAATAAGCCCTCTTCTTAGCCTGTCATCTAGGCGCAACCTGTAATTATGCTCTCTGTTAACAGCCATTATTTCATTGTTACGAATTATATATATTTTGCTGTCTCCAACAGACAACCAATATAACTTATTACCCTCTATAATGGTTGCTACACAGGTTGTTCCTGCATCTAATCGATTACCCTCTGCGTCTTGTAAACAATGCACCGCCTCATCCATTTTAATAGCTTCCTGACGGAAAAACTCAGGTATAGGAATAGTCTTATCTCTGGAGAAATAGTCCTCTGCCAAAAGCTGTGTAGCTGTTTGGCTGGCTCTTTCTCCACCTGTTAATCCACCCATTCCATCACAGACAATTGCAAGTGTACTGTTTATTTCACTGTGTCCAAAAACTGTATCCTGTTGATACTGTCTAGTTCCAATAATACTTGATATTCCCATATTTATCTTAAGTCCCTTGTTATCAAGTAGTCCTTCGTAATCTATATCTTTGTCTAATCTTACGGTTGTGAC
Source organism: Lachnospiraceae bacterium (assembly GCA_015057445.1). Lineage (GTDB taxonomy): Bacteria > Bacillota > Clostridia > Lachnospirales > Lachnospiraceae > Coprococcus_C. The sequence continues at coordinate 34,356 of SVEI01000004.1, read as the reverse complement.
TTCTCTTTGAATCTTTGCGTCATCACTCACTTGTCACACCTACCTTTCCTATACAATTTTTACCACCTATTGCAATTACGCTTCCTGGAGCCACCTGATACGCTGTTCCTCTCTCAAGCTTTCCTCCATTTACATAAGTACCATTAGTCGAGTTATCTTGTATGTAGAACAACTCTCTCTTGCTATCATAATATATCTCACAATGTTTCTTACTAATATGAGCTTCATTGATTACAATCTGTGCATGTTCCGGTGATCTTCCTATAACAACCGTGGAATCTGCAGGTAATCTATACTGATTTCCATCCTGAAATGAAATAGTTGGTACTTTATTTCTTTGACCAATAATAGGTGGATTCACTATTATCTGTGATGGTATCACATCGTCACCATTTTCATCATCTACCTTAGTTTTGCCTGAATATGGTTCTGGCGGAGTAAGAGGCGTTTTTCCTTGAGCACCTCCATTTGAATTAATATTCAAATCTCGCAAAAAATCTTCAACTGTCTGTGTTCTCTCTCTGTAGTTTAGTCGAAGCGCTCTGTTAACTGCATCTGATATGGTTGTACTAAACCCATATTCTTTAAGATGAATATAATCATCATCATGTTGTCTATCGAATGCTCCTGGAAACATCTTGGCAGTTAGCAAATAATACATAGTAGCTGCCAATGCATACACATCTGTAAATGTTCCCTGTACTCCTTTAGAGGAATACTGCTCTGGCGGAGCAAAGCCTGGTTTTAGCACTACAGAAAGCACCTGATTCTCATTTCTTACAATATTCTTAGCACTACCAAAGTCAATAAGTTTTATTCTTCCTGTGCTGGTCACAAATATATTATCTGGACTAATATCTCTGTGGAAGAAATTATGCTTATGTACCTGAATTAACGCATGTCCCACTTGGCCGATAGCATCCGCTACCGTATTGTATGGAAGTCCTTTGCCATATCCTTTAACAAGCTGGCTTAAGGTCTTTCCATCTAGGTATTCCATAACAAAATAGCATGTACCATTCTCTTGAAAGAAGTCATAAACCGATACTACACTAGGCTCATTATTAAGCTTATTTAGTATCATTGCTTCCTCCATAAATCGCTCTTTACCATGTTCGAAAATATCACGTTTTGAGTCAGATAAAGGATTAACTGTTTTCCTATCTCCTAATCTAAGTACAACACCTCTAGGAAATAGTTCCTTTATGGCACATCTTTTTTGATTATGGTTATCATATGCCTGATAGGTAATACCGAATCCACCTATACCTAGGGATTTTATTATTGTATATCTATGATTTAGCAGGGTGTTTCCATATAATTCAATGGTTGAATCGCCCATAGTTAAATCACCACCTTACTGTAATATCAAGTGAACCTGCAGTTATCTTATCGTTAGGCTCTAATCTACGCTTATGCTTTAATCTTATTCCGTTAAGACTTGTTCCATTTGTAGTATCCAAATCCTGCACATAGAAGCTTTCTCCATCATACTCTATGGCAAAATGCTGTCTTGACATTGCCAGGTCATCAATGTATATATCACACAAATCTGAACGTCCAACTATTACGCTACCCTTAACATTTGCCTGTATAGTCTTTACAGACTTACCTTTTGAACTAAGTACAAGTGTAAGCTTCTCTCCCTCTTCTTCGTTCTGAAGAATAATGTGCTGTTTTACATCCGTATTAGATGCAAGAGTTGCCTTATTATCAATGACTACAACTCCTTTATTCTTCTTAATCACGCGGAATACAATCACTATTATTAATATTAAAACAAGTAAGAATGCTACAAGAATTATCCACCAATATTTTTGGAAAAAGCTTTCCTTCTCCTCCACATACTCAGGTCCATCAAATTCCTGTGTGTACTCTGGCTGTGCCAATGGATTCTTCTCCATAGTTTTATCTGTAACCCCATTAATAACTATGGTGTAGGTTCCTTTGTATAATGTCTCTGATGCATAGAGAACGTACACATCATCCTTATCCTTGTACTGTACATTTTCAATTCCTATATTCTCTCCAGTATCCTTAGTAATTACATATGATGCTCTGTCTCCAGCATTTATAACGCTTTCTGAATATTTTATTTCCAGCTTAGTGTCATCAAGCATTTTTATGTATTCAACCTGTGGTGGTGTACTATCTGGGATATACTTATCTACCAACACATCCTTGCCCTCAAACACAAGTATCTGCTGATTTGCATCATGGAATATGGTTATAAAAAAGCTTTCCAAAGTATTGCTCATCTCATTATCCTGAGCCATACCCTCTAAAACATATACATCTTGTAGCTTATCGCATAAATCTGCTATTTTCTCTGCCACATCATCAGCATTAAATGTATATTCCTGTCCACCTGTATTTCTTGCAATTTCGCCAAATTTTTTAGCAGCCTCTGAATTATCACCTTCTGCATCATCCTCAAGGAATCCATACATGGTAATTCCAGAGTTCTTAAGTGCCACCTCTGCCTCATTTTGTGTTGCACCTACCATAGATTCATTTACACCATCTGTAAATGTAATTATCACATCTCTGCTTTGTGGCAACTCATTACCTGATGCTTCTCTATTTTCTTTTACATCTTCTACAACTTCTATTATAGCCTGATCTAAATATGTCTCGTCCGCCTCATTTGTCAGTGACATTACCTTGTCTTCTATGTCACGCATCTCATTATAGGTTCCTGTATCAACTATAAGCTCTGTTGTGTCTCCCACCGCATACACTGTAATAGTATCTCCAACCTTCATATGTTTAGCTGGAAAATGTGCTATCTCTGTTTTTGCAGCATCAAAATAATCATCATTCATAGAACCGGAAACATCTAACAAAACATAATAGTTCATATATAGATTGCCTTCCTGTCCCCACTTGTATATCTTGTCTACAGATACCTTACTATCTCCAAGCTTTGCTTCCACGTTATCAGGAGTTAATAGTACAGTTTCATCATTAAGATAGAAAAAAGCTCTCACTTTAGGTTTAATGGCCTGTACTTGTTCAATCTTCCCTTCCTCTGCTACCAAATTGTGAACTGTATAGCTCTCTCTAGGGTCCACTTCTTCAGTTGTAGCTTCCTCTGTAGTTGCTGGAGATGAGTTACTACTTCCACTATTTGTACCGCCAGTTGTCTGAGAAACAGCTGGTGCTGTTGTAGTCTGAGTATTACTATCGTTTTTTTCTTCTTTAGCTGCCTCAGTAGTTTTTTCTGTTTCATCGTCCTTAGGTGTATCTGTGTTTTTTTCTGTTGTTACTTCTGTTGTCTTCTCTGTTGTGGTTTCTGTGGTAACCTCTGTTGTTTTTTCTGTTGTTGCTTCTGTTGTCTTTTCCGTTGTGGTTTCTGTTGTTTCCGTTGTCTTTTCCGTTGTTGCTTCTGTTGTCTTTTCCGTTGTGGTTTCTGTTGTTTTTTCTGTTGTTACTTCTGTCGTCTTTTCTGTTGTAACTTCCTCTGTTTCATTCTCCATCATCACCGCCGACTCAAATGCTCCAACGTTAACAACTGCCGTGTTAGATATTAGGCAACACATAACCAATATTACTATTAATCTCTTGTAAAATCTCTTCATGCTTTTTTCTCCTCTTTGCTCTTTTATTCTTTATCCTTCCAAGTTCTGTCTCCACGACAAAAGGCTATAAATTCAAATTCACTTTCACCTATATGTATCACATCACCAGTAGTAAGTAATGCTGATTCTTGTAGTAATTCTCCATTTATATAGGTTAAACAACCACCAGAAGGTGTTATATGAAACAAATTATGCTTTGCATCATAAGCTATGGAACAATGTGTATCCTTAGATATATACATATCTTCTGACACATAAACATCCATATTGTAACCTCTGCCAACCTTGTTAAATCCGTGGTGTAGCCTGTAATCTCGACCTTTCTCAGGCCCCGACACACATACCAACCATCCTGTCACGTAGTCATTGCCTTTCATAGATGAATAAAATGCCATTGTCCGCCCATCATCAAAATCCATTGGCACGAATTGTTTCTGTATTTGATTTTCCATAAAGACATTATCAATTCCTATTGGTTCTGTTGAATCAAAGTTATATTGAGCGATTGTCATCATTTCATTAAGTTCATTGGAAGAAGTACCGAAGCTTTTTGCCTTAACTCCACAATGCGGACACTCATCATACTTTGTATCATCATAGAAATGTAGTCCTTTTGAACATCTTGTAATCGACATGCTCTATCCTCTCTTATCTACTTTCTTTTGTATATCTATAAAACACCTTATGGGACTGCCCTTTTTAGGACAGTCCCTAGGTGTAATATTCTTATTTAAATGAGATTGTAAGTTTATATTTCTTACCATTTACAGTTGTGTACATTACAAATCCCTCACTATCTTCCTTTGTTTTTTTGTCAGATATGTAATAATCATCATCTGTACTTTCCTCTCTATCTGCTTCGTAGTAAGAACCTTCTTCCATTGACTGGCCTTCTGTCTCATATGTATTCTGTGAAACTTCTTCCATCTGTATGTCACTAGGAGTCTGGTTATTTGCTATGAAGTCTGCTGCGTCATCAATTATTTCCTCACAAGCTGGAGCTGTTGACTCTCCTTCCCATTCGGTAACTTCAAATCCCGCTGGTATATAATTTGCTAACTCGGTAGCCATTAAATCTTGAAGGAAATCATTAGCCCAATTTGACATTGAGTCTGATGAATTCTGTGTATTAGTTGCACTTGCAGCGTCTGTTGGATACTGTACTGTATAATATGTATCACCTTCATTTGTATAATTGTATGTATTGTTATTTGTTACATTGTTAGTTATGTTATTAGTTGTTGTATTATTTGTTATATTGTTGTTTGTAACATTATTAATTGTTACATTATCAGCATTTATATCTGACTGATTATTATCATCAACAACTTCCTCTGGTACCTCTTCTGTAGTCACTTCTTCGTTAGTTGAGCTATCTATAGCGTCTTCTCCATTTACATTATCTGTTACATCCTGGGTATCTTCAGGAACTACCTCTGGTGCCACATCTGGATTTACTTCAGGAGCCACATCCGGATTTTCATCTGGTACTACTTCTGGTGTAACTTCTAGATTTTCATCTGGTACTACTTCTGGTGTAACTTCTAGATTTTCATCTGGTACTACTTCTGGAGCTGTTTCTTCACTTGTCTCAGGTTCCACTACTGCAGGTATATCTTCATTCACTTCAGGTACAGTCTCTGTTGTAGCCTCTGAATCTACTTCTGGTGCCACATCTTCTGTTATTCCTGTGTTGTTATCAGTATTCTCTTCTGATGTTATATCAGATATTATTTCTCCACCTACATCTACTGCATCATTTAATATATCATCTGTATTTACCTCTGGTGTTGGGTTAGGAACTGGTATATTGTCAAGGTTAACATCTACTAAAACAGGACCTACCTTATTGCCATTAACATCCTGTGCGTAAATGTGTGTTGCATACATTCCTCTTTCATTATTGTGCTGACTTGCATCAACTCTGAATGTTACCACATTGCCATTTATGGAACCGTAGCTTCTACCTGATGGAAGGAACCATTCATTATCTAGATCATCTTGACCATTGGCATGGGTCCAAGTTGGGAATGCTACATAACTAAGACCTGCTGCATCATCTACTGTACATGTAATTGTATAACCACTCTCACTTATGTCGCTAACAACTACATTTGAGACAGTTGGTGCTGTAAAATCTCCACTGTAATTAACTATTCCGTAACCTAAGATATATGATGAGTCTAGTGGATATGAGTGTCTTTTAACTGCATTACTTGTATTTCCCTCAATGGTGTTTACATAGTTTCCAGATACATGTTCTACTATTCCAACGTGATCACAATCACCAAATATTATGTAATCTCCTGCCTTTGGAGTATATCCTCCTCTGTATACAAACATAGATCTTTGTGCAAACCAGTTTTTAATTGTTGGTACATATGCGCTCTGAGGGTAAATACTTTGTGGCATTCCATTTGCTGCCATACACCACCATACAAATGTTGCACACCAAGGTTGTCCATTTGCGATACCAAGGTCTCTTGCATACTTGTTATAGTTTGCTGAACCGTTATTGGCATTGAAGTCATCCAAGTTGCTATAGGATGCTTTTTCATGATATCCAACCTGTGATGCTGCTAGGTTTATAACATTACCTGCGTTCTGAGCCTTTACATCCAAAACTCCCACATTAAATGCTAATGTATTAACCAGTAATGCTGCTGCCATAAATTTGCTAATTTTTCTCTTAATATTGAATCTTCTCTTCATAATAATTACCTCCTTTGTAACTGTTGTTTACTTGTTGAGGTAATCATATCTAACTTATGGCATATTATGTTTAGATAGTAACTTTTGACATCTGATATGTAACTTTTATCCCAAAATCAACTCATTATCACTATTGCCAACCCATATTTTATTACCACTATTAACTTTTATATCCACATTAGGCTTTAACTTATACTTGCCGTCTATAACCACTCCATTCTTAGAGCAGTCTTTAATTGTGTAATCCTCTGTGGCTGAGTTATATCTTATATGAAAATGTACTCTGCTGACTGAATCACCCTTAATAACCACATCACACTGAGCCGGATCTCGTCCAACAAGACTTAAGCTATCAGAGTTTAAATGTATGATTTTTCCCGCCAGAAAACCCTTTAGTCCAACAATAGCTCCTCTTTTATCTTTGTTCATAGCAAGAGACCTTGTTACCGTAAATCTTTTACTTTCTGAATCCATATCCTGCACCTCCATTCTTCTATGCGAACATTTCATTAACCTGCTGACTATATCTTCTGCTAACAGGCACATCAATGTCTCCTAATATCACCTCTGTGCTTGTAGCCCGTGTTACATATTTTGCCTTTACCATATAGCTTTGATGAACTCTAACAAATCCTCTTTGGACTAATACAGGTTCTATCTCACTCATCTTGGCGTAGAAAGGAATATCTTCAGATTTCAAATGTAATATTAGCTTTCTCTTACTACTTTCAACGTATAATATCTGGGATATTGGTACCCTTCTTTGAACACCATCTGATGTAACATTTATACATTCCTCCGACTCCCTAATTTCATCTAAATATCTAAGAGTCTCCACTGGCAAATCATGTTTTACTTCTGGCTTTAAAATATAAGAGAACGCCTTATACATATAACCCTTATACACGAATTCTGGGGTTTTAGTTACAAATATAATGTCAACATCCACCTTGTTTTCACGAATAAAGGACGCCACATCTAATCCATCCACATCTGGCATATAAATATCCAAATAAAGCAAATTACATTTGAATTCCTTGTTTTTTATAGCGCATATTACTTCTTCTCCGGAGCTATACTTTACTATCTTCATATCTTCCTCAGAGAACAACGTTTTTGTTACAAGGTCGTATATTAAATTGGTATCCTCTAATGAGTCATCACATATTCCTATATTTAGCATATGTATGTAATCTCCTAGTACTTATATACATTTCGTGTTTCTACTTCATTGTCTGTAGTTTCTGTTACCGCCGTAGTACTCCACTCAGACCAACCTGACCATATCTCATAGGTATTAGTAACTGTCTTTGTACGGTACTTATAATAAGTTGTGGTGGTTGCTGTTCTTTCTCGCCATATTTGAAGCATTCTTGCAGTTGTATTAGGGCCTATGGACTTATCTACACCAAGTCCCTGCTCTCCCTGGAACACTCCTACATAATACATTCCAAGACCACCGTACTTCCCATCTTCTACTAAAATTGGTCCGTAGTACGAATTAAGGAATCTCTGAACCCAATGTATTTCTGCGTTATAAGATACAACCTCTGATGAATACTTTCGAGTTGGAACTGGTAATGGAGCACCTGGATTATCCAAGTAGCTTGTTTCAGTTCTAGTTTCCACATCTGTGTACTCATCTTCTGTCACAGGATTTGTGCTTTCCCCACTCCAGTCACTCCAACTTTCCTGACTATCAACCAATGTACCCTCATTTAGCGTCTGATTAGTCACTGTCTTAGTTGTTTTAGTTCTATATCTATATTCTACATACTGCTCATTATTACAAACCACTATATTGATTTCGCTATTCTTACCAACCTTGGTTCCAGCAGCAACACCTTGAGACAATACGGTTCCATCTGTTTTAGTTTCATCATGCTGATAGCTTACAACTCCCACCTTTAGTTTCTTGTCCGTCAGAGCTGACTTAGCCTGCGACTCTGTCATTCCCACAAGATTTGGAACCTCTATATTTCCATCATCTGGTTCGGGTTGTGGTGGTTGTACTACAGGTGTATCATCGTTATCTATTACGATGTCATCGTCTTTATCTGTGCCTTCTGCCACTGTAGTAGTAACAGTAGGCTCTGTATTATCTGGAACATCTTCTGTCGTTCTGGTTGATTCTGTAGTTGGTGCATTCTCAGCTGCCGGATTACCACGACTAATCCACACTGTTACTGTAGTCTGCATATCAACTTCTGTACCAGCTTCAATACTCTGTCTAATTACATGATCCTTAGCCACTGTCTTGCTGTCTTCATATTGAACACTAATTATCAAATTTGCAGAAGCCATAAGTCGTTCTGCTTCTGTTCGAGACTTAAACTGCACATCAGGTACTCTAGTTTTCTCAATACCAAGACTCACCACTACTCCTATACTGGTTCCCTGCTTAACATTTGTACCAGCAGCCAAACTCTGTGATATTATCTGACCTTTAGGATACTTGGTACTATACTCAGAGCCAGATTTGAAGATGTACAAATTGGATGATGATACCAGACTTACAGCATCTTCCCATTTCTTACCAACAAGAGCAGGTACCTTTGTCTCCTCATCTTCATCTATATCATCTATTCCAGTTGAAACAGTTATAATAATTGTTTCTCCCTTTTCAACCGCAGTTCCCTCTGCAACTCCCTGCTTAGAAATGTGGTTCTCAGCGACTTCACTTTTTTCTTCCTCAACCTGGTAGTAAAGCCCAAGTTTCTCTAGTGTCGCAACGGCTTCTTCTTTAGTCATTCCCACAAGATCAGGTATATAAACAAGCTCACCGCCTGCGCTTACAGTTATCTCTAAAACTGTCCCAATTTGAACAACTTCACCATCTTGAATATTCTGTGAAAGAACCATATCCTTTGGTATAACATCTGAGTTCTTCTTATCTACTATCTGGGTAATGAGTTGTGCATCATCAGTTTTCTTTTCCGCTTCAGGTAAACTATAGTTAACTACATTAGGCACATACACTGTTCCATCATCTAATCCACCCTTGTCAAATATATTAAGGGAGCCAAATGATATTACGCCTGTTATAAGTAATATAGCCAATGTGGCTATAGCTGTTGCAGCCGTACCAGTAGTAATCTTAAGCCACAATGGCCATCTTCCAATGTCCATCTTCTTAAGCTTTATCTTATTGCGCTTAACATCTTCATCCGTGGACAAATCTGCCTCAAATGCATCCGCAGTAGGAGTTCTATCTTCTATCCTAAGATTTAGCGCATTCATTATGGCATTTTCCTTATTCTTAGGAATTTTGATTCCTAGCTTAGAAGGTGGTACCAAAGTGTCCTTATTACCTCTCTCCATAGAATCCTCTGGCGTCACTCCAGTTATCATCTTATAAAGTGTAGCGGCACAAGCATATACATCTGTCCAAGTTCCCTGATCACCACGACTTCTATATTGTTCCTGTGGTGCATAGCCTGGTTTAACTATTACCGATAAACTCTTGCTATGTGTAGTTGTTGCATATCTTGCCGCACCAAAATCCAAGAGCTTAACTTCTCCACTATTAGTGATAAAAATATTATCCGGAGAAATATCTCTGTGAAGAATGCCTTCCTTGTGTACTTCTTTAAGAGCTCCCACAACTGGCATCATTATATTAAATGCTTCATCTAGTGGCAGTTTTCCTTCTCTATCAATCTTTGTAGCTAAGTTCTCTCCTTCTAGATACTCCATTATTATGTAAGCCGTTTTATTCTCTTGAAAACTATCATATACACTTACAATCCCAGGTGTGTGCTTGAACCTTGCCAGTCTCTTTGCTTCGTCTACAAACTTTACTATTCCGCTGGCAAACTGTTCTTCTCTTTCTCCAGAAAATACAGTTACTTCAGTGGAACCTCCTGCTCTTGTGGCAAACTCTCCCGGAAGATATTCCTTAATTGCAATTTTCTTATCTAAAATAGCGTTATATCCTATGTATGTAACACCAAAGCCACCAAAGCCGATTACCTTTCCTACAATGTATTTTCCTTGAAGTATAGTTCCCGGTGAAAGGTGGTATGCCTCCCTAGGTCCAGTACCATCCACATAACCACAGCGTGGACATATATCATATTTGTCATTGTAATGTTCCATACATCCCATACAAATTTTGTCTGCCATACATAACACCTCTCACTACACTAATCATTGGTTCCTAGTTCTCACTAATCCACTGTTCTAAATCTTCTCCGCCAACTATCACATCTTCACTTAAATTCTGTGATGTATTCTTTAGTTGGTACTGTGTATCTGGATAAAATGTAAGTTTATCTAAATATCCATTTACTATCTCATACTTTCCATTATTCTTTACAAACTGCTGATAAGCCGCTTTATTCAATGGAATTGAATTCTTATTTGCAATGTGCATTGTCTTCTGTGGACCCTCTGCAAGCATATAACTAAGCAACAGTTCAGCAGCCTTAATTTCCTCTTCACTGGCTCCACTATCAATACTCCACATATCTGAGAATTCTCCATACAAGTTATCTGCTACTATTGGACGCATCTCATATAAGCCTGCTACATCATCATTAAAACGTCTAAACTCCTTTGCTGATGCCATATAATATGTAATATGTCCATCTGCAAAGCTTTGTATCATCTGTTCTGGATTACCAGCATTTTTGCCGTGTTTAGACATGTCCGATTTGATATTTTTAATCATGGTCTTAGATGCATCATCTACATTAAGTCCATCAGAATAAGAATACTTACCACCAAAGCTGTTAATAATCATTCCATAGTATTGTGGCACAATGTAGTAACCCTTTTCCTTATCAGCGCTAATTTGCTGGTAGCTTTTTATTTCAATAGTATCAAAGGAAGCTTCATTACCTCTTCTTACGAAAGCTACAGGTACATTAAAGCCCATAGGCATCTGCTTACCACCTGATAATTCTTTCTTGTAATTATCTAGAAAATAATACTCGTCCTGACCATATTCTAAATACTCAAAGACTTCTTCTACATCTATGGCATTGTCTAACACCTGTTGACTGACTGCATCTGATTCATATAATACTGGCATATCATCTGTGGCTATAGCATCCTCTAATCTTTGGTTATACTCGTCAGCTGGTATGCACTGAACATCAATGGTTACTTCCCCTTGGTCAGATAGATACTTCTCACTCATATCAAGGATCATCTGTTTTTCTTCGTCAGCATTCTCATTTTCATCTATACATAACCAAATGGTTACATCCGCTTCCTCAAGTATTACTTGACTTTTCTTATTTTTATAAATATTAATCACCATCAAACCGCCTACAAGAAGCACAAGTACCGCAGCTGCGATACCAATTATTCTCTTGCGTTTTCTATGTTTTAGTTCCTCTTTAACATCTAAAACCTTGGTCTTGTTCTGTATAGCCTCTTTGAATTCGTCTACATTCCTAAATCTCAAATCTGCATTAAGCGCCATACCCTTCATAATTGCCTTGCTCAGATAATCTGGGATATTGTTATCAATATTCACTGGATCAACAACTTCATCCTCAACTACTCTGTTGACTGACTCATCAGGAAGCACTCCCGTAACTAATCTATACAAAGTTGCCGACAAAGCATATATATCTGTCCATGGACCTTGCTTACTCTTAGACTGATATTGCTCCGGTGGAGCAAAGCCAGGCTTTAATATAATGGACCTGGTAACCTCCTTTTCCTCATCAGAGAATCTAGCTGCACCGAAATCGATAAGCTTAATCTTGCCACCATCACAGAGAAAAATATTATCTGGACTTATGTCCCTATGTAATATAGATGCTTTATGCAATGCTCTTAGAGCATCTATAATGGAACAGATAATTTCTACCGCTGTTTCCCAATCAATTTTTCCATGTTCCTGCTTTAGAAAGCCCTTTATAGATATTCCATCCAAATATTCCATAACAATATATGCAGTTTCATTCTCCTCGAAGAAATTCTCCACATGTACAATATTTGGATTATCACTAAACTTAGCCATATTCCTAGCTTCGTCTAAGAATCTATTTAATCCGGTATAATACTCTGTTCTCCTACTTCCCTCATACACAATTACAGCCTTTTGCCCTGGCACTCTTTGTACTAAGCCAGTCGGGTAATATTCCTTGACTGCAACTACTGTTCCTAAAGTATTATCCCACGCCTTATATGTCACACCAAATCCACCAAAACCCAGAACTGTTCCTATAACATATCTTCCTGATAGGATTGTTCCTGGATATAAGTGATATATTTCTTTGGGTGGTGTTCCTTCAGTGTGCCTACAATGTGGACACATATACAACTTTTTTTCACCATCTGAAGGTATAGTAAATTCCTTCATACAATTAAGACATCTTCTAGTCATAGCAATGCTCCTATCCCAGTTTAAGTTTGTCTCCATTTTTTCCTAATATCAAAATTGTTCCACTATCAATCTCTGAAGTGACATTTTCGTCAAGTCTGTTGCCATTTGTGTAGTATGTACCATTTGTGGAATAATCTGTAACAAGATACTTTCCAGTCTTATTATTAAAGCTTATCTTACAATGCTTTCTACTAATTTGTTCTCCATCCATAATAAGTTGACATACGTTAGGATCTCTACCAACCACAATATTTGAATCAACATCTATACAAGCACCCTTGTATGCGCCTGAAAGTACATAAATCTTTGCAACAAATTCTTTCTTGTCAAATATAATTCCAAATATTGAGACAATTGCTACAGAACTCATAAGGACTATAAATAGCCAATAACCATATGTAAGAGTGTTATTAAGTAACTCTCTTGTGAACTCTCCTATCCAGGCGATAACAGTATCTCTAAGACTTTCTCCACCAATAATTTCAAAGGCTTCATCCAAATCAAAATCCTCATCAGTTTCTATTTCAATTTCTTCCTCTATCTCATCTATTTCAATAGACATCTGATTTTCTAAAGCATCAACTAGCTTGTTTTTTATTACATTTGGAAGGAAGATAAACAAACATAGCATTGTCAGTGCTGACATGACGGATATTACAAGCGTACATATATATCTTGGACGTTTTTTCAGTATCCATGTAAGAATAAGAGTTACTAAAGCTAATGCCCAAGCTACAATAAGACAAACCATTACAAATGCTTTAATATGCTTTATCTGTTTAACGTCCACATCAAAATCATCACCTGTAAGTTCGTCTATTATTCCTACACCAGTTCTTGAACCAAGCCACTCATCTTCTGAGTCATCAGCAATCTCTCCAACTATGTCCTCATAATCCTCAAAAACAGCCTTAACAGCATGCTTTACATCTGATTCAGTAATCTTTACATAAGGCATAAACACAGTAATCATACTAACTACCAATAATAACGATATAATTATTCCAAATATTAAACCTTTTGTATTCTTCATAACTACCCCTCCATCCAAATGGCTATGGCTGAATTATTATCCATATTTACATCCTTGCCATTAGCCATAACTTCTTTAACCATAAGATCCATCCATTCATCCACAGTCTTAGCTTTCTTTAGATATGTAATCATTGCCTTCTCATCTATCAATTCCCAAAAACCATCTGAACAAAGCAAGAATGCTTGACATTTTTTAGCTTGTACCGTATCAGACAACTCATAAGAATGATTATTCCAAGGTGTTCCAATTACTCTAAGAAGTCTATTACGATCTTCGTGACCTCTAATATCCTTCTCCTTAATCTCTCCTAGATTAACCAACATCTGTGGCACACTATGATCCAAGGTTCTACTAGCAACCTTATTCTTATAAAAATGATACAGTCTAGAATCTCCAATATGTCCCCATCTGACCTTATCTTTATCTATAACCAAGGTAACTAAGGTTGTCTTCATGTCAGACTTGGATTTATCAAGAATTTGTTCTTCTAACACTCTAGCCTGAGCCAAGGTAAAACACCCATCTAAAAACTCTTCGTTATACTGCTCTGCGAACAATTCTAAAACAGTTTTTACCGCAGCAAAAGAAGCACATTCACCACTTCCATGTCCTCCTAACCCGTCAGCCAACACAAAGCAGTATCTTCCATCAGACATATGCTCTCCAACACTATCCTCATTTACCTCTCTATTCCCCACGTGGGTATGAATTTTATAAGTAATCATTCGGTAACCTCCTTGCACCACTTGTATCTATATCTGATTTTTTAGTATAATTACCCCATTTTCATCCTTAGAATTTTACCATATTTACAAAGGTAGTAACGTCACATTGCAGATTATGCATGTTTTCTTGCATAAAATAATGATATTTTGTTATATTCGCAATTGGACTCTTGGAATTTATCTATATTCAAATTATATAGATTTTCACATGGTATATTTTAAGAATGTAACTTTTGCAAAAAAAAGTGTAATAAATAACAAGCCTCGTAAGAAAACTTTTCCTACAAGGCTTGCTAATACTTATTCTTATGCTTTCTTGGCTTTCTTTATATCCTTTTCTCGTCTTAATACTCTATCAAATCCTTTGACAGCACGAGTTCCACCGTACTTTGATGCATCTACACCTACGCATCCACCTGCAAATGTCACATAATATATAGCACGTTTGGTTAGTAAATATATTACATAAAGTACAATGGCTACAAGGATTGCCAACAGAGCAATTCCACCTTCTTCCTCACTGACCGCAATCCCTAATCCAGCTATCAACACTATAATAGCTGAAATTAAAAATCCTATACTAGACCTATATACAAATCCTGTGGAAGTAATATCTTCAAGATCAACAGTCCACTCTTCATCGGTTTTTGTAAGATGGGAATTAACATTTGTATAACATCTGCCTCTAAAATAAAAACGCTTATTGGACAAAATGCCATACCCCTTAGAAAATCCACCACCTCTTATAGCACTATCTAAGTAACCGCTACCAATCCTAGCTCTTTCAACTTCTTCTCCATCCACAAAAAGATCGTTAGATGCACTTGGAACATATGTATTTTTATCAACTGCTCTCTGTGGCATAGGACTAGCATTAAATTGGAAAGTAAATACAACCTTTCCTTCTGGCGTCTTATAATCCTGGATAATTATTTCTGTATTCCTATCTACTGTCTTTTCTTTTATCTTATTGCCATGTTCATACAGTCCATTAGTACTATTCATATCTGAGATTTTCCATCCGCCATTTTCTTTGAAAAAACAACCGTGAACTCTTGAAACGCAGGATGTATTAAGTATAATATCGTTATCCGAATTTCTACCAAAACTAACAACATCCTTTCCATAGGACTCTAAATTAACACTGTAGCTACTTTTACTTCCTTCTTTAATAATTACATTCATATACCTTTCCTCCCTTTTGTGTATTATTTAAATTATCTTGCTCTGATTATAATGTTTAAATTCACAAATATGTCCCAAATGTAATTTTTGCAAGAAAAAGTGTAATAAATAACAAAACTCGTAGAACAACTTGTCCTACGAGTTTGTTTGATTATATATCTATTTTTGTATAAATGATGCTGTTCCTGGGGTTCCAGGAAGAGCACTTGGGGCTGATGAACCCTTTGGAAGTAATACAATCTGTATTCCCTCAAGTCTCTTTGCGTAACCTGCTGTTCCTGCTGACTGTCCATTCTTAGCCCATCCTAACCAACCAAATGACTGGGCATGTACTCTGTAGTACACATCATACTTATTGGCCATTTCTCCTGTTAGCTTAATTTGAATAGCTTCTAATCTTTTGCCTTCTCCACTTGTTCCGTTAAATGCGCCATTACTTGACCATCCAAGCCAACCGTATGTCTGCACGTGAGTTCTGTATGAAATTCCACCAGACACTCCTGTTTTGTTAGTATTTACGTTAATTTTGATTCCTTCAAGTCTCTTTGCTTCACCGAAAGTACCTGATACAGAACCATCAAATACATATGATTGATTTCCATAGGACTGTACGTGAGTCATATAGTTTACCATACCTGCTGATTTTGAATTGTCTGCACTCTTACCTACTTCTATATACGAGTAACCAACTGTTCCACCTGGAAGCTGTCCCTTTGGAAGCACTTTTATCTCAATACCTTCAAGTCTCTTTCCTTGTCCTGCTGTACCAGCTGGCTGACCATTCTTAGCCCATCCTAACCAGCCATAAGACTGTGCATGCACTCTATAGTACACATCATACTTATCTTTGTCATCTCCAGTGAGTTCAATACAGATAGCTTCAAGTCTTTTTGCCTCTCCACTGGTTCCACTCATTGCTCCATCATACTTCCAACTCTGCCATCCATATGACTGAACATGAGTCTTATATCTAATTCCAAGGTCTTTTCCACTATCAACCTTAATTTCAATTCCTTCAAGTCTCTTTCCTAAGCCACTAGTTCCACTCATTACTCCATCGGATACAAAGCCCTGCCAACCAAAGCTTTGAACGTGAGTACGGTAGGAAACAGTGAGAGGATTTTCGATTTTCTGCACAGTAATAGAATAAGGTAATGATTCAATATAATTATAGGCAAACATTCCATCCGATGCCCATACTCTAAGATACCAATCACCTACTTCTGGTTCTTCTACAAGATAATATGCTGTTCCATCATTTCCTTCATATGTAAATTCCCCATCTAAATACTTTTTGTCTCCGTCTGGATTTACTATGCCTATTTGAACTTTTTCAGAGTTAAGAAGTCGCTTATAATTCCCTATGCTAATTTTATAACTTGAATTTGGAGATGTCACCTCAAACTTGAAATAATCAGAACGTGTAAAATTATCTTCTCCGCCTGAAATAATAGCTGAATATTTTTTTCCTAATTCAACATTTGTTGCATAGTCTTTCGATCCATTAGGTTCAACTTCCCAATTCACACTTTGTGTAAATTTTAAGCCATAATTCGTTGTTATTGGCACCGTTTCTTGGGTTGCTGGATACATTTCAATATAGTAAGTTCCAGGATCAAGTCCTAAATTCAACACCGTTGACAATGAGGCTGTCGTATCACCATCTGTTCTACTATCAAACACCATCTCATCTTTATCATTGAAAATTTTAAGATATAGCCTAACAAAATTATAATCATCATCATATGGCTTTGTTATATCAAGTGTAATATAGCCTCTTTCACTTATAGTAAATGTACTATAATGTTTTGCTTGACTTCTTTTAGCCCACGTTTTAGTATAAACCTCTCCATCGGTCATCTTAATCGCTCTAGCCATACTTCCACCATCTTCTGGTAAATCTTCAGCTCTAGCAGGCATCGAATTAATCATCAATAAACCTAAAATCAATCCCATTGAACATATTATGCTCAGGATTTTTCTTTTGAATAATCTCATAATTATTCCCTCCTTTGTCTTAAAATATAATGTCATATTATCACAATTATTTTTGAAATTTCTCCCCATTGCATTTTTAACCAGTTTTTATGCAAAAAACTCACACCACTTATATGTAGCGTGAGTTTTTCATAATCTAATTACATTCTATCCGAATAATACTTCAAATATTTCATTTTGAAGCTATCAAAAAATCTCATTCCAATTGGAATCTTATTCCCATCCTTCAATATAACCTCCGTACCAACTACGCCTGATACATAGCTTAGATTTACTATAAATCCTCCATGACATCTAACAAATGTATTTTCTAATTTCCCTTCCATTTTTTTAAGAGACAGATAACACGGATACCTATCATTGTTTGTGTGTACAAACAGAACCCTATCTTGTCTTTCAATATAAACAATTTCACTCTCAGGCAAAAATACTTTATGGCTTTTTGTAATAAGCTCTATCATCTCATTTTGAACATTATTATAGTCCTCAACTGCCTTGGTTATTGCTCGTGGTAACATTATATCAATATTCTCTTTTGTCACAAAATAGCAATGATTAGTTTCATATACAAATGGTGCAAAATCTAGTATGTTAGTAAGAAACACTATTCTACAGGTTGGGAATTTTTCGTTTATCATCTGTGTAAGCTGTATTCCATCATAGTTTTCTCCTTCAA
This sequence comes from Lachnospiraceae bacterium, assembly GCA_015057445.1. Classification (GTDB taxonomy): domain Bacteria; phylum Bacillota; class Clostridia; order Lachnospirales; family Lachnospiraceae; genus Coprococcus_C. Next base: position 16,100 of record SVEI01000004.1, on the reverse strand, counting down.
ACTGTATATCCATAACTAATATATCGCATTTGAACAAATCTTCCTCCACAGCAATCATTACATCCTGGGGAGTTCGAATTTCGATTTCAAAGTCTTTATATGTTTCTGTTTTTTTTATTATAGAAGATGCCTTCTCTGCATCTACAATCTCATCATCACATATTATAAGTTTCATAAACTTATCCTCCACTGACATCATAATTTTATCTCTACAGTAAATTTGTTAATATCATCTGACATCATAATTTCTCCATTATTATTATGGACAATTTCTCTTATTATTTTTATTCCATAACCATGATTTTCCATATCCATTTTTGTTGTGGTCATGTCTGTGGCTAAAGGCCTTTCAGTGTCTATCTTTGAATTTTGAAGGTTGATAATTATACTATCATCCATCTGATTAATGGTGAGTGTTATATACCTTTCCGCTATAGATTTATTTGCTGCTTCAATTGCATTATCTATAAGATTGGTAAACAAACTAATGGTTTCTCCATCTGTTATATTCCACCCCGAAAGCTTGCACACCTCAAAATCGAAACTAATGTTTTTTGCCCTTGCTTCTTGTTTTTTTGTATCCAAAATTATATCGATGATTTTATGCCCAGTGTGCTCAAAATGCTGTTGGGTATGCTTGACTATATTAGAAATCTGTTGTTGTTTCTTATAATCGTGCTTCACAAATCTTAGACTTTCATTTTCTTTTACTACTTTTTCGTATAAATTATTTCCTTCTTCAATAATTTTTTCTAGTTGTTCTCTTTCTTCCTCTAGATGCCGTCTGTCTTTAATAGTACATGTTAATACAATTAAAGAAATAACAAATAGTGCTATAAAAATGTAATTCATCACTCGTCTCCAGTCACAATTATTATGGCAATAGTATGTCAACACGGACTTCATTTTCTTTACAATTTAAATCAATTGCTCCTTCTCTGAAGGATACTATCTTGTGAATCAGCTTTATATCCTTCATTTTAATGTTGTACGATTCCGGCTTACTATATTCAAGCTTTATTATAACGTTACTAGAGTCCTGTCTAATTCCCATTGATATCCATTTTTCTTTAGTATGTTTTAAGCATGCACCTATGGCTTTATCCATCAAATCATCTATAATGGTAGCCAAACTCATATCTCTACTTATGTCGCTTTTTAGTGGCGCTATACTTATCTCAAAGGTAATATTATTCTCTCTAGCTTTGGAATCGTAATTGGAAATAATGGTATCCAATGTTAAATTCCCACTTAAAGATAGATTAGATATATTCATATTCGGTATATCATCAAGTGTCTTAACTTTATCCTTTATACTCTCTAGTTTTTTGTTACTGTCTACAATATTTTCGTACTGCTTATAATTTTTTTCTATTATCTCTTTTAATTCTTCACGTTCTTTTAAGAGTCTTTTTTTCTCTGATAGATTATAGAAATATCCCACCAAATACATAACAACAATTATAATTAATATGGCTGTAGTATATATTTTGTATACCCCTAATCCAGAACCCTCTCTTACTTCAGCTATCATATGATTTTTCTTTAATCCTAATGTAGTTCCTACAATTACGATTATTGCAACTATATATTTATAGGTCTTATTTTCAGGGTTATAGTTTTCTTTAAACAGCTTTTTGGATATTGTCAATGCTACAAGAGCATTAAAAAGCATAAATAATATTTCAAAAAATACATATTTATCGTTTCCAGTAGCCCCAAATATTACAATAGAATTGATATCGATAAAATAGCTTGATATAGCACCCTCAATTATAATCAAAACATTTGCACACTGGAAATTAAACCAAGATATCATAAAATTACGCCATATGTTTCCACTGTTGAATAGCGCAAGTACAACTAAGGTTCCAAAAAATTCAACCACATAGGCTAACCAATAAATTCTAATATCAAGAGTAGCTAATTTTACACAGTAATATTCAATTATTGTTACAATAGCAAGCAGTATTATATGTTTCTTGCTTCTTTTATAGGGCAATGCAAACAACACACATATCATCATTTGCATAGCATATATAATTGCTACTACTATATCTGCATAAGTCACTTTTTTGTCTCCTCGTTACTCTATACTAATATGTATTGAATCATGTGTTTGATCGTCAAATGAGAAAATATCATAATTCCCATAGACATGAAACTCTGTAATATAGTTACCATCTGAATACGGAACTAAGTAGGCTTCTACAGAAATATCTGTATCCCCCTCCGCTGATGCATCAAAGTAAAATCCGCAGTGTGGACATGTTTCTAACTCATAGTCATACATCTCCATACAGCCCATACATTGTGTTTCCATGTTTTTTCCTCGAATTACTTTGTAATTTCTATATCTACAATATGATCTACACTCTGAAGAAAGGTGTAATCATATGGTATATTAGAGTAAGTGAAGAGATGAGCGTTTGCCCGTGTTTTTTCTTCATTCATCCATGTCTGATAATAAAATACTCCAATTTCGTCAGTGCCTTCTTTGATTGCCTCAAAGGTAAGCGTACAAGTATCTACATTATACTCGCCGCTCCAACTGTGGGTAATCATCATACAGTCTCCATATTCCTCATGGTTATTAATAAGTTTTGCTGACCCAGCTCCTTCAATTCCTTTATACTCTAGCAATTCATTATTATATTGGAATCCAAATTCCTTTCTCCAGTTTGCATTTATTCCTTTTTGCTCGCCAACCATTTCAATAGTAACTTTTATTTCATCGCCAACCTTATACACATTCCCAAATTCCTTATCTGGATATGTCAAATACGCATTGAAAGTCACACCTCTTCTTCCATAGATTGTAACAGTAGTTCCCTTGTCAACTAGAATTCCTTCTTCTACATCCAATCCTATAACAGTACATGCGTAACCTTTTTGATAAGTATCATAATCAATAACTACGTTTAACCCCATATCCGTCAGTCTTTTCTCAGTCTCAGAAATATTTGAACCTGTAACATTCGGAATTCTAACCTTTTCAACTCCACCACTGACATTTACTTCAATAATAGTACCTGTCTTAACACTAGTTCCAGCAGCCACATTCTGACTTACAATCTGCCCCACTGGTATATTGGCGTCATAGGTGGTACTTGTTCTCTTAATATAGATTTTGTTTTCTTTCAGTAACTCTACACATTCATCATATGTCTTGCCCACCAAATCTGGCACCTTTACATTTTCATCTCCAAGATTATTAAGTCCTGTTGAAACCTGAAACTTTATTACAGTTCCCTTCTGCACAGCTGTTTCATAGGCCACATCCTGACTTACGATAATACCTGGTGCCGCTGCACTTTCAATCTCTTCAAAGTCTGCATACATTTGAATTTCATCCAACTTTTTAATTACATCATCCTTATGCATACCAACATAGTTTTCTATATAAGTACCTGTTCCACCATTGCTTATAACAATAGATATTTCTGTACCTTTATCAACTATATCTCCCGCAACAATTCCTTGCTCTATGACTATATTAGGTGGCATGTCATTCTTGAATTCTCTCTTAGTAATCTTTGCCACTAAGCCATTTTGCGTAAGTATAGCCTCTGCTTCCTCGTAGGACATATTTAGCACATTAGGTACATATACCTGATTATCCTCTAGACTTTCCTGATCACTTATTATATTGTCTCTTACAACCTGATATCCTATAACAAATGCGCAGGCAACGGTTGCAGCTCCTAGTACTATGGCAAGCTTTGTCTTAAGAGACATCTTTCCTAGGTCAACTTTTTCCTTCTTTACCTTGGTTCTCTTAACCTTTCCCTTTTCACCGGTTAATCCATTTAAGAATTCATCCACAGTTGCTGTTCTGTTCTTTACGTCTAATTCTAGAGCATTAAGAAGGGCGTTCTCCTGTCTCTTGCTAAGCTTTACCTTTAGTTTTGACGGTGGTACCAGTGAGTCCTTGCCCTTTCTTTCCATGGAATCGTCTGGTGTTATACCTGTTAGCATCTTGTAGTAGGTTGCGGCAGTTGCATACACATCTGTCCAGGTCCCCTGCTTTCCCTTACTAAAATACTGCTCTGGAGGTGCATAGCCCTGCTTTACTATTACGGACAAGCTTTTGCTTAGTCCTGTGGTTGCATTTCTTGCAGCTCCAAAGTCTATAAGCTTTACTTCACCAGCTTTAGTTATAAATATGTTTTCAGGGGATATATCTCTATGGATTATACCGTCCTCATGAACCTCCTTTAGCGCTTCTAAAACGGCAACTATTATGTTGGTTGCCTTAGTTACACTAAGCTTTTTTTCACGTTTTATAAGGTCCTTCAAGGTCTCCCCTTCTAAACATTCCATAATTATGTAAACCGTATTATTGGCTCTAAAACTGTCAAATATATCAACAATACCATCCTTATTCTTAAGTTTAGCAAGTCGTTTTGCTTCTTGCTCAAACTGATCTAAGCCCTTGTAGTATGCCTGTTCCTTATCTCCTGTAAAGGCCGTAACTGTGGTATCTCCAGGACTTCTTGTGGCAAATTCTCCTGGAAGGTACTCCTTAATTGCAACCTTTTTCTCCAAAATGGCATTGTATCCCACATATGTAACACCAAAGCCACCGTAACCTATAGCCTTACCCACAACATATGTATCCACTAGAGTTGAATGTGGTGCTAGGTGATAACCTATTTTCTTATATTCACTTTCCTTAAATCCGCAGTGTGGACATGCATCTAAATCATAATCATACATCTCCATACAGCCCATACATTGTGTTTCCATAACAGTTCTCTCCTATGTAAATTTGTTGATACTCTGTACTTATATTTCTTTACTGTTCTTTAACCCAGGAATCCAATTCTTCATCTCCAACAATTACATCCTGATACAAAGCTTTTTCTCTTCTATCAATATAATCCTGCTTTCCGTAATCAAATACCATTTTATCTGTATAATCTGCCATTATAGAAAAACTTTCATCGATTTCACTAATAGACGAATATATTGTTTTATTTAATGGCAACATATTCTCTGATATAAACATGGTCTTCTGTGGTCTCTCTGCCAAAATGTAATTAAACCATATCTTTGCAGCAAGTGCCTGGTCCTCATTTGCAGAATTGCCTATGCTCCACATCATTGCAAACTCTCCTTGAATTTGTTCAGAATTCATAGGTCTAAATGCATATAATCCAGGCATTTCCTGTCTCATATAATCATTATCGTTAAAGGACGCAAGATAATATGTAATCTCGCCATTTTCAAACAACTCTAATGCTATATCCTGCTCTGTTTTTTCAGCATCAAACTCATAATTTTTGGAATTATACTCTTCCATCATATCAGATAACATATTGACAGTATTTTCGTCTATTACATTATCCTTGCCGAAGTAAAATTTACCGCCTATACTATTAAAGCTCATAGCATAATAATTAGAGTCAATATAGTACCCCTTACTACCATCTGAACCTAACTGTTCAAACTGATTAATCAAAACGGTATTCATATCTATACCATTAGTTCGTCTTACATACACAATAGGAGCATTAAATGCTGTTGGGAATTGTCTTCCAGCTGATATCTCTGACTTATAATCTTCTAAAAAATAACAATTAGATACATCTAGGTATTCGTATACATCTTCTAATACCAAGGATTCATTTATAATCGAATCCGAAACTCCGTCTGAAAGAAATAGAGTAGGAAGATTTCCCACTTCCGCTGCATCCTCTAAACGTTGGTTATACTCCTCCACAGGAATTGCAGTCACATCTAATGTAACATTAGGCTGATCCTGAAGAAATTTTTCCGACATAGTATGTATTCGCTGCTTAGCTGCTTCTATATCCGTATCCTTCGTGTCCTCTGTAACTTCAACCGGAACCCATATAGTTATTGTTGATTTTTCCAAAACTATTCTATTACTCTTATACTCATAATACTTGTAAGCACCGAAGCCACCAATAGCTATAAGTATAAAGAAAAATAATATTACAATAGCCCTTCTTATCTTTCTCCCTTTGACTACCTGCTTGTCACTTTTTACAACCTTCTTTTGCTCTAGAGCTTTCTTAAACTGTGGTATACTTCCAAACCTTAGCTCCGCATTGATAGCCATAGATTTCATTACAGCCGAGCTAATATATTTTGGAATACTAGTATCTAACTCGTTTGGAGCTTTAAGCTCATCCTCCAACGCTCTACTTACAGATTCATCTGGTGCTTCCCCTGTTATACATCTGTATATAGTTGCTCCAACTGCATAAATATCTGTATAGGGACCCTGTTTACTCTTAGCTCTATACTGCTCAACTGGAGCATATCCAGCTTTAAGAATTATGGACCTGGTCATTTCATTTTCTATATCAGAAAATCTGGCCGCACCAAAGTCTATAAGCTTTATCTGTCCATTATTACAGATAAAAATGTTATCGGGACTTATATCTCTATGTAATATATTTTCCTGATGGAGTGCATGCAAAGCATCCATTACTGGAAACATAATCTCAAGGGTTTCCTCATCACTTAGCTTCCCTTTTTCCTCTAATACATGCTTTAGGGTAACTCCATCAAGATACTCCATGACAATGTAGGCAGTATTATTCTCTTCAAAGTAATTATTTACATGCACTATGTTAGGAACATCAGAGAAACGAGCCATATTCTTGGCTTCGCTCATAAATCTTGTCATTCCTGCGAAAAATTCTTTCTTCTTGGCCTTTGCATAAATGGAAACGTTGTTTTCTCCTATTACTCTCTGAACTATTCCCGTAGGGTAGTACTCCTTAACTGCCACAACTGTTCCTAAGCTTTTATCCCAAGCCTTATAAGTTATACCAAATCCACCGAATCCAATAACCACACCTAAAATATATCTATCTCTAAGAATAGTTCCTGGATTCAGATGATATATTTCCTCTGTTGGTGTACCCTTCTCGTAACCACAAAAAGGGCAGGTATTTTCCTTGCCCTTAGTGGTATCATCAATATTGTATTCTTTCATACATGATAAACATCTTTCCATGATTATCTTTCTCTCCCGTATTATTGATAATATAATTTAATATTTCACAGTGAATTGTATTTCTGCATTTTTTTGAATTATCGCATTTCCTTTTGGCAATAAAGATTCTATTTCCATTCTATATCTACCAGGCTCCAAGTCTCCAATATCCACGAGACAATAACCATTTATTCCGTTGACAAAATCATATTTCGAACCATCATCTAACTCATAAACAGCAGACTCAATAAAAATATTGCCGTATCCCATAGGCGAATATTGATCATTGTCATTAAGTTTCTCTAATACAACGTTAAATTGAATATTTTTGTTCTCGTCCGGTGACATTCTTTTATTTAACTTGAATTTGATATAGATTCCATCATCTACAATTTCTACTTTTTCGTCCTTAGGAGTTTTTACTTTTGCACCATTGCCAAAGAAAATAACTCTTTCCACATCAAATGCATCATAATCTACAATTCCTATACTACTATACTTTGAATCGTTTTCTATTCTTAATCTCAACTCTTCCATTGTGTAGTATTTGTTTTTAGTTATAGAAAGTATTACAATAACAGCAATTATTATTAAGGCGAAAACAGCCAATAACTTTATGAAGCGACCTCTGGCAGCCTTCTTATCCACTTCATCCTGCTTCTTCATTTCTTCAATATACTTCTCTTTTTCCTTATCTTTATAGGAATATGGTTCTTTCGGCTTTTCTTTCTTAACTTCCTTTTCAGCATTTTTAGATTCTGAAGTTATATCAGGCTTCCTTTTTTCCTCAACGATAGGCTTTGAGACTTCTTTTTCTGGTTTGTTTTCTTTTATTGTTTCTTTTTTCTCCTCAATAATTTTTTCTTTTACATCTTCTTTAACTTCTTCTTTAACATTTCTATTACTTTCTTCATCAACCATGCTTAACAATGCATCTCTAAATTCTGCAATGTTTTGGTATCTGTCAGGAGCCTTTATGGCCATAGCTTTCATTATTGCATCACTTAAACTCTTAGGAATATCAGGATTGATTTCTGATGGTGGCACCAATCCATCATCCACAATTCTTCCTACAGATTCTACAGGCATAGTACCAGTTACTGACTTGTAAAGTGTAGCACCTAACGCATATATATCAGTCCAAGGACCAAACTTCCCCTTGCTTACATATTGCTCTGATGGTGCAAATCCATGCTTTAATACAACAGATACTGTCTTACTCTCTGTTGCAAAGAACTGCTTTGCAGCTCCAAAATCAATAATTTTAATAGTCATATCAGCACATATAAATATATTATCAGGACTGATATCACGATGAATTACTCCTGCGTTATGTACTATCTCAAGTGCCTCACACACTGAAAAAATAGTTTGGGTAAGCATTGGTTCCTTCAATGTACCACCATTCATTTTAATATACTCATCTAAGGTTTGTCCATTCAGAAATTCCATTACCATATATGCAGTATCATTCTCGGTAAAGAAATCTAATACACTGACAATATTGCTATTATGATTGAATTTTGCAAGTTCTCTAGCTTCACCTAAGAATCTATCTAAGCCCTTCATAAAATCATTTCTGTCGGACTCCCTATATAGTCTTATTCCACCTGAATAAAAATCTCTGTCTACCAAACCAAAAGGATAGTACTCTTTAATTGCAACTGGTGTATTCATAAGATTATCCATAGCTGCATATGTTATTCCAAAACCACCATATCCAACTACATTTCCGATGATATATCTTCCCTTAAGTGTTCTGCCAGGAAGCAATTGACATTCATATTCTATTGAATTATTTTCTAAGACTGTACCACACTGTGGACAAATGTCATAATCGTTGCCAACCTGAAAGTGGCAGTTATTGCATATACGTGCCATAAGCTTTTCTCCTATCTAATTCCTACTTAGTATACATTTGTTGGAATGATTTTCAATCCATACACTTCTCCAGTTTCATCATCATACAAAATTAATCGTATTCTGCCTTCTCCTGTTTTTTCATAAGGATATATTCCTATGGATGACTTTCCGTGTTCGTCTTCAATGAAACTTCCAATATTAACATTGTCATGCCATGAAGTATATATAGGAATTAGCATTGAATTAGGTGGAATTTCACCTTCAATTTCTAAATCTATCCACATTTGATTCTCATAATTAATTTCTCCATTTAATGGAAATTCAACACTATCAACAGATGCTGTAATTTTCACTGGATACGCACTTTCATCCTCTACAATAACAGTAATTCTAGAACCATAGGTTTTACCTTCATAAGTAGCTGTTATAATTGCTATGCCCTCTGATAGGTACTGCATACATCCTTCGCTATCTATGCTAACAATATCTGGATTTAGACTACCCCATACCAGTCCTTCAGGATTTAACCCCTCTAAAAATGATGCATATCCACTTTCACCCACAAATACTACATCTTGAATAGAAGTGATATTTCCACGTTCCCAAATTATGTCATCAGGTACTTCTTGAACATTGGTTTCTGTTACACTTTCTGTTGTTACCTCTGTGGTCTCTTGGGTAGTTACCTGTGTTGTAACTTCTGTTGTCTCTGTTATTTTTTCTTCCGTAGTTGTTTGACCTGTTGTTTCACTTGGTGTTTTCTTGTTATTTACCATTACCGCTATAACACCTACTATTACAAGTATGGCAGCAATACCTATTGCTGCATATAAACCTCTTTTATTTTTTCTATTGTTGCCCTGTATTTTTTTATCTATTATTGCTTCTGTACTAGCAGCTATATTATTCTCTAACTCCCTACTAATCTTAGGATTTTTTTCGTTAGCTGTATCATTATTACCATTTACAATATCCTGACGCATATCATCTATAGTTGCGTATCTATCGCTAGCTCTAATTGACATAGCCTTTAATATTACATTTTCTAAATATTTAGGTAAGTTCTGGTTTAATTCAGTAGGTGGCGTCAATTCATCATCCATAGCTCTCATTGTAGCTTCTATTGGCGCCTTTCCTGTTACCATCCTATACATTGTCGCACCAAGGGCATAAATATCTGTATAAGGTCCCACCTCAGTTTTACGAGCATATTGTTCTATAGGAGCATATCCATATTTCAAAACAACAAATACTGTCTTTGATTCTCCTTGCATATCCATCTTTGCAGCACCAAAATCTATAAGTTTAATACTAGAATCAGAACAAATATACACATTCTCTGGGCTAACATCTCTATGCACTAGGCCTACTTTGTGAACTGCCTCTAAAGCTTCCATAAGAGAAAAAGTAACATGAATAAGCATTTCTTCGTCTACTTTTCCACCGTTATTGTCTAAATATTCTTTTAAGGTGCATCCCTCAAGATATTCCATTACCATATAAGCAGTGTTATTTTCCTGAAAGAAATCATAAACACTTACAATACTTTTCTCTTTGTTAAACTTAGCCAAATCCTGTGTTTCTCTAAGAAATCTAGCCATTCCGTACTCATAATCCGGTCTGTCAGAGCTAGTCCTAAGAGTGACATTTATATCGCCCATCATTCGGTTTGCTATACTGGCCGGAAAATATTCTTTTATTGCCACATCCGAAGCCAACACCTTGTCATATGCCTTATAGGTTATTCCAAAACCACCTACTCCAAGCACATCTTTTATTACATATCTATTTTTAATTGTTGTTCCAACTTGTAAATACAAAATACTTTCATTAATTTCTGTCTTTGACATATTTCTTCTCCCATTTGTAACTTATTAATTAATACACATACACCTCTTGTGTTTCAACGTCCAGTGTTCCACTTTCAGTAACCGGTGTGTCGCTCCACTCAGACCAAGCACCATATACATTTCTTTTATAATGATAAGTAGTTATCTCAGAACGGGTTCTATATCGATATATTGTTCTGGTTTCTTTATTAACTGGTTGAGCTACACTAGATGACTTATCTGTATCTGACCATTCAGTGTAATCACTAATTTTCTCGTAGTAATATGTATATATTGGGTCTCTAGTTTGATATGTATATGTAGTTGTAGTTCCTGCCAAAAACCACAGATAAAAGTTATTGGCACAGGCTTTAGCTCCACTTCCTACACCACCATACATCTGCTTTCCGCCTATATCTTTAAAGTTATTATTCTTTGGTAATGGCTTGGAAGTTGAATATGTATGGTAAGCATAATTTTTAACTATTTTCTGACCATTTCCACTACCAGAAGCTACAGAATCAATACCAGGATCACCCCAGTCATATTTGTTATCGTAATGATAATAATTATAAACTGTAGACGAGCTTACAATATGGACTGTATTGCTTTCTGAAATGCTACTTGTTGTGGTCTTATTTCCACTCCAGGCTGTATAAGATGTTATTTCACTACCCGTCTGTGTCCATCCATCTAAACTACTACTTGTACTTGATTTTGTTTCTTTTGATTTGTAACGATACTGTGTTTTGCTTTCTACATCAGTAGCATCATTTTTGGTAAATGATGCTGTGCTCCACTCAGACCATCCACCCCAGTCACTCCAGCTTTTCGTTGTATCATAAAGTGTCCAACCATCTAAAGCGGATGATGAACTTGTTGTTGTCTCCTCAGATATACTTCTAGAACGATATTGTGTGCGGGTTTCATTATTACACACTGAAATGTTTATGACACTTCCCATAGCCACTTCTGTACCCGATGAAATATTCTGTCCAACAACAGTTCCTGTAGTTTCCATTTCATAATGTGCGTATGATACTGCAGCACTTAACCCGCTGTTTACAAGTGCTGACTTAGCTTGACTCTCGCTCATACCCAGCACATTAGGCACCGAAACCATTGTAACCTGCTCCACTGGCTCATATTGAATTGCCTCCGTTGTTCCACCATTTGCACTTTCAGTACTTGAAGGTACATTTGCGGTCTGCTGTGTATCGTCGTAAGCATCCTGCTCATCCTGAGTAATAAATGAATCACTTGTTATTCCCTCAGTATCAACGTTTGCCATTACGTTACCTTTACTTACATAGATTGTAATGCTACTTCCTTTATTTACTCTTGTATTTGCCTCTACTGATTGTGAAACAACATGGTCCTTTACTACCACCAAATCTTCAACATATTCAATCTTTACAGTTAAGCCCAATGTCTCTAATTCTGCCTTCGCATCATTCATAGCCATATACTGCACATCTGGTACCATCACCGTTTCTGGACCTAAACTTACAACTACATTTATGACATCTCCCTGCTTTACAGTCTTTCCTGCTTCTGGAGACTGAGAAATAATAATTCCCTTAGGAACTGTCTGACTATACTCACTTCCACTTTTATAAATATATAAGGCACTATCTTCTGCCACATCCAAAGCGTCATCAAATTGTACATTTACAACCTCTGGCACTATTGTATCAGCACTTGTGTCGTATGATTTCCCCGTAGAAACATCTAACTCCAGCATAGTACCTGCATCAACTAAAGTTTCAGCCTCTATACTTTGAGTTACTACCGCACCTGGTTTTATGCTACTTTCTATATACTTACTAACATAAACTAAATCTGTATCATCCAATATAGCTGTAGCATCCGACTCCATATACCCCACCACGTCCGGTACAACAATTTTAGCAGCACCCGCGCTGGCCAACACAAGTAAGGTAGTATCATTTTTCACTATACTACCACCATATAACTGCTGCCCTAAAATCCTATCAGCCTCAACACTATCAGAATACTCTTTACCATACACCTGCAGAATTATACTATTGGTCTTACATGCCGTATCAGCATCAACATTTGTCATATTAATTACATTTGGTACTCTTGTATAACCCTCTGGTAAATAGTTTGCCTGCATTTTTTTCATATCAAAATGAATTACTCCTGTTGCAAGTAAGACCAAAAATGTGGCTATTGCCGCCACTGCAACGCCACAAGTGATCTTTGCCCAAAGTGGCATTCTTCCTATATCCATTTTAATATTCTTAATTTTTACTCGCTTTACTTCCTCGGCTTCTAAGTCCTTAAGAAATGCTTTAGCATTCTGAGTTCTGCCCTCTATCTTTACATTTAGGGCGTTCATAATGCTGTTTTCTGTATTCTTCCCAAGTTTAACCCCTAACTTAGATGGCTCCTTTAGCTTGTCATTTAAGCCTCTATCCATAGCATCCTCAGGAGTCACTCCTGTTATCATCTTATAAAATGTAGCTGCAACAGCATATACATCTGTCCAGGGTCCTTGATCTCCACCACTTCTGTACTGCTCCTCTGGTGAGTAACCTGGCTTTAACATAACAGCCAAACTCTTGCTATGCTTTGTTGTAGCAAATCTCGATGCTCCAAAATCTATTATTTTGATTCTTCCGTCATTAGTAATAAAAATATTGTCTGGTGCAATATCTCTATGTATAATTCCCGCCTCATGGACTTTATCAAGAGCTTGCAGTATAGGCTTTATCATTTCAATTGCAGTATCTACATCCAGCTTGCCTTGAGCTTCAATCACTGATTTCAGAGTTTGTCCCTCTAAATACTCCATAACTATATAGGCTGTGTTATTCGCCTCAAAGCAATCTAGCACCTTTACAATTCCATCCACGTCCATAAGCTTTGACAAACACTTTGATTCAGATATAAACTTTTCCTTTCCTGCCAAAAACTGCTCTTGCTTATCCCCTGAATATATCGATACTTTTTCCTGTCCATGTACTCTAGTACAAAATTCATTAGGAAAATACTCTTTAATTGCAATTTTCTTTTCTAATACTGCATCCCAGCCAATATATGTTACACCAAAGCCACCAAAGCCTAAAACTTTACCAGCAATATACTTGTTATTAATAATAGTTCCAGGTTGGAGATGATATGACTCATCAGATACTTCACCAAGTATAAATCCACAATGTGGGCATACATCATACTTTTCGTTGTAATCATTCATACAACCCATACATTTTCTAGCCATATTCTCCACCTCTTTTTCGTTACTTTACTATCTTGTCAAAAATACTTTCGCAATCATCTGATAAATCAAACAAATCACTTTTGTCTATAACAAGTGTGTCCATGTATTTTTCTAAGTCTTTTAGTTCCCAATTAATCTTTATATATTCACTAAAACATACCTTGTTAATAGGTGTTCCATTACCATTTTGCACATAATATACATCCTGTCCCATATCTCCTAGCAAATATGCTATTACTCTCTGAGCTGCAGCCTGCTTAGCATCATCTCCAAAGCTACTAACACTCCATGTCTCCAAAAAACAAGCTGTTAACTTTTTATCACTACTAGCCTTAGCAATATCAATCTTATATCTTCCACCATATTCAAGCTGTATCTCATCATAATCTGTGGTACCTGCCACAAGCAAGCCCGTAGTACCTGAGCAAAATGAGTCTATATCATTAATCTTTTTATCCTCTGCTTCAGCTGTATTATCATATAAAACAGCCACATCCACTCCCGTAGGCATTTGATTATTATCAGGAAAATATTCTTTATAATCATCCATCAAATATAGTTCATCTTCATCTATAACTTTGAATACATCATCTAAACTGACTGTACTTTTCAATACATTTTCATCCGCATATGTACTGACGAACAAATCTGGCAAAGCTTCTTCACTTTCAGCTTTCTTCAATCTGTCATAGTATTGTGCTGATGGTATTACCTCTACTTTAATTTCTATGTGTGGATAGTCAGCCTGAAAGTTTTGCACACGTTGATAAAATACATCCTCTGCATTATCTGAATCAGACGGAAGCCAAACAACAATACTAGTTTCTTCTAAGGTAGCATCAAATTTTACTTTATTATAAATTCGAACACTTATTAACGCGCCTAAAATGATAATTACAGACAGGATAGTTGCAACCATAGCACGTCTTTTTTTTCTTCGCTTTAATTCATTTTTAATTGAAACAACCTTCTTTTGATGCAATATAGCATCTTCAAACTGACCAACATTCTGAAATCTTAATTCAGCATTTAATGCCATGGCGGTCATCAAAGAGTTATTAATAAATTCCGGTATCTCGGGATTTATTTTCATAGGCTCTTCCATATTATCTTCTACTGCCCTGTCCACTGATTCTGGTGGCAACTGACCTGTTATGGCATAATACATGGTTGCTCCTAATGCATATATATCTGTATACGCTCCAAGTTTTCCCTTGTTTCTATACTGTTCTGGTGGAGCATAGCCAGGCTTAAGCTGTATTGTAAGCGTTTTTTCATCATCATTTTTAAGTCTTGCTGCACCAAAATCTATAAGTTTAATTTTATTACCAATACATACAAAAATATTGTCGGGACTAATATCTCTATGCAAAATCTTATCTTTGTGAAGAGCTTTAAGAGCGGATATTACTCCTATTAGCACATCTATAGTTGTTTCTACATCTAAAGCTCCTCCATTTGTCTGAATACATTCCTTTAGAGACATTCCTTCTAAAAACTCCATAACAATGTATCCCGTATTATTCTCTTGAAATATATCAAAGACATTTACAATGTTTGGATGTGTACTATATCTAGCCGCAGTTTTTCCCTCTTCCATAAATCTAAGCAGACCTTTTTCGTACTCTTGGCTATTTTTTTCTGAATATAGATTAATTTGATGTCCATCTTTTCCTCGATTAACTAAACTTGATGGAAAAAACTCTTTAATAGCAACAGTTTTCTCTAACTGAGCATCCCACGCTTTGTATGTGATTCCGAATCCACCAGCACCTACCACAACTCCAACTATATATCTCCCCTTTAGTATTGTTTCAGGCTGTAAATGATATATTTCCTTGGCTTTTGTACCCCTTATATAACCACAAGCTGGGCATATATCATATCTATCATCATATTCACACATACAATTCATGCAATGCAGTTTCATAAACCCCTCCATACAACAAACTACAATTATCTACATACTACCACATTTATTGGCCCAATATATCTAGATTGCATTTTCTACATATATTCTTGCATAATTTCACAGTATATTTTATTATTGGACAAAAAAAATGGTCGATTGCAATCCGACCCTCCCGATTTGTAAATGAAATTCACATCTTGAAAGCGACCTTCAAATTTTGTACTCGAAATTCCACTTTTGTAACATCTTTCCCGTTCCTACTTGCATTTGTATGGT